>CP085928.1:1342500-1717500 GCA_020735665.1 Lachnospiraceae bacterium GAM79
AAATACAATCTTATATATACTCTAACGCCTGACTGATATTCGATACTCCTACTACTTTTATGCCCTCTATACTCTTAAGATGCTCTGCATTTGTCTTTGGCATAATACATGTCCTGAAACCCATTTTCACAGCTTCTCTTACACGCTGCTCCGCTGCGGATACGCCACGAACTTCTCCTGAAAGTCCTACTTCACCGAATACGACCATACTCTCATCCAATGGACGATTACGAAAACTGGAAACAAGTGCAAATACAATTCCAAGATCTGCTGCCGGATCATCAAGCCGCATACCACCGGCTATATTGACATATGCATCACTTCCTGATAATACCATCCCCGCTCTCTTTTCAAGTACCGCAAGAAGAAGGTTCACACGATTATAGTCCAAACCAACTGTTGTACGTCTCGGCAGATTAAAGCTGGTCTGGCAGACCAGTGCCTGGATCTCCAACAGGATCGGTCTGGTTCCTTCTAAAGAACATACCACAACCGAACCGGATGTCTGAAGCGGTCTGCCTGCCAGCATAACCTTCGATGGATTATTCACCTCTGATAAGCCGGTTTCAAGCATTTCAAATACACCGATCTCATTTGTTGATCCAAATCGGTTCTTTACCGCACGAAGAATACGGAAGCCTGCATTACGATCGCCTTCAAAATACAACACCGTATCTACCATATGTTCCAGATTTCTCGGGCCTGCTACCGTTCCTTCCTTCGTAACATGTCCAACGATAAAGATCGCTATATCCATCTGTTTTGCCATCTGCATCAAACGTGCTGTTACTTCTTTTACCTGAGATACACTTCCCGGTGCCGAAGCAATATCTTCTACTACTATTGTCTGGATTGAGTCGATAACAATAACCTTCGGTCTGTCCTTCTTAACATATTCTTCTACATCTTCCAGATTATTTACGCACAAAAGCAGCATATCCTTCTGAAATGTACCAATTCGTTCCGCGCGCATCTTGATCTGTGACAAAGATTCCTCGCCTGAAACATAGAGGATCTTATGACCATCCGCCGATAGATTTCTGCACATCTGAAGCAGGATTGTCGACTTACCGATACCGGGATCTCCCCCTACCAAAACAAGAGAACCGTTTACGATTCCTCCTCCAAGTACTCTGTTCAATTCTTCCAGTCCTGTGGAAAATCTTGTCTCATCAGCCGTTTTTACTTCTAAAATACTTGTAGGCACCACAGCAGTCCGTCCTCCGGACTGTTTTCTGGCGCCTACCGTTACTTTTTCTTCACAGAACGTATTCCAGGATCTGCAACCCGGACACTGTCCCATCCATTTTGCTGACTCAAATCCACATTCCCGGCAAAAAAAGATCTGTTTTTCTTTTGCCATATAAACTCCTAGTCAAATGCTTTTCTGACGTCTACCTTTACTTCTCTGCCCGGTTCAAGATCTACACTGATGCTTAACTTGCCACCGAGATTTGTTTTATTCTTTCCTACATATATATCATCAATATGAATCTTGTAATCTGTTTCCGGTTCCAGCTCCAGTGTAATAGATGAGGTCTCTGTTCCTTCTACTATAAATGATACATCTTCTTCTGATGAACGGAAGCCATGTACCGTTGTACCCGGTACTGATTCATATACAAACATACCATTCTTCTCAAGTTTGGTGATCTCATTGAAAGTCTTGATCTTATAGATATCACCTTTATATTCAATACCATCTTTCTTTGTCTTTGTTGCTAATTCATAATTTCCGAAATCCAGTGAATCGGACTCTATGTTAATTAAATCGTTGATTACTGACATTTTTATCCTCCTGTACATTATACTCATGCCTTACCCGGCACTTTTATAATCTGATTATACAATAATGCTCCGGCTTTTGCCACACCAAATATAATCAGTTCACAATTATTTTATAGAATTGGAAGCAACTACTTTTCAGGTTCATTTTTTACTACAAACTTCACCTTATCGTTGCGCACAGTCACCTGAACGGTATCTCCCCGTTTGATCTCACCTTTTAAGACTGCTTCTGCAAGCTCATCTTCTATATTCGTCTGGATCGCACGTTTCAACGGTCTTGCTCCGTATTTCTTATCGTAGCCTTTCTCAAAGATCAGTTTCTTAACTGCATCTCCAAACTTCAACTGAATCTCCATCTGCGATGCAACACGTTGCTTTAATTCTTTTAATAGAAGATTCGAAATATTTCTTACATCATCCTCTGTCAGTGCACGGAATACGATAATGTCGTCAATACGGTTCAAGAACTCCGGCTTGAAGTTCTGTTTTACCTCATCCATAACATTCTTCTTCATATCTTCGTGCTCTGTATCTGCATTTGACGCGGTAACAAATCCAAGCTTCTTCGGATCAATAATCCTCTGTGCACCGGTATTAGATGTCATGATAATTATCGTGTTCTTAAAATCTACTTTTCTGCCCTGAGAATCTGTAATATGTCCATCATCCAGTACCTGCAATAATATATTAAACACATCACTATGTGCCTTTTCTATCTCATCAAACAATATAACAGAGTACGGATTGGAACGGACTTTCTCGCTCAACTGTCCTCCTTCCTCAAAACCAACATAGCCCGGAGGCGACCCGATCAGCTTCGACACACTGTGTTTCTCCATGTACTCCGACATATCGACACGGATCAGCGCGTCCTCGCTGCCAAATACTGCTTCTGCAAGAGCTTTCGACAATTCAGTCTTACCTACGCCGGTAGGTCCAAGGAATAAGAACGAACCAACCGGACGTTTGGGATCTTTTAAGCCTACACGGCTTCTCTTGATCGCCTTTGCTACCGCATCAACTGCTTCATTCTGACCGACAACTCTCTTATGCAGCTCCTCTTCCAGACGTTCCAGACGTTTGGATTCCTGTTCGGTCAGTTTATTTACCGGAATCTTCGTCCATACAGATACAACATCCGCAATATCCTCTGCATCTACTACAACATTTTTCGCATTTTTATTCTGCTTCATTTTATCAAGCTTTGCTTCCAGCTTTCTCTGTTTCTTTAACAGCTCTGCCGCTTCATCGATACCTCCAGCCTCTAAAAGGTTCTCAAGATCATCGGAAAGCGCTTGTATCTCAAGCTCCAATGGCAGGGTCTTCTTTGCTTTTTTTCCGAATCCCAGACGTTTTCTGGAACAGGCTTCATCCATCAGATCAATAGCTTTATCCGGCAGGAAACGGTCACTGATATATCGAACCGATAATGATACCGCTGTTTCCAGTGCCTGATCACTGATCTCTACATGATGATGTTCCTCGTATGCAGGTCGAAGTCCCTTTAAGATCTCTACTGTTTCTTCATTGGTCGGTTCTTCCACATAGACCGGCTGAAATCTTCGCTCCAACGCTGCATCCTTTTCTATATATTTTCTGTATTCTGCACGCGTCGTCGCTCCGATCATCTGGATCTCTCCGCGCGATAAGGATGGTTTTAAGATATTAGATGCATCGATTGCTCCCTCTGCTCCACCGGCTCCGATGATCGTATGAAGCTCATCCACAAACAGAATGACATTTCCGGCATTTTTTACCTCTGCGATCACCTTCTTGATCCGTTCCTCAAATTCTCCACGGTACTTGGAACCCGCTACCATACTGGATAAATCTAATGACAGCAGTCGTTTATCCCGCACCGTATCTGGCACATCTCCTGCAGCGATCAGGTAAGCAATCCCCTCTGCTACCGCAGTCTTACCTACACCCGGTTCTCCAACCATACATGGGTTGTTCTTCATACGCCTGCTTAAAATCTGAAGCACACGCTCTATCTCTTTCTCTCTGCCTATAACCGGATCCAGATTGCCCATACGGGCATCCATCGTCATATCTCTGGAGAACTGGTCCAACGTCGGTGTTGCCGATGCCTTGGATTTATTCTTTCCCTTTTTCAGACTTACAAATTCTTTCTTTGCCGTACTGCCATCCACTCCGCATGCAGACATGATATCTACATATATTTTCTGGATATTTGCCTTTAATGACAGTATGATCTTTACCGCCGTACAATCCAGATGCTTCAAAACGGCAATCAGAAGATGTTCACTTCCTATCTCTGTACTTTCCAGACGTTTTGCCTCATTTCCCGCAAGCTCCAGGATTGACTCTGCGGATTTTGTATATTTGCTTTTTTCTGCACCAAAGTTTCCTCCGGCTAATGGTATCTGGCTTAAGATATTAATGATCGACTGTATCGTTACTCCATTTTCCTGCAAAACAACAAACGGTGCCGTATCACTGACAAAGGTAAGTGCCATCAGCAGATGTTCGCTTCCTATATAATTCTGTCCCAGCTTCTTGGATATCCGTTTAGCTTCTTTTAATATTTCCTGTAATTTTTCACTGTTCGGAAGTTTCAAATTATGTCACCTCTTTTTTCATAGTATATGACATTTTCTGTCCTACTATCTTCTGTTATGATACAAAAGTCCCCGGCTCCCATATATTAGTATGTTCCCCAGAGACTTTTTTCTTTCGTATATCTTTCAATAATAATTAACACTCATCAATCGCTTTACCGATATCATGGCGCATATATTTATTCTCAAATGTGATCCACTCGGTTGCCTTGTATGCATTTGCACGGGCTTCATGAAGATCCTTTCCTGTAGCTGTTACTCCAAGTACACGACCGCCATTTGTTACAACTTTGCCGTCTTCAAACTTAGTTCCGGCATGGAATACATAATATCCGTCCTTGTCTTTGAATGTCTCAAGGCCTGAGATCGGATAGCCTTTCTTATAGGAAACCGGATAACCGTCAGATGCAAGTACTACACATACAGCAGCGTTGTCTTCAAATTCAAGCTCTACCTGATCCAGTGTTCCGTCAATACAAGCCTCAAATACATCAATGATATCATTCTTCATTCTAGGAAGAACAACCTGCGCCTCCGGATCTCCAAATCTTGCATTATATTCCAGTACCTTTACGCCCTGTGGTGTGATCATAAGTCCGCAGAATAATACGCCCTTGAATTCTCTTCCCTCTGCCTTCATGGCTGCCATTGTAGGCTTGTATATATTCTCCATGCAGTAATCTGCGATCTCATCTGTATAGAATGGGCTTGGTGAAAATGTTCCCATTCCACCGGTATTCAACCCCTGATCACCGTCCTGTGCACGCTTATGATCCTGTGCAGAGGTCATTGGTTTGATCGTTGTACCATCACAGAATGCAAGAACAGACACCTCACGTCCTGTCATGAATTCCTCGATAACCATAGTATTTCCCGCATTTCCAAAATGCTTATCCAGCATGATCTCTTTTACGCCGGCTTTTGCTTCTTCCAGATCCTTACAGATCAGAACACCTTTACCAAGTGCCAGTCCATCTGCTTTTAATACGATCGGAAAGCTTGCCGTTTCAAGATATGCAAGTGCTGATTCTGCATCTGTAAAATTCTCATATGCGGCTGTAGGTATATTGTATTTTTTCATAAGATCCTTGGAAAATGCCTTTGAACCTTCGATGATCGCTGCATTTGCACGAGGACCGAATGCACGGATACCTGCCGCTTCAAATGTATCGACTGCACCGGCAACCAACGGGTCATCCGGAGCTACAACTGCAAGATCAATTGCTTCCTTCTTTGCGAAATCAACCAGTTTATCAAATTCCATAACACCGATATCCACACATTCTGCCAGTTCTGCAATACCTGCATTTCCCGGTGCACAATAGATCTTTGTTACTTTACTGCTCTTTGCAATACTTGTAATAATAGCATGCTCTCTTCCGCCGCCACCTACAACTAAAATCTTCATTTGTTTTCCTCCTGTCAGTCTTCTACAACTGTTATGCCGTCTTCGATCCGAACCTTTCCATGTGCGATCTTATCAATAGCAGCAGGTAGAATATTCCACTCTGCCTGCTCCATGACTCTCTGCTGAAGCACCTTCGGAGTATCTCCGTTTTGTACTGCAACCGCTTTCTGCATAATGATCGGACCAGTATCGGTTCCTTTATCTACAAAATGTACCGTAGCACCTACTACTTTTACACCTCTTTTTAACGCTGCCTCATGAACCTTGAGTCCATAATAGCCTGTGCCACAAAAAGCAGGGATCAGGGAAGGATGGATATTGATAATCCGATTCTCAAATACATCGATCACGCTCTCCGGAATAACTACAAGGTATCCCGCAAGTACGATCAGATCCGGATTCACTTCCTGTAAAGTCTTCAACAGGTTCTCATTAAATACTTCTCTTGTTTCAAAATCCTTTGGTGATACTACGATATCTTTTATACCTGCCTGTTTTGCACGTTCCAGTGCATAGGCATTTTTATTATTACTGATAACTGCTGCGATCTCGGTGTCTGTGATCTTTCCTGCTGCGATCGCATCAATGATCGCCTGCAAGTTCGTACCGCCACCGGAAACCAGAACTGCTATTCTTAGCATAAATCTACTCCCTTTTCACCGGCTACTACTGTACCGAGAACAAATGCCTTGTCTCCGGCACTCTCTATAGCTGCTATTGTCTTATCTGCATCTGCAGGATCTATTGCAAGGCACATACCAACGCCCATGTTATATGTGTTGTACATCATATGCTCATCTATATCGCCCTTCTTTGCAAGGAGCTTGAATATAGCAGGCACTTCATATGAGTCCTTCTTCACCTGTGCACGAGCTCCGTCCGGAAGCATTCTTGGAATGTTCTCATAGAAACCGCCACCTGTAATATGGCTGCAACCCTTAATCATTACACCGGCATCCTTTACTGCCTTTAATGCTTTTACATAAATTCTTGTCGGAGCAAGAAGTGCTTCGCCAAGTGTTGTTCCGAGTTCATCATAATATGTATCCAGAGATTCCTTTGTCATCTCAAATACTTTACGAACCAATGAGAAACCATTGCTGTGTACACCGCTGGAAGCGATACCGATCAATGTATCTCCGGCTTTGATATTCTCTCCTGTGATAAGTTCATCCTTCTCTACGACACCTACAGCAAATCCCGCAAGGTCATACTCATTCTCCGGCATAAGTCCCGGATGCTCTGCTGTCTCACCGCCAACTAAAGCTGCACCGGACTGGTTACAGCCTTCTGCAACACCACTTACGATCGTAGCGATCTTTTCCGGATAATTCTTACCACATGCTATATAATCCAGGAAGAAAAGAGGTTCTCCACCAGAACATGCAATATCATTCACGCACATAGCCACAGCATCGATTCCGATCGTATCGTGCTTATCCATGATATATGCAAGCTGTACTTTTGTACCGCATCCATCTGTTCCAGACAGTAATACAGGCTCTTTCATCTCTTTGATCTTTGCAAGACTGAACGCACCAGCAAAACCTCCGATACCACCTAATACCTCTGGTCTCATGGTTGTCTTGATGTGCTTCTTCATAAGTTCTACTGACTTATATCCTGCCTCAATATCAACGCCGGCATTCTTGTAATCCATTGTAAAATCCTCCTGTTTTATCCATTATAAAGTGCATTTTCATGCCAATTGATTCTTATAAATTATACGGGATTAATTTCTGTTTGTAAAGAAGCCATTCTCACAAATATACCAGCCCAAAACAGGTCTCTGTTCGGCACAATTTTGTTCATCAGCAAAGCGTGTTTCTTTTTTTTAAAAATACTATATAAATATCAAATATAATTTGATAATGATTCCCATTTATGGTAATATAATATCATATGCAGAGTAACTGTATTTTCATTAACAAGAGGTAGTTGTATGACAAATAATAGATTAAACATCGGATTATTCATATGTCATCTCGACAATGAATATGCAAATGAAATATGTAAAGGAGCTGAATACGCAGCGAAAGAGCTAGACGTGAATCTCATCGTCTTTCCGGGCATGTTTTTAAATGCTTCATTTAACGATCCTGAAAACGAAATTTATGATTATCAGTACAACTCTGTTTTTTATTATGCTAAAAAAGAAAATCTGGATGCCCTGATCGTGTCCGTTGGCACGATTGCATCTTTTATATCACAAAAAAGTATCGAAGCATTTTTGGATACCTTTAAGGATATTCCGATTCTTACTCTGGAATCTAAGGTTTCAGGTTATCCTTGTTTACAGACCGACAGTACTGCCGGTCTTCGAGATGCCATTGAACATCTGATTATTCATCACAACCGAAAGCATATCTGTTTTGTTGCCGGAAGAAAGACAAATGAAGATGCTCTGGAACGTTTGAATGTATACCGAACTACAATGAAAGCTCACAACATACCGGTCACCGAAGATATGATCGTATACGGTGATTATTCTGAATACAGCCGTGAGATTGTCAGCAAACTGCTTGATGATAATCCGGATGCTGATGCAATCATTTTCTCTAACGATCAGATGGCTATCGGCGGCTATCAGGAATTGAAAAGCCGTAACATCCGAATCGGAGCTGATATCAGTGTAATCGGTTTTGACAACTCTCCCGGTTCCGTAACTATGGTTCCACCCCTTACAACCGTAAACGCGAACACCCCGGCATTGGGCTATCGTGCCGTTGGCAAGATAATTCAGGATATTAAGACAGGCGAATTCTGTTCTTCTGTCTTGGATTCCCACTTTGTAAAACGATTATCATGTGGGTGCATTCTGCATGAAAATACCGAACATATGCCGATTGACAATTTCTCTACTGTAACAGATATTCTGGAATACTGTGATGATTCTATTTTAGGCAACATTAAAAACAGCTTTTTTGGTACGATTGTTCTTGATCAGATCAACAGCATCTGGAAGGATATAATAGAAATTGCTATTTTACCAAAGGCAAAACCATATCCAAAGAATCTGATTGTAGACAAACTGATGACATTATTGTCATCTCCTGTCACAAGTTTCTTTTCAGTAACCAATATTGCATTTTCATTCCGTTGTTTTTCCGGTGTCATCATAGCATTAATCAACGATCCGGATAAACGGTCTGAATACTATCGGCTAAATTCTCATATTACAAGTGCTATCGCACAGTTTTTGTCAACTTCTTTGTACCAACAGGAACATGACAGCAAAACGGGATCATGGTCTTCAATCTATATTACAAGAGATACTCTTACATATGGAACCGATACAGCAAAAACCTTTTCATCTATGCTTGCTAAATTAAAAGACCTTGGATTTGCAGCATCTTATTTATATGCGTATGATGAGCCCGTCGCCATTCAACCGGACGGAAGCTGGAAAACGCCGGATACTTTGTATCTTCAAGCTTTTTACAATCCAAAACATACAGCTGTTTTATCAGGTGAAACACGTCGTATTGCATCTACCGATATCTTCGACAATGAATATACCGGTTTTGAAGATAGATTTACCGTTGTTATTGTTCCTATTTTTACAAATGAACAACATCATGGTCTGTTTGTATGCAATACAGATGTAAATCACTTTGGACACATTTATACAACTTCTCTTCATCTTGGTGCTTCTTTTAAATATTTATCACTTTTAAAAGAACAGATCCAGACAAAAGAACAATTAGTAATGTCCTTAAATGAGATCCATGAAAAAAATGAGCTGTTAAATCACCTGTCTACCTCCGATGAACTGACCGGAGTCAATAACAGACGTGGATTAATGGAAAAAGTAGAATACCTGATCAATAAACCTGCCAATCATGGACGTAAGGCAATGCTACTGTTTGCAGACATGGACAGCTTAAAGATCGTAAACGATAAATTCGGACACAACGATGGAGATTTTGCTTTAAAGAATATTGCAAATATCCTGATGACAAGTTTCCGGGCGAGTGACATTGTTGGTCGAATCGGCGGTGATGAGTTTGTATGTTTTGCTTTCATTGATGATCTTGATTTTCCTAAGACTGTACAGGCAAGGATTCAGGAGTTGTCCAATGAATTAAATGAAACCTGTGGCAAACCATATTATATCGAAATGAGTGTCGGTGTATCGGAATTTTCCTGCGATCCGGATATCAAGATTGAGGATCTGTTAAGCCAGGCAGACAGCGCACTGTATTCAAATAAACGATATAAGCGAATGTCTGTTTTAAAATAATAAAATACGATACGAATACTAACTTCTTTATAAAAGCACAGATAAACGCTATGAAATAAAATAAACCATATAAATGATAGTTTCTCTCCCATGTTCAGGATGATGAATCCACTCTCATTTATATGGTTTATTTTTTATTTTGCCTCTTTAAACGGCTCATTTAACATCTCTGTTCCCGGAAGAACAAATCTGCCATTTTCGATAATGGCAACTTTGGTTCCATCTGCATGAACCGAATAAATGCCTCCGATCTCATCATATGGTATCGTAATATCGGTATGGCAGTTAAAATATGCCTTGCTGATATCCGTCTTTCGAAGGATCGAGCACTCATTATCCTTTGCAACGATTTCCTTGCCGTCCGGATTATGAAGGATATTTTCTTCGCTCCAGCTATAGCAGGTATCACCGACTGCAAAATGCGGCCCCATCTTCTCTACGATCAGAATCGGCAGTTTATATACCATGTTATATTTATTTGCAAGTACATATGCGGTCGTATTTGTTCCGATTGCAAACTCTCCGATCGGCAGTGTCTCCCGTCCGCCCAGAAGATTGTCCTTTACAAATTTGATATTATCTTCTTCTCTGTCAAAGTTCTTGCAGGTATAGGTTCTGATCTTTCCATCTTCAAAGGTCAGCTTGAGATCGACATATTTCAGATCATTCAGATAGACCTCACTTACATTTAAAACTCCATGCGTTCCGGTAAGCTTCGGCGATGTAAAAACCTCGCCAAGAGGAATATTCACATCCGCCAGACAGTTCTCAAAATTTGTCTCTGTCTCCGGGCGCTCTAACACATGCAGCATTACCTTCATATCAGTCTGATTGCCATTCTGTCCGATCACATGTACCCATTCTGCCTGATCCAGCTCATCGATGATCGTCTGATGAATCGGACGATATGCATTACTCTCCAAATTGTTTATTCGAATGATCTGTTCAAATATCTCCTCATAATTATCTCCGATCTCAGGCATTGGATATGCGATGATTGTAAAGCTATACTCATCTCCCGGTATATATTCATTCACGATCTGTGACAGTTCATTGGTATATTCCACACCAAGCTCCTGCTGCTTCTTGCTAAGCGTAAGCTGTCCTGGCTTGCTTACCGGTTCAAACGGTGTCTCACCAAAGATCTCGATACACGCCGGTCCTGCATATACGGACGCCTCATATCTGTATTTCTCATAAGCGCCTCGCATTATCTCTAACTTTCGTTCCATCAGCTTACGATCAAGGAATAACGCCTGATCCATCTGATGATCGTAATCCATCTGCTTATTTACCGGAGTACCTACATAACCAATCCGGTTCATTCTGATCCGATTGATCCGGTTGGTATCATAACGGAAGCATAACGGTTCCAGCCCCATATCACGGAACTGGAGGATTGCAGCTTTTACGATACGCTCCATACCGATCGAATAGCGGATGTTTACATGCTTCTTTTTTGATATATCAATTCCGGCTGCTACAAAGCCCTGTCGAAACCCTTCTGTATAAGTCCGGGCGATCGACGCCACTTTTTCTGATGACATCCTGCGAAGAAACGCTTCCGTTTCCAATTCATTCTTTCCGATGTATTCGCCATATTCATATAAATAGCTGTTATCTCCGTCTTCACATTTCATGACAATATCTGTCGCAAAGGAAAGAATCGGATCCATCTTCTCACGCACACGATAATCCATGAAGAACTCCGCATAATCATGTTCAAAATAATAAATGGCATCTTTTACTGCTTTAACAGATGGAAAATCCTCAAAGATCCCATATACCTCCACAAACAATTCAAACCATACAGTAAGGTCTACAACTCTTCCTTCAAATGCTGCCGCGATCAGTCCATGGAATTCATAACAAAGAAATGTCAGATAGTCAGCAAATAAATATTCCCGCTTGTCTATGTCTTCAATCTCGTTCTCTGCTATTTTCTCACCAAACATCTGTCTGGTGTATTCATAGTTGCAATAACTCGTTTCGTAATTTTCAGGCATAACATCCTGATAAAGTGCTGCATTTATCTGCTGTAATTCGCCCGCTGTACAGCTCTCCGAAATGGGCATCCCACTTTTTACCTTTTCGATCACTTTATCTAACTGCAGTAAAAATTCTCCAGTTCTTACAAAATAATCCCGATACCGCATGTCCACTGTTTCTTCTTTTGTGATCGAACGGATCCGCTCAACCATCAGTTCGTAACGATCTTCGATATCTTCATATTCTGCTGTTATATCCTTATAATATGTCATTTATTGTCTCCCTTTATGTTCCCAAGTTGAATGTTCTTCCGAAACACCTCATCGATCACCTGATATAACGTCTCTGATCCCTCCGGTGTCCGCTTATTTCTGCCATACACCTGACTCTCAAAAACTCCATGCTCTTTCCAGCCTTTTCCTCCGACTGCATCGCATAACATAACCGGTGCCAGATTATCCATCACATGTGCAAATTTGGCTTCCGGCGTCTGATACTCCTCAAATTCATCCCATAGCCCACGAAGCTTCTTTGCCTGATCTTCCGGCAGGATATTAAATATCCGGTCAGCAGCCTTCAATTCCCGCTCTCTTTTTGTTGCATTTGCATTTTTATCATATGCATATGTATCACCTGCATCTATCTCGATCAGATCATGAACCAGCAGCATGGAAACTACTCTTAATACGTCAACCGGTTCATTTGAATATTCCGCCAGTAAGATTGCCATAAGTGCAATATGCCAGGAATGTTCTGCATCATCTTCTTTTCTGATTCCATCTGTCAGATACGTCTGTCTGACTACAAATTTACTCTTGTCTACTTCCAATATAAAATCCAGCTGTTTCCTTAATCTTTCGTCCATATACTACATCCCCTTAATAAAAAAGATACCCGCTATCACAAATACAACAATATTCAGGTAAACAGCCATTTTTTTAGATGTGACACCGCCTTCCTCAGAATGGTATCCGATTACGCCAAATACGATTCCTGTTAATGCCATCAAAAATGCACTGATCATCAATACACCATAGATACGTTCTACCGCACCTCTTGATATAATAGATTTGATCACGGACAGTACTATAAAAACACCACCGAGTATTCCTAATATATACGAAATTGTTGTATCTCTTGAATTTCCGGAAGGAGCCATCCTGAAATCACTGTTTTTCAAACTCTTTTCTCCTTTTTCTGTCAAATCTTGCTAAAATATAATAAATAATATATCCAATCATACCGCCAAAGGTATTCATGATAATATCATCCACGTCAAACACCCCAAGTTTTGTTATCAACTGTACCAGTTCAATACTTAACGAAAACGCAAATGCCGCCAGAGTCGCTGTAAAAAATCCGGTCTTTTTACCTCTGACCCAGCGGATCAACATTCCAAATGGTACAAAAGCAAGAACATTTCCAACCAGATTCAACATCACGCTTGTGGTCGTCATATAACTTCTGTACTTTACGAAACGCTTAATCTCGAGAAACGGTGTCAGATTGTACCGCATCTCTTCATATCCATGTCCCCTTCCAAACATATCACTGAATATCAGAAAATAGACAATGGATATACTGTATAATATAAATAGCACCAGGCATAACACCCGCAGCTTTTTCTTATTTTCTATGCTCAATGCCAGCCTCCAGGTAATATTATTTCCTCATTTTTATTAACTGGGTAAGAAGTCTGTCTGCACACTCCTCTTTACTCATCTGTGGCAATTCAATATCCTCATCCTGTGTGATCAATGTCAGCACATTGGTATCTGTCCCAAATCCAGCCCCCGCTGTCTTTAAATTATTTGCTGCGACCATATCGATCTTCTTTTTTTCCAGCTTCTTTCTGGAATTCTCTAACAGATTCTGTGTCTCCATCGAAAATCCACATATGATCTGTCCGGCAAGTCTGCTGTCCCCGTTTGTCTTTCTTGCCTTTTCTCTCTGCATTCCAAGAAATGCAAGAATATCCTTTGTTCTTGTAAGCGGAATGCTCATATCAGCATCCGATTTCTTGATCTTGTTATCTGCTACCTCTGCCGGTCTATAATCAGCAACTGCGGCTGCCTTAATAATGATATCCTGATCAGCACTGGCTGCCGTTACAGCTTCATACATATCCTGTGCAGAAGTAACCGGAACCACTGTTACGAATTTTGGTGGTGCAATCGCTACCTTTCCTGTTACGAGGGTTACGTCTGCCCCACGGAGCATCGCCTGTCTCGCGATCGCATACCCCATTTTACCGGTTGAATGATTTGAGATAAAGCGAACCGGGTCAATTGCTTCCATCGTAGGACCTGCAGTAACAAGTACTTTTATTCCCTGCATGTCTTTCTCTGCTGCGATATTTTTTAATATATAATCAACTAACAACTGCTCACTCGGAAGCTTTCCCTTGCCTGTATCTCCGCAGGCAAGGTATCCGCTTGCCGACTCTATGATCTCATAGTCATAGGACTGCAGTTTTCTGATATTATCCTGAACGATCGGATTCTCTAACATATTCGTATTCATTGCAGGTGCGATCAGCTTCGGACATTTTGCTGCCATGATCGTAGTGCTCAACATATCGTCAGCAATTCCGCCTGCAATCTTCCCAATGATATTTGCCGATGCAGGAGCGACCATAAAGACATCTGCCCGTTTTGCAAGTGCAACATGCTCTACGTTAAACTGAAAATTACGATCAAAGGTATCCACCAGACACTTATTTCCTGTTAAGGTCTCAAATGTGATCGGATTGATAAAATTGGTCGCATTTTCTGTCATGATGACATTTACATCTGCATGCAGTTTTACAAGCATACTGGCAACATTTGCCATCTTATATGCTGCTATACTTCCTGTTACACCTAAAACAACGGTCTTATTCTTTAACATCATTTTCTCCATTCTGCATCGTATCATTGAAAATCATTCTGTCCGGAACGAATCCTGATCCGGCTGTTATTTGTTCATATCAAGGATAAAGTTATCGATCAATCTTGCCTTGCCAAATCTGACTGCCATAGCACAAAGGACATGTCCCTCTACTATATCGATTGACTTCATAGTATCCATATCCACCATCTCAACATAATCAATATCTGCAAGTGGCTCTGATCCGATCAGGTCTTTCATTGCTGCTACAATCTTCTTCGCATCTCGCTCACCATCTTCGATCATTTTCTGTCCAAGCTTAACTGACTTGCTCAGTACAACTGCTGCCTGACGTTCTTCCGGCTTCAGATAAATATTTCTGGAACTCTTGGCAAGACCATCTGCCTCACGGATGATCGGACATCCAACGATCTCAATATCCATGTTCAAATCTGTAACCATACGCATAATGATCGCAAGCTGCTGTGCATCCTTCTGACCAAAATAAGCACGATCCGGCTGAACGATATTGAATAATTTATTTACAACTGTACATACACCTTTGAAATGTACCGGACGAGTCAGTCCGCATAATGCATCCGGAAGCCCTGTCATATTGACATAAGAACAAAATCCCGGCTTATACATTTCTTCCGGTTCCGGATGAAAGATCACATCTGCACCTGTTGTCTCGCATAACTTTGCATCTGCATCAAGATCTCTTGGATAACTCTCCAGATCCTCTGTTGGTCCAAACTGCATCGGATTGACAAATACAGATACAACGGTTCTGTCATTCTGTTCTACGGATTTCCTGATCAGACTCTGATGTCCCTCATGGAGATATCCCATTGTTGGTACAAGTCCAACACTTAAGCCTTCTTTCTTCCATGCCTTAACCTGACTTCTTACTTCATCTACTGTTTTTAAAATCTTCATTTCTGATTTCCAGTCCTTTCCTGATCCTGTCTCCCGGTTTTTACCGGTTCAGACAGCTTCTATCTCTTAGTATAATTTATCGATTACTTCGTCATCAATTTTGTAGCAGTGTTCTTCTGCCGGAAATGTTCCATCGTCAATCTCTGCTATATAAGTCTTTACTGCTTCACGAATCATGTCTCCTGCATTTGCAAAATGCTTTACAAACTTCGGCTTAAAATCACTGAACATGCCAAGCATATCGTAAATTACAAGAACCTGTCCGTTGCATCCTGCTCCTGCTCCGATTCCGATCGTAGGAATGTTGATGCTCTCTGTTACAAGCTTTGCAAGCTTTGCAGGGACACACTCCAGTACCAGTAAAAACGCACCTGCTTCTTCTACTGCCTTGGCATCCTCGATCAGCTTCTTAGCTGCTGCTTCTGTCTTACCCTGAACCTTAAAGCCACCGAAAGTATTGATTGACTGCGGAGTCAGTCCCAGATGTGCAACAACAGGGATTCCTGCTGATACGATTGCTTTAATCTGTGGGCAGACTTCTTTACCACCTTCTAACTTTACAGCTCCGGCTCTGCCTTCCTTCATCAGACGGCCTGCATTTACGACTGCGTCATATACACTGGTCTGATAGGACATAAATGGAAGATCGGTTACAACCAGTGCATTCTTGGCTCCTCTTGCAACGGCTGCGCTATGATGGATCATGTCTTCTACGGTTACGGAGATCGTATCCTCATATCCAAGGATTACATTTCCGAGGGAATCACCGACAAGGATCGTGTTGACTCCTGCTTCGTCCAATAATCTTGCTGTCGTATAATCATACGCTGTCAGCATAGAAATCTTATGCCCGGAATTCTTCATCTGCATAATTGATGTTGTTGTGTTCTTCATACGTCTTATTCTCCTATTCTGAAATCATTTCGTACTTTGTTCATTTCAAAATCCTGTTTTGTTATATCTGCCGGCTTGCCTGTCATAGCCCATCCGGCATTGCAGCATTTTCGTCTTTTACTCCTGCTTTGATAGAATATTCTTCATCTCTGAATAATCACGGTCAGGATATTTCTGTTCTGCCAGAGTAACTACAGCTCTTGATACACCGGTATAAATATATTTCTCATTTTTTTCAAGAACATTCAGATGTTTCTTTACTGTCGTTGTGTCATTTCTCTCAATCGGTCCGGTCAGCCCTGCCACCGGTCCATCTTCTGCTATATGCGATGCATTTCCCATAAATAATGGAACAAGCGCACGTTCTGCCTGTTTATTTTCAAATCCGCAGTCTTCCAGTAATGAAACTGCCGATCCGTACAGACCATTTACCAGATTACTGGCAAATACTGCTGCAGCATGATATTTTGTTTTATTTTCTGTTGAGAGAAGTACACAGTCATTTCCTAAAAGACGAATAAAGCGGCAAATTTCATTTCCCCACTCTTCATCACCTTCTACTGTAAAAAAACATTTCTGCATTTCCCTGTAGGATTTTGTCTTTGAACTGATTGCATACATAGGATGAATCGAATAACCAAAGGCTCCTGCCTCTGTTACACCTGAAAAAATATTAGATGTCATAGCACCACTACAATGACAGATCAGTTTGCCCTTGATATCAAAGGCTTTTATACTGTCCCACACTGCTTCTATTCTTCCATCCGGAACGGTAAGCATCAGGACATCGCTTGCACAAACGATCTTCTTCAGATCATCAAACACTGCGGTATCGGTAAATGCTGCAGCTTCTTTTGCGCTCTCCACCTGTCTGCTGTAATATCCGGATACGGTTACTGTCTCCGGAAGATTCTTTTGTATCTTTTCTTTTTTCAAATTCTGCTCAAGATACTTTCCAAGTGTAAAGCCTACTTTGCCTGCACCGATAAATCCAATCCTCATATGATCACCTGCTATCGCCTGTTCTATCTGTGGTGTAAATCAGGTATAGTTTCTTTCGAATACCATCCGCCCTTTACAATACCATTTACAAGGTAAAAAGTAAAGCAGGAGAACCTGAATTTATCATCATTTTTTCTCCTGCTTTTCTTCTGTTTTCACTCTATGCAGATCACATATCTACATATGAAATCATCATTTTATATGACCTGCAACTGATTAATTATATTTTGCTATTACTTCTGCATTTGCCTTCATAGCTGCAGCTTCCATGGACTCACGTTCTGCTAAAAGTTTCTTTCTTACTTCTGCATTGCTATTTCCAATGATCTGAAGTGCCAGGTATGCTGCATTCTTGCTTCCGTTGATCGCTACTGTTGCTACAGGGATACCGGATGGCATCTGAACGATAGAAAGAAGTGCATCCATTCCATCTAATACTGAACCGGAAATCGGTACACCGATAACCGGAATAACTGTCTGGCTTGCTACAACACCCGGAAGTGCTGCTGCCATACCTGCTGCAGTAATGATAACCTGTGTTCCATTATTATTTGCTTCTTCAATAAACTCTGAAAGTCCTGCATGTGCTCTGTGTGCAGACAGGCATCTTACATCAACAGCTACTCCATAATCTTTTAAAATGCCAATTGCCGGCTCAACCTTAGGCAGGTCACTTGTTGATCCCATAATGATCGCTACTCTCATGTTTTTATCCTTCTTTCTTCCTTTTTGTATTTTAATATCCCTGTGTTCTGCATGAATCTGCATCACACAATGGTATACTATTTACTGTTCAGATACTGATCGATAATCTCACTTGCACCTTCATAATCCATCGCATCTACCGTCATCCTTAACGCATTTAAGAATTCTATGTCAGCATCGCTATATTCATATTTTTCTATCTCGATAAATATCTCTTTAACAGACTTGATATCCGCATCCCGTAAGAAGCTACGCATATCCTTCAGCTGTCCACGATCAACAGAATCTTTCATTATCTTTTCCTGTGATTCTTCTGGATTGATCTTATCAAGATAAAGTCCGATATCCTTAAATAATCGTCTCAACATTGACACAAATTCATGCGTATTCTCTTTTGCATACTGCATATTTCCTATATTAATTGCCGATTCAAGATTGGCCGCTTTACGTTCGATGCTGTATGCGCCGATATTACCACTGCTGCTCTTAATATCATGAATGATATTCCGATATTTTCTGACATCATCGTCGATATATTCTTCCAGTCTGTCCGCATCCTGTTCATAATCTTCCTTAAACGCCATAATAAATCGGTTAAATGTATCAAAATTGCCACCAAGCATCTTCAATGCATTTTCTACAACAATACTGTTCTCCAGAATATAAACATCATCCTTAAATCTGGATTCACTGATATATTGTCTGATATTGCTTGTCTTTTCTTTGATCTTCTCCTCCGGCAGGAATAACCGGAACACCCGTTCAATTCCATCCATTTCAAGGGGTTTTACCAGAACATCACTGAATCCCTCTTTAACAATCTCATCCCTGTTGCTCTCTACATTATTCTCTGAAAGCGCAACAATCGGAACTCTCTTATACTCTTCTCCATCCAGGCCTCTGATCTCACGAACAGTATCTGCTCCATCCATAACAGGCATCACGGTATCAATAAATATCATGTCATATGGTGTCACCATTACCTTATCGATTGCCTCAAAGCCCGATAATGCCGTATCACAGACCAACTCATATGATTCAAATATAACTTTCTGGATTCCCAGACTGACCTCAGAATCATCTACAAGAAGTATACGTACATCCGGCAGCCAGATTCTGGAACTCGAGTTACGGAAGGCCAACTCTTTTCGCTTGCTAACATTATAATTTACATAGCTGTAATCAAATACCTGCTGTATGATCGAGAACCGGATCGTCGTTCCTGCTCCATATGTGCTGTCAACCTCAGGAGTTCCACCCATACTCTCAATCAACTGTCGCGCGATCGCAAGCCCGATACTGACATCAAAATTACCGATATCTGTTCTGTCGTAAGAATCATCCAGATCAAAAAAGCTGTCCAAACGTTCTTCCTTTACACCCGTGCCTGTATCCGATATCTCTATATCCAGATATATACTGTCTTCTTTCTCGCATTCCTCAGGCGGAATCGTACGCCAGTCAACCGAAATACTTATACTTCCCTCTTTCGTCGTCTTAGCCGCCCTTTGATATAGATTAAGCAATATCTCTTTTATCTTTGAACAGTCACCAATCAGTCCATTTGGAATATCATCCTCAATACTTACTTTTATACTTACAAGCTCTCGATTGATCATCTCTTTAAATTGTATTGCCAGTTCTTCGATCACATCAGAAACTGCATATTCCTTTTCAACCAGATCAATTGTTCCATCCTGAAGATTTGATAGTCTGGAAATACCATCAATAATTCCAAGTATCTCATAACCGGAACCATAAACCGTTGATAATTGCTTTAGCTCTTCTTCATTTTGAGAATCTACATTACGGAGCAGCATCTCACTGATTGCAAGAATGGAATTCAACGGAACACGGATCTCACGGCTCAGATAATTAACATAATCATTCTTTGCCCGATTTGATTTCTCTGCTTGCTCATTCTTTTTACTTAATTCTTCTACCTGTTTATTTTTTCTGCCAAGTAATATGAAAATATATCTGGCAACCACTATGATCGTAATACAGGTCAGAATCACAAATAAAGCGATCAGAACCTTTGAAAATGATGTTTCCCAGAATTTCAATTCTTTTACGATTGAGAAAGACAGCGGTTCTTTACAGGCTATACCATCTGAATTCTCGGCCGTCAGGACAAAAGTATAGTCCCCGCCTTCCAGATTTGTATACTCCGCTTCAAGATAATCGGTCCCTGATAAGACACGATCCTTATCTTCAAAGCCTTCCAAATGATACTTTACCTGAATGTCTCCACGATTCACATAACTAAGAACCGAAAATTTCACAACGATACGGTTCGTATCTCCCGGAACGCGGATTTTACCATCCAGATCGGAAAATGCATATTCTTTATCATCAACCGTAACTGATGATATACGGACCTGTGGGGAAACCTCATTTGTATATATCTGATTCAGATCCAAAACACTGAGTCCCTGATCACAGCATACATATACTTTTCCAGTTGCTGATATATATTCTGTAGAATTATCCGAAATACCGGAAATCAACCCATCATTTTTTGTATAACTCTCACCTTCAGGCGCCGTTGAACTAAGCAGATCCCCCTCGTAATATTTCTGAATACCTCTGGATCCGAAGATCCATAAATTGCCGGATTCATCCATGATCAGATCTGCAATAGAATTTGATGAATCAATGGCACTAATCTGACGAATCACGCCCTCCTGATAGTACAGACCATTGTCTGTTCCGATCCAGATTCCATTACTGCCACCAACAATAGAAGAAACAATATTGGAATCCAGTCCGTCAGCTGCAGATAGTTTTCGAAGATTTGATTCTATGTCGATCGTATACAGACCGGAACCATTAGAACCTGCATACAGCGTTCCATCATCTCCCTGATACAGTGATATGATATCCGCATTTTCCATTCCGGAAAATCTGCCATAACTTGCTGCCACTTTACCATTACTGAGTATAGTAATACCATTCTCTGTACCGACTGCCATGCTTCCATCTTTCAGTTCAATTATACAGTTAACGGCATTACTGGTAAGAAGCGCTTCACTCTTATTATATACTTTATATTTACCTCTCGGATTAACCTTGATTACACCATAGAGACGATAAGAACATATCCATAAATTGTTTCTGGAATCCACACAAAAATCACGGATACTTTTGCCGGAAAGCATGGTCACCAGATCTGATTCTCTGTCCAATGTCCCATCTGCATTAATGATGTCCAGACCATCATCTGTACCAACATACAATCTCCCCTGATATTCTGTCACACAGTTTACAATGGATTCATTCATGCCATATTTCAGTGTCGCATTCTGGAATTTGCTTCGACCGAGAAACAGTAGTCCTTTTCGATAAGAGGTCATCCAATAATTACCTTCAAAGTCTACCAGAATATCACTCATCGATTCATTAAACGCAAGCCCGGTCACATATTGTATACCGCCGTCCTGATTTATGTAACCTATACCATCATCCGCAAGCACCCAGAATCTGTCTCCATATAAGCCAAGCTTATTGATACCACTGAGGGCAGCTGTTGAAATCAGGGTAAAATTTTTATTCGTCGTTAAACGAACAATCGTATGCCCAACCGTACCAATATAGCGATTTCCATCCGAATCCACATACAGGCTGTTCAGATCTTCTTCAGTATATGCCGCCTTATTTGTCTTACTGACGATCTCATTATTTTTAATATTGACAATCGTATCACTGTTTACTATCGCATACACATAAGATTTGTATCCGCCGATTGCAGTCACATCCGGATATACGATATCTTCATCAGCAACTAATGTCATATCTCCGTCTGAATAATAATAAATACCCGAAGATGTTGCCAGCCATATCTTACCCTCTTCATCTTCATACATACTATGGATCGTTGTTATCTCTGCATCGGATGGATTTGTTACACGAAAAAATTTGCCTTTATCATAGACAAACAAGCCATAATTTTCTGTTCCAACATATAACTCACCGGAAGATGTTGATAAAATACTGTTTACAGAATAAGCATTGCTTCCTTCATCTTCACCAAGTGTAAATTTACGGAATTCACTTCCGTCATATCGATACAGACCACTATCCGTTCCAATCCATATATATCCACTGGAAGACTGGACTATACAATTCGCCTCACCGCTCTCAAATCCATCTTCTTCTGTATACTCTGTCTGACTGTAATCAGAGGTAAAATTCTCTCCGGCAGACACAACTAGCCGTGGTGAAAAAAGTATCATCACGGCTGCTGCTATTAAAATAATCATTCTGATTTTTGAATGTAACTGCTTCATAGTTTTCTTATGCACCTAATAAAAATGCTACATATCCTTTTTTAGTTTCGTAAATATCCGCTTTGGAGGTGATCTCCCATGGAGCATGCATGTTTAATACTGCCACACCACAGTCCACAACTTCCATTCCATATAATGATAAGATATAAGCGATCGTACCGCCACCGCCAACATCTACTTTACCAAGCTCTGCTGTCTGATAGTATACTCCTGCATCATCCATCACCTTACGGATAGCTGCGAGATATTCTGCATTTGCATCGTTGGAACCGGATTTGCCTCTTGCACCTGTAAACTTGTTAAATACCATACCTTCACCAAAGATAGCTGCATTCTTCTTGTCAAATGCACTTGCAAAGGTTGGATCATAGCCTGCAGATACGTCAGAGGATAACATTCTGGAGGATGCCAGACATCTTCTGAGTGCCAGTTCATTATAACAGCCCATCGCATTCATGATCTCAGCGACTGTATTCTCAAAGAAATGAGACTGCATTCCGGTTGCCCCCACGCTTCCGATCTCCTCTTTATCTGTCAACAGACAACAGGTCGTCTTTTCTACATCTTCTGCTTCCAACATCGCAACCATAGATGTATATGCACATACTCTGTCATCCTGTCCGTATGCCATGACCATACTCTCATCGATTCCACAGTTTCTTGCCTTTCCTGCCGGGACGATCTCAAGCTCTGCTGAAATGAAATCCTCTTCCTTCATTCCATATTTCTTCTTCAGAAGTGCAAGTACCTGTTCCTTTACTGCTTCTTTTTCTTTTCCCTTTAACGGCTTACTTGCAAATAAGATATCCAACTCTTCTCCTTCGATGACCTTATTTGCCTTTTTTTCCATCTGGGTACCGGCAAGATGGATCAGCAGATCGGTAACACAAAATACAGGATCATTCTTGTCTTCCCCAATGTTTACCTCTACAACTTCTCCGCCTGTCTTGGCAACTACACCATGGATAGCAAGTGGTAAAGTTACCCACTGATACTTCTTGATTCCACCATAATAATGCGTATCCAGATAAGCAAATCCCTCTTTCTCATATAATGGGATCTGTTTGATATCCATGCGTGGGGAATCAATATGTGCGCCAAGAATATTCATACCCTTTTCGATATTCTTCTTACCGATGTTAAATAGCGCTACGGTCTTATTCATCCATACCGCATATACCTTTGAACCTTTTGTCAGCTTCCTGCCTTCTTTGATTACATCCTGAATATCTTCATATCCGGCTTTTTTTACCTGTTTTACGATCTCTTTTACACATTCCCGCTCCGTTTTTCCTGCATCCAGAAATTCACGATAAGCTTTACATAATTTTTCCAGCTTTGCAAGTTCTTCCTTGTCATAACTGTTCCATGCATTTTTATCTTTCATTTTTATGCCTCCTAAACATATAAGTCATTGCTTATACTCTTTTTTATATATATAATGGCATTTCTGCGGATCCTGTATGTCACAAGTCCGAGAATTACCAGATAGATTGCAAAGATCATAAAAGAATCCATCCTTGTAAACTTAAATAAACAAAAACCGATTCCACATAGGATCATGGATACCAGAATTGCAATCGCCATATTAAAGAACGCATTCAAATTGCCTCTGAGCGCTCCGTATTCATCTTCCCAGTTTAATTTCGGATGTGTTGCGTCCAACCAAAGGCCGATATAAGTACAACACATAACCGACAATAACGCAATAATAATAAAATAAATTGCTGTTGGCACACTGATATGCATACAGACACATAATACGATAATCGTAATTATAACCGTAATTCCGCTATATACCAGACTGACACCTGCTTTGATCCCAATCTGTGTCCGATAGCTGACCGGTACATATTTGATAAAGCTGAAATGCTCTCCCTCTCTTGTAAATGAGGTTGATGCGATACTGTTCATTGCTGTTGCAAAGAAGGAAACGATCAGCACCAGCAATAATGCGATCAGATCGGATGCTACAAAACCTTTGGAAAGCAGATTCTCAAATGAAGTCATGAAGTTCTTTGTTGCAGGCAGAACAAACAATGCCACCGCAAGAAGCGGCCATATAATATTTACCATTACACAATATTTGCGATATGCCGGTGTCCGGTATAGTATCTTACATTCCTTCAGAAAATATGCTTTGTGAATACTTTTTTTCGCATATGCCGCATCAGAAACCACATCTTCTTTCTTCTCTGCTTTTCCGACAGATGAAACCAGATATACACCACGCAGATACAGCTTGCTTCCAAGAAAGAACAACAGTCCTGCCATAATCACATTTAGCAGAATGAACAGCAGGAAATATGCAATATTGTTCGTTTCAAGCGCTTTTAAGAATACAGGAACCGTAAAGAATATCTTTCCCATGATCACTGTAAACATATTATTATGATTCATCAGACCATCAATATAATTGTTAATATTGATGCTGTCCATCTGAATAAACGATAATAAAAAGAGTCCGAGGAAAATAACGGTTACCAGTCCTGTCATGACATCTACATTCCGAAACAGTTTTATCCGGCTTAAAAATGCCATACAAAGTAAAGCGAAAATACCGCAATATACAAGCGGAAGGATCGGAAGCAGTGCAACTCCGACCAATGCAGTCAGTGCAGATACCGGCTTAAATCCGGCAGCTATGAAGTAGCCTACAAAGCCACTGAATAAAACCATAAACTCCATAACACTCTCTGCGATATATGCATTTACAAATTTGGCTGCTACGATCTCACCCGGCTTTACCGGAAGTGGAAGCAGATGATCCAGATCCGATGAAAAAAACAGTACATTAAACAGTACCATCACCGAAAAGATCATGCCAAATACGGACATCAACTGTATGATCAGCTCTACACCTTCGGTCATTCCTCCGGCTTCTATCAGTGCTTCTGTCATAATATATACAATAAATCCAACGACCAGACAACAGGGAACCATGATACAGAACATCGCAAGTGAACCAAGTGTCTTATATACCTTCGCTTTTTCTCCGGTGTCCGGCATCGTCATCTCTGTATCCTTTGCCATTACTCTGGTCAAATACAAAAAATTCTTCATAAGCACTCTATTCCTCATGTGTCATTTCTATAAATATATCTTCCAGTGACTTATTCTTATGTGCGGCAACCAGATCATCCAGCGTTCCCTGATAGATATCATGACCTTTCTTGATCATGATGATATTATCACACAATTTCTCTGCAACTTCCAGAACATGCGTTGAGAAAAATACGCAGTTACCTTCATCCGCATGCTCCCGCATCATCTTCTTTAATTCATATGCCGCATTCGGATCCAATCCGGTCATCGGTTCATCTAAGATCCAGACCGGTGGTTTATGTACTAATGCGCCTATTACCATCATTTTCTGGCGCATACCATGCGAATAGCTGACCATTTGTTTATTTAAGCTGTCTTCCATACCAAAACGCCCAGCCATTTCCTCTAACCGCTTCTTACGGTCAGTCTCTGATACACCATAAATATCTGCAATGAAATTCACATATTCCAGTCCTGTCAACCGTAAAAAGATATCAGGATTATCTGCAATATATCCGATCGACTGTTTTGCCTCAAGTGGATCTTTCCGGATATCATGACCATTGATCTGAACTCTGCCCTCTGTCGGATTTAATATGCCTGTCAGCATCTTGATCGTTGTCGTCTTCCCCGCACCATTCTGCCCTACGAATCCGACGATCTCACCTTTCTTAATATGAAAGCTTAAATTGTTTACGGACACAAAATCTTTACCGTAAATTTTCTTTAAGTTATTGGCTATTATCATTCTTTATCTTCTCCCGGTTCTTATCTGTCACACCATCGTTTCTATCTGGTCTGTCATTTATCAAAATACTTCTTTCCATTTGGTTTTAATTATACCAAGCACCTAATCTCTTTACAATATAAATATACCAAAGGCAGCCTGAAAATACTCTGCATAGTAACAGGCTGCCATCTTCTTTAAATGATTGTCCGTGGACATTTTACTGTTTATAAGTTGATACTGTCATCAAAATGAAAGGCATAGATGATCTTCTCTGTTACCATTCTTCCGGTAAGCTGATGTATCGTCTTTGCATACATATCAAGCTGCACATGATAACGGCTGACCAGATCCGATATCTGATCCACCCGATCTGTCTTGTAGTCCATTAAAACCACCTGATCTCCTTCCAGAAAATAGGCATCGATCACTCCCTGAACCACGACCATATCCTTGCTGTCTTTATACTCAGGTGATATATCTTCCGGCTTCATGCCGATATAAAACTGCTGCTCCCGGTATAAGGTATGGTTCTTCTGTGCTTCTGCCATACGGATTCCTAGCGGACTGTTGACCATGTTATAAATCTTATCTGCACGGACATGCTCTCTGTACCGTTCTTCCAGATATCCATGATCAAAAAATGACCGGATCTGCTCTCTGATCTCATCCATGCTGTTTCTTGTAAAATCAATAAGCTCCATGATCTTATGGATCACAGTACCCATCTCATTTCCTTTTACAGGCTCCTCCTTCATGCGGGAATGAAGCACCGGTATTGTAAGCTCTGCTTCTGTCACAGGCGGCTGATACAGGTCAGATCCCGGATTCTCCTCTCCGCGGTGTGCCAGTCGTTTGATCTCTGTAACGGACATCTTATTTTTTACTGCCTGCTCTGTTTTATACGGGTAGGTATAATCTAAAAGTTCCTTATACTTTTCATATAACTGACGATCTTCCTGTGCAATCATGCTCTTAGATTTATTCTCTGTTTCATTCTCTGTCTGTACAGCATTTTCTTCTGACATATCTGTTTTTGTTCCGGCAAGTATCTGATTCTGATAGCCGGTCTTTGCAAGTACCCAGGTTGCATAAGTATCCTTTCTGCATACAATATCTTCTGATACGATATGCATAGATAACGCCGATAAGATCCAGTCCATAAAACAGCCGGCTTCCATTCTGGTGATATATGGAAGCTCCATCCGCATCTGTCCGGACGCTTCAATAAGAAAATCAGTCTGCAGCGGATAATCAAAGACTGCCTTTTCCGCTCCGGGGTCTTTTACCGCCGCTGTCATATATAACTTCTCTTTTGCTCTTGACAGGGCAACATATAAGATACGGATCTCCTCCGCCAGCTTCTCTGCATTCATGACACTGAGCATGGCCGCTCTTGCAAATGTTTTCTTCTTCGCACGGTTCTTCCGGTCGATCGCATAACCTGCCAGATAGCTGTCTGCATTTACCGTCACCGGAGATAAGGCATCCAGATTCGAAAAACGATTTGCCAGTCCACTGACAAATACAACCGGAAATTCCAGTCCCTTGCTCTTATGCATCGTCATCATCACAACAGAATCGTCATCATCTCCAAGCACCGACGCTTCTGCAAAATCCAGATCATTCGTCTTCAGCCGGTCCATGTAACGCAGGAAATTAAACAGTCCACGAAAACTGCTGTCCTCATAGGTATCCGCTTTCTGGATCAGCATATCGATATTTGCCTGTCTTCGTTTTCCCGACTGCATCGCGCCAACAAACCAATAATATCCGGTCTGCTCCAATATCGAATGAAGCAGTTCACTGATACTCATATAGTTTTTATCTGCCTTCCAGCTATCCAGCATACGAAGAAACTGTCGAAGCTCCTCTGAAGCTTCTGAGTCCGGCTTTTCTGCATAATAACAGACCTTCTGATAAAAACTTGCCGTCCGCGCCAGATTCTTCTCATGATCCTTGAAGTCCCGATCATAGATACCTACAATCTCTGCAAGCTCCTGTTCCTTTACACCTGCAAGCGGTGAACGAAGGACTGCTGCAAGTGCATAATCCTGATGGGAATTATCGATCACCGCTAGCATATCAAGCAGGGTACTGATCTCGATCGCATCAAAATATCCACTCTCGCTCTCTACAAATAATGGAATCCCACGCTCCGCAAATGCTTCCTCAAAGGCTTTTGCATTCTTCTTCACACTTCGCATCAATACCGCAATATCCCGGTAAGAAACCCTTCTGGTCTCTCCGTTATCTCCATCCGGAATATAAAGTGGTTTATCACCCTTCACTAACTCATAGATCTCATCTGCGATCATCCGTGCCTCTATATCCACATTTGTTAACGACCGTATCTCTTCCGGCTGGGATTTCTCCGAATCTGCGCAATCATTCCTTACGATCAGGATCTCGGATCCATACCCCATATTATTCTTGTCTTGTCTTCCGATATGCAGCTTTGCCGATTCATCATAATCGATCCCGCCCAGATTCTCTGACATCAACGGTTCAAAGATCTGGTTGATCGTATCAATCACCTTTCCTGCACTTCGGAAATTATTCGAAAGCAGGATCTTCTGATCTTCTGCATCTTCCCGGTCAGAATATGTATTATATTTATTCAGGAACAGATCCGGTCTTGCCATACGAAAACGGTAGATACTCTGCTTGATATCCCCCACCATAAACATATTCTTCCGATCTTCTCCGTGACCTGTCACACAATTTAAGATATCTTCCTGTAAAAAGTTGCTGTCCTGATATTCATCGATCAGGATCTCACGATACCGTCTGGCAACCGTCTTTCCTGCTTCCGATGGAATCACACAGCCATTCTCATCCGTTCCTGCACACAGGATGTCATAGGCAAATTCTGAAATATCACGGAATTCATACAAATTCCTGTCGAGCTTTTCTTCCTTTAACCGCTCCATATAGGAACGTGTCAGGGATAATAAAGCTGACAATGGTCCTTTCATCATCGCACATTCTGAAAGTATGACACCTGTCGGACGGAACAATGCCATCATGTCCTTTACACTCCCACGATAGGTCTGCATAGTCGTCTTTACATACTGCTGTTTCTCCGGATCACAGGCTGCGATACGCTTCAGATTGGAAAATTTGGAAACCCGTTTATATGCCTCATCCATATCCTCGGCCTGTCTCAGATTCCGCAGTAATTCCAGATCCAAGCGTATAATAGGATCATAACCTGCAGGACCATCTGCTTCACCTGCAATCTCTAAGCACTGTTCTGCCTGACCGATCGCTGAATCAAGCGTGTCTGCTACGATCTGCATATAATCCCGATACCATTTTAAGGTATACAGTTCTTCCTTTGTTGATACTTCAAGTGCTGTTTCTGCTTCATTTATCCAACGTTCCGGCTTCGGATAACCGGAAGCAACCCGGTAGATCTGATAGACCAGCTCCCGGATCTTCTCATCCGATTCTTTTCTCGCAAAGCTGTCTACCAGTCCGATAAATTCATCGGATGCTTCCTGATATTTCTGTTCTAATACTTCATCCAATATATCATTCTTGATCAGATCCATCTCTGCATTATCTGCTATATCAAAAGAGGAATCGATCCCGATCATCTGAAAATAGTCTTTTACGATTCCAAGGCAGAAGCTGTCGATCGTCATAATATCTGCCCGTGGCAGCAGGGATAACTGCTTAACGATATGCTCATCCTCCGGATGATCTTCGGCTGCCTGCTCAAGCTTATCGGCAATCTTCTCTTTCATCTGGGCAGCCGCAGCTCTGGTAAATGTTACAACCAGAACCTCATCAATATCGATTTTCTCCTCTGCCTTATTGCCATCCGCATCAACTCCCATGACCATCTCAAGAATCCGTTCTACAAGGACAGCCGTCTTACCGGAGCCTGCCGCAGCAGATACCAGAAGATTACCATGTCTGGAATTAATGACTGATTTCTGTTCATCTGTCCATGAAATACCCATCTCTGCTACTCCTCCCTGTACCGCTTAAGCTTCTCGTTATCCGGTCTGCGATATTGATTTCCGCCATTCTTAACATCAAAATGACAGATATTCTTAAACTCACAATAATCACAGCCTGTATTGCTCTTATTCTTATATGGCTCGATCGCGATCTTTCCCTCTGCGATCTGACTTCCAAGTTCTTCTATATTCTCTCTCGTCAATTCCATGATCGTCCGGATCTGGTCTGCCGATACCACATTCTCACTTTTCTTGATGTCACCATTTTTATCAAGTTTTACCGGAAGTGACTGATTGCAGGTATGATCCATCTTCTGTATCACGGCAGGTGATTCATTGACAAATCCCTGCAGCTTCATTTTCTCCATTCTCTCAGCGTCTAATTTCTCCTGATCCGAGAATTCCGGCTGCTCTGTATCGGTATCAATCTCCGAAGATTCAATCTCGATCACCGGATCATCAAAGCTGTAATATAATAAACCGGCGATCTGAATATTCTTATCGGGATAGATCATTTTTTCAATCTCATATGCGATCGCAGAATAGGTCACAAGCTGAAGCTGTTCTCCATTCAGTATCTCCTCCAGACTGAGTTTTCTGGCAGATGATTTGTAGTCGATCACCTTGATATAAACGGTTCCATCCTCTTCTTCCACATCCACACGGTCGATCTTACCATTGATGCTCATCTGGATCTGATTTGGAAGCTCAAACAGATAGGAACCCACTTCATCCTTTGCGGAATCAAAGGTCTTTTCCAGCATTCCAGGCTTCATGCTGCCAAGTCTTATATGCTTCTGTAACATACCGGCGGATGTCTGTGCCATACGTTCGATCATCTGAAGCATGTAGGCATTTCTTGCATTATCTTCAAAGAAATCTCCTGCCGATTCCTCCGCTGCACGATTTACAAGCTCCGTGACCATCAGCATTCTTTCATCTTCCGGAAAATTCTCCCAGTCATTATTTCTGGTGTCTCTTACCTGCTTAAACAGTCCTTCCATTACACTGTGAAGGATAACTCCGACATTTCTGACATCGACCTGATACATTTCCCGCTCTTTTAGACGCAGACCATATTTTAAGAAATATGCAAATCCGCATCTGGCATATAATTCAAGCTTCGATACTGATGCATGCAGATATCTGCCATATAACAGGGCGATCGTCTCCGGTGGAAGCTGTTCTGCCACGTTTCTGTATGTTCTGCCTTTATAAATGGCTGTCAATTCTCCGGCAAATCCCTTTTCTGTCAAGATTCTTGTCAGTATCCGGCTCTCTGCATCTTCGCTATCCTCTGCACGGAGAATCCGTCTTAATGAACGGTTGACGGTATCCGGCATACAGGAAGCAGCATCATACTCTTCTGCCTGAAGGGACGGAAAAATGCTGCTGATCCTTCCAAGCAGATAAGACGGACGCATGCTTTCAAGTGATGCGCTTAATTTATGATACGATATATACAGATAATCGGATGGTTTCGTCAGTATCGTATAAATATAAAACTGCTCGATATAGCTGTTCTGTTTGTCGGATGGAGCAAGCTCCAGGCCGCAGTCTGACAAAATATCCCGGTCTCTGTCACTTAGGATTCTTCCCTTTTTCGGTGCTTTTGGCACGATTCCATCATTGACCGATGTAAAGAATAACACCTTTATATGATTTAATCTTGACCTTGTGATATCTCCGATCAACACCCGATCAACCGTAGGCGGTACAACACCGACTTCAATATCTGAAAGTCCGGTATCCACGATCTCATAAAACTCTTTCACGCTCATCTTTGTATCGCCTAAGAGTTCCGCTATCTTATCAAATAACCGGACCGTTTTCTCAAAGATCTGACCATAAGCATCTCCTTCATTGATCCGGTTTTCTTCATATAATTCATTCTTTCTGGCTTCTAACTTCTCATACATATGAATCTGAAGCAGAAAGTCATAAAGGGCTTCCACATAATCTTTTGTGACTGCCTTTTTATCTGCAAAGACCTTACGGATATCCCCAAACATCTTCATAAATGCCTGACGGATCTCTTCTATATTTACCGGAGAGGTCTTCTCATAGTTTTCAGATACTGCCCGGTTCCATCTGCTGTAGCCACGGACACCACGCTTTAATGCATAATTTTCCAGAAGCTCTATATCCTCAAAGGACAGATCTGTCATACCCGCTTTTAAGAACCGGAACACACTGTCATAGGAGAAATCATCTGCCAGAACCGCCAGTACACTTCGGATCGTTTCCGCACATGGATTTGCTTTCAGGCAGGCATTTGCATCGATAAATACAGGGATCTCATATTCATCCATCACCCGTTCATAGATGTGGGATGCCTGTTCCAGATCTCCCGCTACGATCGCGATATCCTTATAACGGTATCCTTTCTCCCGCACGAGCCTCCTTATCGTAGATGCGACAAATACGATCTCGTCCTGCGCATCTCCTGTCGCTGTCAGATGGATCCGCTCTAATGGCTGCTTCCATTTCTGATACGGACTACGGAACAAATTCCGCTCCAGGAAAAACAGTTCTCGGTTCTCCCCCAGACGATAGTTGATTGTTCCAGGCAGAACGACCGGAGACTCAATCTCCACACCAGCGGCTGCTGCCGCTTCTGTTAATTTCTTTATCGTAGTCTTTGTCAGATAGAATAATTCGTAGTCTTTTATATGCTCATATTTCTGATCTCTGTCATCTAATGTAAAGGAAAAGGTCAGATCATCCGCACAGGTCATCAACTTCTCAACAAGTTCAAGCTGTACCGGCGTAAATCCGGTAAACCCATCAAAATACAGCGAACTGCCACACACAAGTTTAGACTGGCCAACATGTCTGGTCAACAGTTCCACCAACTGTTCTGCCACAATATAGCGTTCACCTGCAAATGCTTCAAATTCTTCGTAAATGTGTCTGATATCCTGCATTTTACCTGCAACAACGCTATCCTCCGAAATCTGCTCCATGATCTCATCGATCGTATCCTGCTTGATATTATACTGAAAGATCTCCGACATCATGGATTTCATCTCATCCACAAATCCAAGCTTGTCGTAATAGCTTCCATATACCTGTAAGGTGTCCTGCTGTTCACATAAGATCTTCTTGATCAGCATACTTTTTCCAAAGTCTTCCAGCACCTGTCCGGTGCTGATCCCCAGTTCATCAAATACACGATATGCCAACCGGTTCATGCCGATCGCATCAATGTTCATCATGCCTCCGGCCGGATGCATTGTGACCAGTTCTCTCTGTGCTTCCATCGTATACTGTTCCGGCACGATCAGATAAAAATTCCGCTCCGGTTCTTTTATCGATGCCTGAATGATTTCATTGTAAATCTGTCTGGATTTTCCTGATCCGGATGCTCCAAGTAAGAATCGAACTGACATAACGGTCTCCTTTCACTCATCTGTCAAGCAATACTCTTTTTCTGACTCTCTCTTTGCTAAGCCATATTTACTTCAATATTGTTTTACTAACCATCTGTTCTTTGGTTATATTTTGTTTTCTCCGTGAATACAATATAGTAATAATAAATGAGGGGAATATTTATATGGCATCCACAAAGCTTATCGTTTTAAAATCTAAAGAAATCATATACACGGTTATTTTTCTCGGACTTGTCGCCCTGTTTATCATCATACTGACGATCATGTTCAAAAAACCTGCCACCGTTTCAGAAACTGCTTCTTCGAATACCGCTTCCGAAACAACGGAGCCTTCTTATAACCCCGGTACATATGATTCTACTATCACGCTTGGCGAATCTACTCTGTCTGTTATGGTTACGGTTGATGAACATTCTATCCGGGATGTTGCGCTCTCCAACCTGGACGAAAGTGTCACCACCATGTATCCGCTCCTGTCGTCTTCTTTAGAGGCGATCAACACCGACCTGCAGTATGTGTCATCCGTTGACAACCTCACCGTTTCCGGCGATACCAAGTATACCTCAATGCTGCTGATCAACGCCATCAAAGAGGCGCTTGCCAAGGCTGTGGCTCAATGAAATCGAACGATATATGCCTTGTTACCGTACAATCACCTGAATAGTATGCTCCTTATTTCGCAGAACGCTCTCGCTCTATCCTCGGCGTAACGGTACATAGGACAGCAAACTACGCTGTCCAAGTACCGACGCTCGGACAGGTCTGCTACATAAGGACATTCTACTCAGGTGATTTGTGCTTCTATACCAAGATGCGTTATATAACATTTCTGTATGTCAGTTTTTTGTACACTAGCACACTATTGTCCCAGCCTTGGCTGCGCTGCCTTTCAATCATAAATCGCATAGCCAAATATTTCTTTATATGCTTACCACAATATAGAAGGATGATAGGTGTTATATTTTATGAAGCAAACCTCTCCTCACGCCGGTACTTGGCGAACTGCGGATGCAGGGAGCCTTAGGTACCGCTGCGTTGAGGATAGAGCGAAAGCGTTTTGCGGAATAAAGATATAACAGCCTGCCAGCCTTCGTCCTTGTGCCTCAACGTAAAGGCTAGCGTCTAATGCTTGGTTACGATGTCGTTCCGGTCTTTGTAGATGCTGTTTGATGGCACATAGCCTCTGACACGGGACAATGGGTAGATGTTTGAATGTGAGCCGATCACAGTTCCCGGATTTAAAACGCTGTTACAACCAACCTCTACATAATCGCCGAGCATTGCGCCAAATTTCTTCATGCCGGTTGCAATATCGAAGTCCGCACCTTTGACATGCACCAGTGTTTTGTCTGACTTGACATTAGAGGTAATGCTACCTGCTCCCATATGAGAATGGAAGCCAAGGATCGAATCACCTACATAGTTATAATGTGGAACCTGCACATTATTAAAGATAATGACATTCTTTAACTCTGTGGAGTTACCGACAACGCAGTTATCTCCCACTAAAGCACTTCCACGAATAAATGCACACTGTCTGACCTCTGTATCTTTTCCAATAATACATGGGCCTGCAATATAAGCAGAATCAAATACAGTTGCTGATTTATGAATCCAGATATTTTCACCACGTTTCTCATACTCTTCCGGATCTAAGCTGTTTCCAAGTTCAATGATAAAGTCCTTGATCTTCGGAAGCGCTTCCCACGGATATGTAACGCTTTCAAGCAATGGCTTTGCTGCTGTCTCTGTCAGATCATATAATTCTTTGATCGTTACCTGTTTTACTGTTTCATTATTCATTTTCTTATACCTCACTATCTTTTTCAGAATTTAATAGAAAACAATCATTCGCCCGCAAAGGACAATTTTTATCTAAAAAACAATCATTTATCCACAAAGAATAATTCTTTTTTAAAAAGCAATCATCTATCCACAAAGGATAATTCTTTCTATTAAGCAACTATGTTCAAGGTTATTTTTTATAATATACCCTTGTTCTGTCAAATACTGTTGTAATCTGGTTCTGATTGCTGATTCCCTTTACCAGATTTGTATATTTGATCACAAAGGTGTTCATCTTGTCTGTATATTCTTCTTTCGTGATCGAACCATCAGCGACACCACACAAGCCTTTTTCCCAGCTTGCCGTCAGATCCGCCCGAAGCAGTCCGTTGATTGAATAATAAACAACATCATAAATAATCTCGCCGAGAAATGTCGGTGTTACAATCTGCGTTTTCTTATTCAGAGCAATGTATTTGTTATTTACAAGCTTGGTGATGATTCCATCTCTGGTCGCACTGGTTCCAATACCTGCGCCCTTGATCTGCTCACGAAGCTCCTCATCCTCGATAAACTGTCCGGCATTTTCCATCGTCAGGATAAGCGTACCGGAATTGTAGCGTTTCGGAGGTGATGTCTCACCCTCTTTGATCTCGAATTTGTCAAGTGAAAGAATATCTCCCTTTTTCAAATGTCCGATCGTCTCGATGAATTCCGGGCTGTACTTTGTATCATCCTTTTTCCTTGCAAAGCGGTTCGTGGCAACCTTCAGGTAACCTTCTTTTAACATATATTTGAAATTGGCAAATAAGAATTCATCCTGCTTTGCCAGTGTCATTGAAAGCTTCTGATATTCTGCTGCCGGATAAAAGATGCTTAAGAACCGTCTGCAAATAATCTCATACACATTTGCCGCGATCTCAGACAATCCCCTTAACGCACCCATGCCCTGTCCGGTCGGAATGATCGCATAATGGTCTGTGATCTGTTTATCATTTACATACTTGGTCTTTGCGATCGTCTTATAGATTCCCATGTTAAGAACCTCATCGGCATAGGCAGCCATCGGCGTATAGCGTTTCAGGCCGGATATGTTCTTATAAATTTCCTTTGCCACAGCCGTTGACAACACTCTGGCATCCGTTCTCGGATATGTCACCAGCTTCTTCTCGTATAACTCCTGCACGATCTTTAAGGTGTCGGACGGACTGATCTTAAAGAGGGAAGAACAGTCATTCTGCAACTCGGCAAGGTTATACAGCATTGGCGGAGCCTTCTTTTCTTTCTTCTTCTCACTTGCAACAAGCGTGGCTTCCATTCCATTTGCCGACAGCTTTTTTACCAGATCTTCTGCATCCTTCTTCTGCTTGAAACCATTTTCTTTATACAGAAGCGGTGAATTAAAATACGGTGTATCCTTTACTGCTTTCCATTCTGCCTCAAATGTCTGCCCGGCAACATTTACCGTACCAACAACACGGTAAAATGGTGTCTTTACAAATTCACGGATCTCCCGTTCCCGCTTCACGATAATGCCAAGTACACAAGTCATAACACGTCCAACCGCAATCACACATTTGTCCAGTTTCAGATAATTTCTTATCACATAGCTGTATTTTAACGATAAAGCTCTGGAGAAATTAATACCCATCAGATAATCTTCTTTTGCACGAAGATATGCGGCATCACTAAGCGAATCATATTCTGAAAGCGGCTTGGCTTCCCGGATCCCACGCAGGATCTCTTCCTCTGTCTGGGAGTCGATCCAGACTCTCCGCTTCTCTTTATTTCCAACCTTTGCCATCTGATCCACCAGACGATAGATGTATTCTCCCTCACGTCCTGAGTCGGTGCAGACATAGATACAGCCTACATCATCCCGGTTCAACAGCCCTGCTACGATCTTGAACTGCTTGCTGACATCCGGTATCACTTCATATTTGAATTCTGTCGGAATAAAAGGAATCGTAGCCAGATCCCATTTTCTTAATTTCTCGTCATAGGCATCCGGATAGCTCATCGTGATCAGATGTCCCACACACCAGGTCACAACAGAATCTTCCGATTCCAGATAGCCCGCTCCGGCATTTCCTTTTACACCAAGCACATCTGCAAACTGCCTTGCAACACTTGGTTTTTCTGCTATATATAAGTTCTTCAAATCAAACTCCTGATTCTTTTATATTTGATCAATATTACACATCACATCTTTTTATAATACCAGAAAAACGGGGTTTCGACCATAGCTTTTATGATATCCGTACAGTGATTCCATACGACAATGGCTCAAAGTAAAAAAGCACCCCGCCTTCTATTATAGAAAACGAGATGCCCTTTGACTATTTTAGGTTGTAATAAACATTTACTGTATTTGATCTTACTGCTCGAATAATAACTGCTCGTATGTAGGGAATGGCCATGCTGTCTTTGGAAGTTCTTTTTCCAATTCGTCAGCAGGTGTTCTTACAGAATCAAATGCTGCAAATACTACGTTGTGATAGTATTTTGCCCATGCTTCGATATCATCTTCGTAATCAGCAGCTTTTGCAACAAGCTCTTCCAGTTTTACAGTTGCTGTCTTCAGTTCTGCAAGCTTATCAGAGATTGTATTCAACAGAGATACCTGTACGCTTGGCTCGATACCAAGAGCTTTGATCTCAGCAGCGCCCTTTGCAAGCTCTGCCTGATATTCCATAACTGCTGGGATGATCTCTTCATTTGACATCTCGATCATTGTGAGTGCCTCAATGTTGATCTTCTTTGCGTAATTCTCAAGCATAACTTCTGCTCTGGCTGATAACTCTGCTTTATCCATAACGCCAAGGCCTTCAAAGATCTTAACGCTCTTATCTGCTGCCAGATATGGAACTGCATCTACCATACATTTGATATTTGGAAGTCCACGCTTCTCAGCTTCTGCGATCCATTCATCTGAATAACCATTTCCGTTGAAAATGATCTTCTGATGCTCTGTCAGAGTCTTTCTGATCAGTGCCTTACATGCTGTTTCGAAATCTTCTGCACCTTCCAGTTCGTCAGTCATCTTCTTTAACTGATCTGCAACGATCGTATTTAATACCATCATTGGGAATGCGATGGACTGTGTAGAACCTACCATACGGAACTCGAATTTGTTACCTGTAAATGCAAATGGTGATGTTCTGTTTCTATCTGTAGCATCCATTGTAAATGTAGGAAGTGTGGATGCACCGGATACATAAGTCTTGCCCTTTGGTGATTCTGTAGCTTCACCCTTCTCAATGATCTGCTTAACGATGGATTCAAGCTGTTCACCAAGGAATGCTGAAATAATTGCTGGAGGTGCTTCATTTGCTCCAAGTCTGTGGTCATTTCCTGCGGATGATGCGGACAGTCTTAACAACTCTGCATTGTTATCAACGGCTGCAAGAACGGCTGCAAGGAAGAACTGGAACTGAAGGTTTGTCTCCGGATGTTTACCAGGATCGATCAGGTTCTCGCCCTCATCTGTTGAGATTGACCAGTTGTTATGTTTACCGGAACCATTGACACCTGCAAATGGTTTCTCATGAAGAACACATTCCAGATCATGCTTTGCTGCGATCTTCTTCATCGTAGCCATAACCAGATGGTTCTGATCGGTTGCAATATTGGTTGTTGAGAAAATAGGTGCTAACTCATGCTGAGCAGGTGCAACTTCGTTGTGCTGTGTCTTAGCAAGAATACCGTATTTCCATAATTCTTCATTTAACTCGGTCATGTATGATGCAACCTTATCTTTGATCGCTGCAAAATACTGATCGTCAAGCTCCTGTCCTTTTGGAGGCATCGCACCGAATAAGGTACGTCCACAAAGCTTCAGGTCTGTTCTCTTGGCGAATTTCTTCTTATCGATCAGGAAGTATTCCTGCTCAGGACCAACAGAAGCTGTAACCTTCTTTGCTGATGTATTTCCAAATAATGCAAGTGCCTTTAAAGCTTCCTTGCTGATCGCATCCATGGAACGAAGAAGTGGGGTCTTGTAGTCAAGTGACTCACCTGTATATGATGTGAATGCTGCTGGGATGCAAAGGATACAGGTTCCTGCATCTGTTGTTTTTACAAATGCCGGTGAGGTACAATCCCATGCTGTATATCCTCTGGCTGCGCATGTCTCACGAAGTCCACCAGAAGGGAAGGATGAAGCATCCGGCTCGGATTTGATCAGCTCTTTACCTGTGAACTGAAGAATAACTCCGCCATCGCCTACTGTACTTACGAATGAATCATGCTTCTCGGCTGTTGTCTCTGTCAGTGGCTGGAACCAGTGAGTATAGTGTGTTGCGCCAAGTTCCATTGCCCATTCCTTCATTGCTGCTGCAACAGAATCTGCAATAGATGTATCAAGAGGTTCGCCCTTATCGATTGTGTTCTTCAAGGATTTATAAACTGCTTTTGGAAGACGCTCTCTCATAACCTGATCGGAGAAAACGTGTGAACCGAATACGGCTGAAATTTTGTTCATCATAATTTTGTACTTCCTTTCTTCTGATAAAACAAAAAAAGAAAGGTGTCCCAATGATTTGGAACACCTTTGTTCATTTCGTCTATTTATTTGATACAATATATATACTCCTTTTGATTTGAAAAATCAAGAGGAAAAATAAAAATTTTGAGGGAAAATTTTTTAGAAAGTTAACAGCAGTAACAATATCCAAAACATACTCACTTTTTTATCCTATAACTGCCAGTTTATATTTTCAGCATTTTTTGCAACCAGCAGTTTGGTTCTGAGTTCTGTATCATCCAGGTCTATAAAGTCACCATTTGAATAATACTTCCACTGTGCTACTTCCTGATTTCCCGACCAGTTCATTTCACTGATCACATAAAACTGCATCGAAGCCAACGGTTCCTATATTCCCAATTGAGGAAAATATCCAGTCCTTTTTATCTTTTATGCTTGAATTAACTACTTTTCGCGTACATTCTTTCAGGGACCGCACAGTCTCATTGGAATACAGTAAGGACAGAAAGCCCATCCCGAATCCTATTAAACATATAATCAACCCCATTAATTTCTTTTTCATATCTTCATCCCCCATATCTTATATATTTCTCCAACAATATATTCGTCACACCATCAGGCAAGAACCGCTTCTATTTCAACCCCAAGCACATCCCCAAGCGTTTCTGCCACCTTCTCCGCGGCATAAAGTTTATAATACAGTCTGGAATCCTGTTCTCCCATCTGGAAATATCCATCGATGATCGTATCCGAAACAGCCACTGCATAATATACTTCTCCCGGTACACTATCCTGATTGTTTGGATCAATATTTCCCGTTGTACCGGTAATACCGATTCCAATGTCTGCACGATATGCCTGTTTACAGGCTTCCGCCATTGCCCGCGCTGTTTCTTTTGAATATACACCATAGGTTTCTATCACCGCTTCCGGAACACCCTGCATGATCTTTGCTTCGTTGGAATAGGTTACAAATGCTCCTTTTAATATTGCAGATGCCCCTTCAGTATCTGTGATCATGGAAGCAATCTGCCCGCAGGTGATACTTTCCATGGTTGTGATCGTCATTTTCCTGTCGATCAGACAGCCTGTCAATCGTCTGTAATTATTCCGTATTGTCTTTTCCATCTGTTCATCCAGTTTTTTTCCTGCCATTTATCCTTCCGCCTTTGTTGCCTTTAATCTATTTATTATTATAATATATTCACAAAAGGATTTCCACAAGTGGAAATCCTTCTGTCATTTCTATTTATCTTATCTCTTCTCCACCACCAGGAGCTCCTCGTCGTTCTTCACCTTTCCGGTCTTTACCGGACGCAGTTTATAGCCATCCGGGAGCTCTGTTATAATGACAGGGGATATTAAGGATGGCGCATGCTTCTTCAGATAAGGAAGATCCAGCCGCATGACCGGCTGTCCGGCAGACACTATCTGTCCGGTCTCAACCAGTACGTCAAAGCCTTTGCCATTTAGCTTTACCGTATCGATTCCAATATGGATCATCACACCGATTCCCTGTTCCGTTACCAACCCTATGGCATGCTTCGTGTCGAAGACAAAAGCAATCGTTCCGGCAACAGGCGCGGTTATTTCAGGATCCGTTGGCAATACAGCGATTCCATCGCCCATCATTCCACTGGAAAATGCCTCATCTGGCACACTTGATAATTCAAAAACCTCTCCTGTAACCGGACTCAATATAGATACTGTATTATCATCCATATGCTTTTTCTGTCTGTTTCTTGCATTTCTCCCATTTTTCTCTTTGCCTGCAATGACATCCTCTCTCGGTCTTCCCTCATCTGCAATAACCACCTTCTCATCATACCCTTCCAGATAATCTTCCAGATTGGATTTGATCACAGACACCTTCGGGCCATAGATGACCTGTACGCCATATCCTTTTTTCACCACGCCGGATGCTCCGCTTGCCCGGAGAACATCTTCTTTTACAAGAGCTGCATCATATACCGTACAACGAAGTCTGGTTGCGCAGCAGTCAACATCCGATATATTGGCCTTGCCGCCGAGTCCTTCACAGATCAGTCTGGAAGTCTCCATCTGTGGGCTGTGATTCCGGAAAACATCCATATTCCGGTCATTGTCTGATCCCTGCTCTCCGGCATTTTCTCCATGCTTTCTGGCATCCATATCACTTCGACGATATAATTTCACTTCGTCATTGTTATCTCTACCCGGTGTTTTCAGATCAAACCGCCGGATCAGATGATAGAACAATACATAATATACGATAAAATAACCGATACCGACAATAACGATCCAGATCCAGTTCGTCTTTGCATTTCCCTGCATGATGCCGAACAGGGTAAGATCGATCAGACCGCCGGAGAAGGTCATTCCCACACCGACTTCAAATACATGCATCAGCATATAGGCAAAGCCTGCCAGAATACAATGGATTCCATACAGAGCCGGTGCGACAAATAAAAATGTGAATTCCAGCGGCTCTGTAATACCTGTGATCATGGCTGTAAGGGCTGCGGAAAGAAGCAGTCCGCCTGCTGCCTTCCGTTTCTCCGGTGCTGCTGTTTTATACATAGCAAGAGCAGCTCCCGGCAGACCAAATATCATAAGCGGGAATTTACCGGACATAAATCTGGTGGCTGATACCGCATACTTTGTAACGGATGGATCTGCAAGCTGTGCAAAGAAGATATTCTGTGCTCCTTCTACAACACGCCCACCAACCTCCAGCGTTCCTCCGACCGCAGTCTGCCAGAATGGCAGATAGAACACATGATGCAGGCCAAATGGTATCAGAAGACGTTCCATAAATCCATATACCCAGGTTCCTGCATAGCCGGAATTTAAAACCAGATCACCTATGGTATAGATGCCTTTCTGGATTGCCGGCCAGATAAAGAACATCAAAATACCAACTCCGGTATATACCAATGCTGATATGATCGGAACGAATCTGGAACCACCAAAGAAAGACAACACCTGCGGCAGTTCAATCTTATAAAAGCGGTTATGCAGGGCAGCCACACCAAGTCCTACCAGGATACCGCCAAATACACCCATTTGCAAAGATGTGATACCGCAGACAGAAGTAACCGCTCCTGCAAGCATTGCTTCCGTACCACCATTTATCGTGATCAGCGCATTGATCGATGCATGCATGATAAAGAATGCAATAGCCGCTGATAGCGCAGCAACTTCCTTCTCCTTTTTTGCCATACCGATCGCCACACCCATGGCAAACAGGATTGGCAAATTGGCAAATACCACATTTCCTGCCTCACTCATTACCTCAAATACAGCAGCAAATATCGTTCCCGGCCCAAGGATCCGCATCAGCCCATATGTTTCAAGCATGGTTTCATTGGTAAATGAGCTTCCGATTCCAAGCAGCAGTCCTGCCACCGGCAGGATCGCAATCGGAAGCATAAACGACCGTCCAACTCGTTGTAATATTCCAAATATTTTATCTTTCATAAAAAATCTCCCTGTTTCATAGATACATATTCATACGAACTAGTATTTGCAAAACAGGGAGAATCATTCTCTTATTTTATATTTAACCTTATTTACTTACCTTACGGAAGTTCTTCTTACCACGTCTTACAACGATTCCGTCTCCATCAAACTTCTCTTCCGGAATTGTAACTGAGATATCAGGTATCTTGTCACCATCAACAGCAACGCCGCCCTGCTCTACCGCACGTCTTCCTTCATTTCTGGAGGATACCAGACCGGACTTTACAAGTACGGATACGATATCGATCGCACCATCCTTGAAATCATCGGCTGACAATGTAACAGATGGCATATCAGCAGCAACACCCTGGGAGAATAATGCTCTTGCACTCTCCTGTGCCTTTACTGCTTCTTCTTCGCCATGAACCAGCTTTGTAAGTTCAAATGCAAGGATCTCTTTTGCTGTATTTAACTGACTGCCTTCCCAGCTGTCCATCTTGTCGATCTCTTCCAGTGGAAGGAAGGTCAGCATACGGATACATTTTAATACATCGGCATCTGCAACATTTCTCCAGTACTGGTAGAACTCAAATGGTGATGTCTTGTTTGGATCAAGCCATACAGCACCCTTCTGTGTCTTACCCATCTTCTTGCCCTCTGAGTTCAGAAGCAGGGTGATCGTCATGGCATATGCATCCTTGCCAAGCTTTCTACGGATCAGCTCTGTACCACCAAGCATGTTGCTCCACTGGTCATCACCACCGAACTGCATATTACAGCCATATTTCTGGAATAACTCATAGAAATCGTAGCTCTGCATGATCATGTAGTTGAACTCTAAGAAGCTTAAGCCCTTCTCCATTCTCTGCTTGTAGCACTCTGCACGAAGCATGTTGTTAACTGAGAAATGAGGGCCAACCTCACGAAGAACATCTACATAGTTCAGGTCAAGTAACCAGTCTGCATTATTTACAAGAAGTGCTTTGCCTTCTGAGAAATCAATAAAACGGCTCATCTGCTTCTTGAAGCATTCTACATTATGAGCGATCGTTTCTGTTGTCATCATCTGTCTCATATCGGTACGTCCGGATGGATCACCGATCATAGCTGTACCGCCACCGATAAGGGCAATCGGCTTATTACCCGCCATCTGTAAACGTTTCATCAGGCAAAGTGCCATGAAATGTCCTACATGAAGACTGTCTGCGGTTGGGTCAAATCCTATATAGAAAACAGCTTTTCCGTTATTTACCAGCTCTTTAATTTCTTCTTCATCTGTTGTCTGGGCAATCAATCCTCTTGCCACTAACTCATCATAAACCTTCATTTTTTCCTCCTGTAACAGCATCTGCTTAGATGCTGACCTTTTATATCATAATTATTATCTACTTTTTATTCTGTGTCCAACCGGCTACCGGCAAAATATATGTCTTCGACCACTTTCCGGCAGTTGTTTCATCTATAGTACACATACTTTGTGATTATACAACGAAATATAACACTTTGACAAGCCTGTACTTCCACAATCCCGTCAACTCCTGTAGGATTACAATACATGTGTTACAACTGAATATAAAAAAAGCAGAGATGCTTCTTTTGTGTTATATTTTAGTCACCACAACAAAAAAACAAAAAAGGAGTTCTCTGCTATGGCTACTATAACACAAGATATGCGGTATCGTCTATCCTTAATCAAATACGCTGAAAGGTTTGGTGTCACCAAAGCTGCTATCAAATATAAAACCAACCGTCAATACATTTATCGTTGGAAACGACGTTATGATGGTTCTATTGAGTCCCTTCGTGACCGCTCTCGCAGACCCCATCATCATCCAAACCAACATACCCCTGAAGAGATCAAGCTGATCTTTGATATGCGCAGACGCAATCCCAATGCCGGTCTTGTTGTCTTTTGGGTTAAACTCAAGCAGCGTGGTTACTCCCGTTCCATCCCTGGACTATACAGATTTCTCCGTAAGCAGGGAATTATGGCAGTTCATCCGCCAAATCCTAAATATATTCCAAAGCCTTACGAACAGATGGATTATCCGGGACAACGCATACAGGTTGATGTAAAATTTGTTCCTTCTGCATGCCTCAAAAACCCCAAGGTCATCGGCAAACAATTCTTTCAGTATACTGCCATTGACGAGTATTCCAGATGGCGTTTCGTAGAGGCTTTTGAAGAACACAACACGTATTCTTCTGCTATGTTTATAGAGCATCTGGTGAAAGCCTTTCCGTTACCCATTCAATGTATCCAAACTGATAATGGAGCAGAATTTACAAATCGTTTTACCACTCACCGTGATAAACCCACACTATTTCAGGTGCATCTGAAGCAGCATGGGATTCGCCATAAAGTTATACGACCCTTTACACCACGACATAACGGGAAAGTTGAAAGAAGCCACCGAAAGGATAATGAGCGTTTTTATGCAACTCATACTTTTTATTCTTTTGAGGACTTTGCCAAACAGTTGAAAGTGTATAATCGCAGGGATTATAACAACTTTCCTATGCGTCCATTAGGATGGAAATCTCCAAATCAGGTACTAAAGGATTATCTGGCATCTGTGTAACATATGTTTGACAAACCTACAGTACTTCCACAATCCCGTCAACTCCTGTCAACTTCTCCTTCTCATTCCTGCCATAAGCGCAAGAAACAGGAATAAAAACGGTGTCGTGATCGGCTGTTCCACATTTACAAATGCTTGTACGACATATCCTATCATGCCTGCAAGAAGCGGCATACATAAAGGATTTTCCTTTACCAGCTTCACTCCATTCACAATGGACGTAATGATAAGCCCAAGGTATGTGATAAGACCAACGATACCCATAGTTACCAAATATTGCAGATATTCATTATGTGCACTGTCATAGACTGTTCCTGTCACTTCTATCATCTCATCACTGTACCTTGCGGACATCAATGTATAGATACTCTCATTTCCCGTACCAAATACCTTATTCACAAATGGAAGATCCTGATAAATCCGGAAAAGTCTGTTCCAGACATATCCCCGGTAATTGCCCCATTCATCGTCAAAGGTAAATATCTCCCACTGGTTGCCGACTCCTGTTACCACTGTTACAAATGCAGTAAGGATCAATATCCCAACCACGCTCCAAAATATTACCTTCCAACATCCCATTGTAGATGCCTGCTTTTTATCCTTAACAGACCTTAAACCTTTCTTTTGGGCAACTACACAATCTGCCTTTTTTCTACTGCCCCATCCGTAGAGCAGACTGCCTATCACCAACACTATAGATTCAATTGTTAAAATCAGGCGATGATCCACCAGCTTTGCAAGCCCTGTCAGCTTATCGTATCCCTTTCCGGTTCCGGTCGTAAGAAATGCCATCACCGTATAACCAAGAACGATACCGGCATATCCTATAAGCCAACCTAAAAACGGGTCACAGGTGGAATTTTGTCCGATCACCATACGATCATCATATGTCTTTACCCGATTTCTTATCCCTGCTAATAACAGCACCACCATCGGTACTCCGATACCAATATAAGCTACATCACTATTTGCGGCAATAACTGCCATTCCTCCAAGGAACAAAACGAATGTATATAACACACGCTTCCAGCATTTGTCTGCATACATGCCTGCCGCCATAAATAACGGGATCGTCAAGCAGAGAAAACTTGCGTACATATTAATATTGCCAAATGTCGATATAAACATCGGTCTCTGGTCAAATCGAATCGACGCATACAGATGAAACAGATCAATCTCCAGATGCTGCAGAATACTCATCAGATATGTAAGTCCACTCACACAGGCAAATACCGGATAGATCCATTCTTTCACGCTGCATCCTACTGCCACGCAGATATAGGCTGCTCCGACGAGAAGCAAAAATGCGAAACCGCATCTTCTTCCCAATTCCCCGGTGAATGCCGCCATCCGATCCTTTGCTGCTAAAAAAGCAAAAAATCCTGCAATCAAAAACAAAACCATAAAGACATCCGATGCCAGTATGGTATGTTTTTTTGATACTGCCCTATCACTTCCCGGATGACCTGTATTTCCCGAACGATCTGTCAGATACAGAACCAGAAGCAGTGCCATGATTATAAGAAGTGCCAGAACACCGTTCTTAAAAAAATTATATTTTGTTATGGTAATATCTTTATATCCATCATGCAGAACCAGAGGAAAAATCACAAACATATAGACCAGATACAGATGGATCACTGCATCCGTTATCTTATAAATATCTCCTCTTTTGTTCTTCTGATCTACTTTTCCCATATTTTTATATCCATTCTACAAAAGCATTTTTCATTTATTTCCAATTCTGTTTAAAGCAGTGGCGATAACAGTCTGAGGAAAGCATCCACCAGTGTAATTCTTGACATATGCTCCTTACACCAGTCCAGTGTGATCTCTTCGGATTCCCTCATCGTTGAAACCATATCGTACTTCACTTCTGCAATGATACTGGAATCATATACCAATACACCACATTCAAAATGATGATAAAAACTTCGGTTATCCATATTGATAGAACCGATCGATGTCAGATTATCATCCGTCAGGATACATTTGGAATGGATAAATCCCGGTGTGTACTGATAGATCTTCACGCCAGCACGAAGCAGCTCTTTGTAGCTCGACTGTGTCATACGAAAGATCATCTTCTTATCCGGAATCGCCGGTGTTACGATCCGGACATCGATACCTCTCTTTGCCGCAAGCTTTAATGCTGTCATCATCTCATTGCATACGATCAGATATGGTGTAAAGATATATACATACTCTCTTGCGTCATTGATCATCTGCATATATATGTTCTCGCCAATCGGCTCTTTCTTGAGCGGATTTGTCGTATATGGTTGAAGATATCCATCGTTCAAATGTTTCTTCTGCTCTGTTGGACGATAGCTTAAGATATGCTTATCTTCATTTCGGATACTGTTCCACAGCTGTAAAAACAGGATTGTAAAACGCCATGCAGCATCACCTTCCATACGGATACCATTATCCTTCCATTTGCCATAAGGCGCTTTCTTATTTATATACTCATCGGACAGATTAAAGCCGCCGGTATAGGCAACCTTACCATCCATAACCGCGATTTTCCGATGATCCCTGTTATTAAAGATCGTTGCCAGAAATGGAACCACCTGATTAAATGCCATACATTTGATCCCATAGCTCCCCATCTCACGCCAGTAATACTTTGGCACATAAAAGACTGAGCCGATGTCATCATAGATCAGACGGACTTCCACGCCCTCTTTTACTTTCTCTTTTAGGATGTCAAGAACCGTATCCCACATTTCACCCGGATTAATAATAAAGTATTCAAGGAAAATATACTTCTTTGCCTCTTTCAGATCATCAACAAAATCCGGCCAGACATCTTCACCCATCGGATAATACCGGACATCCGTATTCTGATATACAAGCGAACCTGCATAATCTTCTGTATATTTGAACAACCGGTATGGCTGCTGCCCTTTTATCACATCACTAAAATATGCCATATTGGCATACAGATCCGTCTCGTAGTCCCATTCTGCCGCATGCTTCATGTATTTCTCTAACTTCTTCGGCATAATGATATGTCCATAGAGCAGATAAAGCAGACCACCGAGAACCGGAAACATCAGGATCGGAACGATCCATGCCAGTTTAATTGACGGATTCACATCCTTTAATAACAGATGCATCACAGCTATAAAACTTAACAAATGCAGAATAGCCGCCACCAATACATAGTATTGCTGCAGCTTGAATACTTCTACCATAAAGAAGATCAACTGCGCCGCTACCAGCAGACATGTAATTACCATTCGACTAAATAACCTGTTCAATAGTTTCTTCATAGACAATTTCCTTCTTATTAATTTATGACAGGACACAGTAAACCGTGCCCTGCCATTTTATCTTTTATCCCGTATTTCTATTTTACTTGATCGAAGTTACCTTATATCCGGCTTCCTTCACTGTATTCTTAATCTCTTTATCGGATAACTCGCCACTTAAAGTAAGCACCGCCTGCTTCTTCTCATGGCTGACCTCCGCTTCTGTTACCTGTGGAAGTGCCTCAAATGCTTTCTTCACTCTTGCCTCGCAGTGTCCGCACATCATTCCTTCTATATACACCGTCTTATTCATCGTACCAGTCTCCTTTTCTATCTTATTATTTCCCTCAACATTTTTTGATCCCATTTTTTGGTGTATTCTGTATTTACTATTATTAACATATATCTTCACGAAATTCAACCGTAATGCATTCATTACTACACAAAAACTGGAAAGGCTCATGGCAAATGCTCCAAACATCGGGTTTAATTTCCAGCCAAACATCGGATACCAGACACCTGCGGCAAGCGGTATTCCGATAATGTTATAAATAAATGCCCAGAACAGGTTCTCTTTGATATTTCGTATCGTTGCCATACTTAACCGGATCGCTGCAGGAACGGTTCGAAGGCCTTCCCGCATCAGTACCACATCTGCCGCATCGATCGCAACATCGGTTCCGGCTCCGATCGCCATACCGATATCCGCACGGGTTAATGCCGGGGCATCATTAATGCCGTCACCAACCATGATTACACGGTGCTCCTTCATCAGTTCTCTTACTACCGCTTCTTTTCCATCCGGCAGTACATCAGCGATCACTTGGTCAACACCTGCCTGTTTACCGATTGCTTCTGCTGTCTTTGCATTATCTCCGGTTAACATAACAACTGAATAATTCATCTCTTTTAATTCTTTGATCGCAAGGATTCCATCATCTTTGATCGTATCTGCAACTGCAAGGATACCGATCAGTTTATTCTCATCGATTGCCAGATAGATCGGCGTCTTACCCTGTGAGGCTAATTCTTCTGCCAGTGTCTTATCCGTCTCGGATAAGGTTACATACCGGCTGATGAATTTTTCATTTCCTCCCAGCAAAATATGATCTGATATCTGAGAATGGTTCTGTCCTGCATAAAATACACTTTCATTCTGTGAAGCCGCCCCACTGCTTAATCTACAGCGGAGTCCATTTCCCGGAAGCACCTGAAAATCTTCGATTTTCTGTGGCTTAATTTCCTTCTGTCCGACATATTCCATAATGGCTTTGCCGATCGGATGCTCACTGTACTGCTCCAGACTTGCTGCAAAGGTAAGCAGATCTGTCTCACTGTATCCATTTTCCGGAACTACATCTACCACTTCCGGCGTTCCGTTTGTGATCGTTCCTGTCTTATCTAATATAACCACATCTGTTTTTCCTGTCATCTCAAGTGCCGCTGCATTCTTAAATAAGATACCCTGTTTTGCTCCGACACCATTACCTACCATTACGGCAACCGGCGTTGCAAGTCCAAGTGCACACGGACAACTGATCACAAGCACCGATATTCCTCTGGCAAGTACAAATCCTGTGCTCTCTCCTGCAATGATCCATACAATAATAGTGATCAGAGAACAGATCAATACAGCCGGAACAAAAATACCGGATACCTTATCTGCGATCTTTGCGATCGGAGCTTTTGTTGCTGCTGCATCACTGACCATCTCAATGATCTGGGATAAGGTCGTATCTGTACCGACTCTGGTAGCCCGACATTTCAGATAACCGGATTTATTGATCGTTGCGGCAGATACCTTATCTCCCTCAGCTTTATCAACCGGAAGGCTCTCACCGGATAAAGCAGACTCATCAACCGCACTGTTTCCTTCTATAACCACACCATCTACCGGAACACTGGAACCCGGACGGACGATAAATACATCTCCGACTGTCACATCCTCAGCAGCGACTTCCTGTTCTTCTTCACCACGAAGAACAATAGCTGTTTTGGGTGCAAGCTTCATTAATCCCTTTAAGGCATCTGTCGTACGTCCTTTGGAATATTCCTCGAGAGTCTTACCAACCGTTATAAGTGCAAGAATCATCGCTGCCGATTCAAAATAAAAATCATGCATCAAGGTCATAACACGATCGTTATCCTGTCTCATCACAGCATCTGTCATCGCAAATAATACATATGTGCTGTAAATAAAGGATGCACCTGAGCCAAGTGCTACTAATGTATCCATACCCGGTGCTCCATGGATCACACCTTTAAATCCATTAATAAAAAACTTCTGGTTTACAACCATGATCGCAATTGCAAATAACATCTGGATCAGTCCCATAGCGACATGGTTATCACTGATGATCGCCGGAAGCGGCCATCCCCACATCATATGTCCCATGGAAATATACATCAGCGGAATTAACATAACGATAGATGCGATCAGCCGGACCTTCATCTTGTGCAGAGCTGCATGATTATCCAGTTCATCTGCATCCATCGCCTGCTTCTTCCCGGCATCCTTCCGGTCTTCTCCTGTCATCAGACTGGCTCCGTATCCTGCCTTCTCTACTGCTTCGATAACTGCTTTTGGATCAGCCTTTCCTTCTACCGTCATCGAATTTGTAAGCAGACTGACTGTACAACTGTCAATCCCTTTCACTTTCTTTACTGCCTTTTCCACACTTGCGCTGCAGGCACTACAGCTCATTCCTGTTACGTTATATTTATCCAAATCATTCACCTTCTTATCGAGCTTTTTTATCATGTGCTTCATACATTCTATGCATTCCGCAAAATCAGCATCCTTGCGAGCAAATAATTTTGCGTTCATTATATCATGTGCTTCGCACATTCTATGCATTCCGCAAAATCAGCATTCTTGCGAGCAAATAATTTTGCGTTCATTATAATTTTTATTATGTTTCAGATCGAAACAATCATACGAATATATTATCCTTTCCGGCTGAAACATCTCTATGTATTTATTTCATTAATTTTTTAATAGTATCAACCAGATCATCCACTGTATCCTCTTTTCCTGCTTTGATATCCTCGATCACGCAGGTTCGGATATGCTCTGCGAGAAGTTCCTTATTAAAGCTGTTCAATGCAGAATTGACAGCAGCAACCTGTACTAATATATCCGTACAATATGCATCCTTTTCCAGCATCCCCTTGATTCCACGGATCTGACCTTCGATCCGATTCAGCCGGTTCATCAGCTTCTTATATTCACCTTCTGTTCTCTGTTTTGTTTTATGACAATGGCAACATGGTTCTTCCATTCCTGTTTGCTCCTTTCTGATCTGTTATGCAAATTCATCTATTTATAAATATCAGACTGTATCTTATCAGCCATCAGGTTATTTATACGATATATTTTATATACCCCATAGGGGTATTTTGTCAAGTCATCTAATGATAAAATATTGCAATTATAAAAAAGAGTCACCAGCGGCTCTTTCCTGTAAAATAAAAACAGAGAATCTGATATCTTCTATCAAACTCTCTGTTCTATTCTTAATTATTATAGCCCTGATTACTTCGTTCTTTATTCTACATCGGCAATGGCATCATCGCTACTTTCCAGTGTATCAATATCTGAGCTGTCTTTCTCATTATCTACATCACTTGAATCGATATCTGTATCGTCTGAACCATCATCTCCACCTATAATGGTGTCATCATCATATTCATCTGATCCGTCTTCTTCTCCGTCGATAGTATAAGTGCTGTCCATCGTATCATCATAATAAGCGGATGCATCTGTACTCTGAAGAACCTCTTTCAGATCATATATCGTTCCGTCAACTGCATTTACCATGATTGCCTGTACAGGATAATCAAAATCATAATTTCCATCTTCTTCATCTGCCTGTGCGAATATCCATACCGGTACATATTGATATATATTCTCCTGCGATTCATCCTTCATGCAATAATACGTAAGTCTTACATCGTTATATTCAATATCATTATAAGAAGTCTTATTTTCTGTATAGTATGCCGGTACATTCTTATTCAATGCACTTAACAGATCTTTCCAGCTCATCAGTTCTACATTCTTCTGCTCATCTCCTGTCGGTGCAAGAAGCGGATAACAGCTTGCATTGATCACTCCGTTTGAATCAACCTGTATCGTAAATGTCTCAGATGTTGAATCATACCAGACATCATCATCGGATGAAAGGGAATCTACCATGGACAGATCCGCACTATATGGTGCAGTACCATTTACCGAACGTCCAAATGTCATGATATATCCGTCGTATTCTGTCGCTACAACGTCATATGAGGTATCGTAATATTCCCATAAAAGCTGGGATGTATATGTAGGGATCACATCATCAATACCACAGCTGCTCAGGAATTCCTGTGCAAGAGAAACTGCCTCATCCTGTGTAAATGTACAGCTGTTCGGCATGCTTTCATCTACATCTTCATCACCATACTGCGCATCATATGCATAAACATATGTAGCGCCCTCATGTGGCTTATAATTTATAAGTCCTTCGGACGGATAATAGGACAGTTCAAAATTTGCTCCCAGTCCCTCTTCTGAATCTGAAAATGAAAGCATATATTCATTATCACCGATATTACCTATAAAATCTGTTGCACTGTAATCACCCGCACCTGTACGTTCGTCTGTTGCATTCGTCATCTCATCTTCCAGATAAGATATATATTCATTACAATAGCTCTCTGTCTCTGTGTCTCCCGATGCCTTTGCCTCTTCTAACATTGCCTGGAAGGAGTCAATCTGCGACTGAAGATCACTCTTTGTCTGATGTTCCCAGTCATATACATAGATTCCTTTTGATTTATCAAACACTGCCTCGCAAACTTTCTGCTTATATGCATTGTCAAATGTATTACTTTTATAGTTAATGATAGACATGCTGTCAGATGCCGGAACACTTATATCGTCATCTTTTATCTTAATACTCTTTAATCCGGAATCACCGACCTCAATATCTCCCTCATAGGATTCAGGAATTCCCAGACGTGAAGCAAGCGCACCACTATCTCCCGAACCACTGTTTTCACTGTTTCCGTCTCCATCCACATCATAATCCACCTTTTTATTACAGCCGGAAAAAACGGTTGCTGCTGACAATGCTGTTACTAAAAGCAGAGCTGTCATTTTTGTGAACTTTTTCTTTCTCATGATTTCCTCCTAGAAATTTTCAGACTATACACTGATATTATTCAGTTAAACAAGGTTATTATAATCGAGCGAATATTTAATAGCAAGAAAAAACACGCATAAAAAAACGAAAATACTGTGAACACACAATATTTTCGCCTTTATTTCGATTATTTTTATTCTTTTGATATTACAACTTTTCCGTCAACAACCTGAATCTTTACTTTATTTGTGTCAATTCCTGCTGCCTCCAGAATATCATCACTGATCTGAACACGATGCGCTTTATCCAGAACTGAATATTCCTCATGAGAATCTGATCCGTTGAAATTAACGCCTTCCATGTCATTAATTCTTTTCCGATAGTCCTCTTTCATAATCTTCTCTGTACTGATCTTGCCATCAGCGATCATAACCACTCGGCTTACCTTATTTGCCAGACTGATATCATGTGTTACTATGATAACCGTAATACCAAGCTCCTCATTCAGTTTCCGGAACAGATCCTGTATCATATCCGACGTCTTGGAATCAACTGCACCTGTCGGCTCATCTGCCAGAAGTATCTTCGGGTCATTTGCAAGTGCAATCGCGATCGCAACTCGCTGCTGCTCACCACCGGACATCTGAGACGGATAAGAATTCACCTTTTCCTTCAATCCCACTTTACATAACAGATCATATGCTTTCTTTTCTCTGTCCGCTTTATTATCTTTGTCAAAATACATCGGAACCTGAACGTTCTCTAGTGCTGTCATATAAGGAAGCAGGTTTCTGGAATTCTTCTGCCATACAAACCCAACCGTATGCTTTCTGTATTCCACCAATTCCTTATCAGTCATGGCAAACAGATCCTTACCATCTACATACAGCTTACCCGCCGTAGGACGTTCCAGACCGCCGATCATATTTAACAGCGTTGATTTACCGCTACCGGATTTACCGATAACCGCCATCAGCTCACCTTTTTTGATTGTAAGCTCCAGTCCCTGAAGTGCCATAACCTCAACTTCATCTGTCTTGTAGATCTTAACCAGGCTGTCACAATCAATGATATTATCAGATTCCACAGAATCTGTATCAGTCCCATCTGTCTCCGATGCTTCTGTATCCGTTTCAGCATCTGTTACCGGTTTCTCCGTTGTCTCGTCATTTTCTGCAGTTTCATCCGCTTCCGTATCTGTTTCCTGCTTTTCGGCTGTATCATCAGCTAAGACTGAAAGACTGTCATTCTTCTGTTCTTCCATATCCTGTTGAACATCTGTATTGTGCTCATCTGTAGATACAGAATCAAGCATCTCCGTCCCGGATATATTCTTTTTTTCTTTCTTCTTAAATAATCCACTATGCTTTGCCAATGATCTCACCATCCTCTATCTCAAATACAACATCTCCAAGTTCCATCAGGTTTGGATCGTGGGTCGTCATAACAATGGTTATTCCTTCTTTTGCAACCAGATCCTTGAACAACCGCATGACATTCAATCCGGAAGCCGTATCAAGTGCTCCCGTCGGTTCATCTGCAAATATAACTTTTGGCTTATGAGCAACTGCCCTTGCTATAGCTACACGCTGCTGCTCACCACCGGACATCTGATTTGGCATATGATACATTCTGGAACTCAGTCCAACCATCTCCAGTACTTCGCGAATTCGTGAATCACGATTGCCTTCATACTCCGCCAAGCGGAGTCCGAAATCAACATTTTCGTATGCATTCATGATCGGAATCAACGCAACCGACTGAAATACAAATCCAATATCAAATCGTCTTAATTTCTCTTTATCCGCAACAGACATCTCTGACAGGTCATTATTTTCTATAATAACCTGTCCCTCCGTTGCATCATCAAGAGCACTCAGTATATTTAACAATGTCGTCTTACCGGAACCGGATCGACCTTTTAATATTGCAAGCTTGCCTTCAGGAATATCCAGATCAATTCCCTTAAGAGCATAAAATGGTTCGCCGTTTCCAACCGTAAAGCATCGTTTTATTCCTCTTGCAGTAATCATATCCATAGTTTAATCCTCCCCAAGCTTCAATGCCTGTGTAATGTTCATCTTCTTTAATATTGTACGAAGAACAATAAAACAGATAACAAACATTACTACAATAACGATTGTCAGTTTCAAAATATCAAACAGATTAACCGTTATGCTTATCGCTATATTATGAGCCTCCGGCAAATATACAACAGCTACCAGCTTTACGAACAGTGCTGTAGCCGCAGCTCCGACTCCGTAGCCGGCTAGACTGGCAAGTACGGAGCTGAACATCTGCTCATTGATCAGCATCTTATTGATCTCATGCATACTCATACCCATCGCACGGTAAATACCAAACAGAAGCTCTCTCTGCTTGATGGATGTGATCCAGTAGATCAGGAAGCCGATCGTACAAAGAATGACTGCAACTAAAAAGCTCAATGAGAATAAACCATTTGTGATCAGAACCAATGGAGATTCCAGCATGTCTCTGACATCCTGATCAACACTTTCATAACTGTTCAACTGAATGTCCTGCTTCTGTATTGCATTAACGGCTTCTTTATAATCATGCCCTGCTGCGAGTCTTCCCCATACCTGATATGGTGTCAACCCAAATGATCCAACTACATATGCATAATTGGCAACAACCAGATAACGTTCATTTTCGACGATCTTACCACTGCTGTCTTTTTCATATGTATATTGATTGAAGCCCGGCCATGCATCAACGATCGCACAGATCGGACCGCTTGCCGAACCAAGCTCTACATCTTCGCGTCCTTTGATATCGCTGTATCTCGTATACTTGATATTATCTCCGATCGACAGATCATATTTTTTTGCCAGATTAGATGAAATAATTACACCATTTGAAACAGTCGCTATGCTGTTCAGGTAATTAAACCAGTGTTTATCATTAAGACCGGATTTCAATTCTGCGGTCTCACCAAATTCTTTTGTATTAATACCCATCATAACAGAACCTGACAATTCTGAACCGGCAACGTTAATTGATACATTATCATCATAAATAACACGCGTCAGATCGGAGCAAATACCCGAAAGGCTTTCTGTATATCTCTCATAATCCGGTTCCTCATAATACCAGTGGCTCTGCTTATCCTTATCCAGATATGCACCGGCTTTCCAGCGTTCCTTCAAGATCAGATCCGTTCCCATATTATATTCGATACGTTCCTGATTATTTTCATTGATCGTTCTTGCCATATTCGAATTGAACATACCCATAGCGATCGTCATTACAAGAAATACAGAGATAAAGCCCTGTTTCTTAACCGTTCTTGTAATCTGAAGGAAAGACGCATATACTGCCGGAGACCACTTCTTCTTACCTACGAAATAGATGAACTTAATCAGATATTTAATCAGACGAAGCACCAGAAGACCTACCGCGAAAATAAACAGTGAGGAATTCAGGAAGATCAATGGATCCGGCTTCTTACCGGCTAAAATATTAAGTGCAATATCACTTTTCTGTTTATTGTAGTTGTACAGCAGATATACCGATACCGCTACCAGGATCACATCGAGAAATGCTTTCTCCCAGAACGGTTTGGTACTGATCTTGCCCATTTTGCTCTTTTGTTCTACGATCGAGTTCTTTGCATATTTCAAAACCGGAAGTGTCACAAACAGAACTGCCACCAAAGCTGCAACGAAACTGTATAACAACATTCCCCATGTCAGTTTATAGAAATGAGTATCACCAAACGTAAATTTCAGGAAGGATGTTGCACTTGCACATAACTTACATAACAGATAACCGATCGGAATACCTATTACAATTGCGATTCCTGAAAGAATTGCCGATTGTCCGAAATATATTCCAAGGATCTGTCTGGTACTTGTACCTCTGCTCTTCAACATGGCGATCTCGCCATCTTCCATTTCAAGTATCTGACTGGATACCATATAGATAAATGCCAGCAATAATACAATGATCGGAAGCTCCAGTACCCATATGATGATCATTATAGAAGTTGCATCATCCTGATACTCTGCGAGGATACTGCTGAAATTCTGTGTAAAATTACCATCTGCCTTCGAAAAAGCACTCAGGTAATAACGAATATCCGCTGCATTTGAATGATCGATATATGCATAATCAAGCATATCCGAATTCGTATAATATACAGTAAGTATATTATATTTCCGGATCATCTCATCAAAGGATGCCTTATCGGTAAACATCATTTTGTCAAAATCTGCCGGAGTCTCTTTCCAGTAAATATCACTTTCATCCGATGGTTCAAAAATACCAACGATCGTACATTTCAAAGTATTACCATCCGAATCGGTAAGCTTGTCAATAGATACTACCTCACCAACGACCAGATTATATGTGTCCATATCCTGCTGTGTCATCAAAACCGGATAAGTTCCTTCTTCTACCTTTCCGTTTTCCAGATCATCTCCAAATGCTACATTGATATGTTCCTCCATATCAGGCATATAGTTAATACTGAAAAATCTTCTGGAACCGAGGCTGGTCGTTGCATATGTCCCTTCAATAAACATACGGATCTGTCTGCTTAAAACCGGTACATCGATATAACTGAGCCATTTTTTCTCATAAGCACTTACTCTTGCTTCTACTGCATCTGAGTCCGGATATTCCTTTGTATCACAGGATCCTCCTCTTCCGATCACCGCCGAATATACATTGTTATCTTCTATCGCAGCGTCAAATTTCGATGATAATGTCATATCCATAGCACCGTTTTTGAACATCGGATTACAGGATGCTACTGCAACCAGAAGTACAATACCAAGAAGAAGACATGCATTGAGCCATTTCTTGTTTAATAACTTATGTCCTAAAAATTTAAACATTCCTCTTCTCCTTTCTACTCCTCTGAATCATCCTTCGATTTCTTCGATGTATTCTTACCTTCGTCCTCTATCGCACTCTTGATAATAACATCGCCTTCCGAAAGTCCTGTCAGTATACATACTTCCGTCTGTGTCTCATCTCCGAGAGTAACATATTGTTTTACGATTTCATCGCCTTCAAGTTTCCATACATATTTGTATTGTTTTCCGGATGTCTTATTCTGCTCTTCATAGACCAGGTTTCGCGGAATCGTTACAATACTGTCGAGTGACAGCTGAGCATAATTTACAAAATAGCCTTTTGGTGAGTCATAGAATTTTTCATCATCCACCTTGATATAGTATCTTGTTTCATCTGATGAAGCACTGCTTGTTACATATACTTCACCATCAATTGTTGTTACATATGCTTTCTGTGAATCCGCTGTTGCTCCGATACATCTTCCTGTATACTTATCGCTGTCATCCTTCTGGTTAACCAAAGTTATTTCCTGATTGATCAAAAGCTTTGCATTTGCATCGCCTGATCCGCCATCGGAATCATCGCCGCCGCTGTTATTTCTTCTGCTGTTTCCGCTGTTATCCTTTAACGACAGAGACATCATTTTAGACTCATTACTTCCTATACTGACAACCTTGTCGCCCTCCTGCAGCTGGTAACCGGTACTTACATATACATTCTGAACAACACCATCACTATCTGCATATACACTGATATTGCCTTTTCCGTCATTATTCTCATTCAGCTTATCCCGTTTTGCAATCAACGGATTTACAGTTGCATTATAGTTGATCTTTGCAAGCTGTTCATTATATTTCGCTACTTCTATCTGACATGACAACTGTTCAACCATATAAAGGGTATTTTCACCATCTGCATCACCCGGGGTTGCTGCCTGCTGCTTTTTCTTACCTGATTTATATTCGTTGATCTGTTTTCTGAGATCTGAAATCTGTTCCTCATATCCTGATATATTAGAATCATATTCCGTCTTTGCATCCGTAATCTGACCATTCAGCTCTAAAAGCTCTGCGCTTCCTCCACCACTGTCAACTGTAAATAACAGATCACCTTTCTTGACCTCCTGTCCTTCTGCCAGATCAAATTTGGTAAAATAACCCTCTACCGGTGATGAATATGTTACCTGATTAGTGTCCACCATCTTATAGGATCTGCTGGTTCCTGTTTTTTTGAAATTATTTAATTTGATATCATACGTTGTGTAATCGCTTGGTATGGCCGAATCAGAATCGTAATAAACAAGCTCTCCCTCTGATAAGCCGCTTACTACTTCTGTATAATTATCATCTGATGCACCGATCTTAATATCACGTCTCTCTTTATCACTGCTTTCTGTCTTCACATATACGAAATTCTTATCTCCATCCTGATACAGGGAATCGTTTCCGACAACAAGAACCTGAGATGCATCCGAAGTACTGAAATAAAGAGGTGTAACAGTTCCGGTTTTCAGGATTTTCTTATTATCCGCACCTTTTAGTTTGAATCTGACGTATGGAAGCTTGGATGCACTCTGTGCTGCTGCAATCTCCTGGTTGGTATAACTGTATTCTTCCAGATCATATCGTTTACCGTCGATCATCGTATACATTGTATTATAAACTGCCGCATACCCGTCTTTTGTGATCTGTTCTCCGGTAATCTCAATATATGGATCATTATAATCTGAAATAATTACAACATTTTCACCGCCTGCAGCAGTTCCGCTGTTTTCATCTGATCCTGACAGATTCTTTGCATATGTAACATAACCGCTCTGGTTTGCCACTAATTTACTGTCAGTTGCAAGTGATTCTTTTTCCTTGATCTGCTGATTAAGTTTTTTTACCTGATATTTATACAGCAGATTATCATAGCGGTTATTTTCTGCATTTACAGCCTTTGCACTCTGATATTCTTTGGCTCCTGCCGTATCACCTGCCTCTTCACAGGCTTTTATCTTATAATCATTTTCTTTCTGTGTCTGCTCATATATCTTTTCATTAATAGTGTGTGTCTGCTCCTGTGTAGATAATGAAGCCTTTAAATCATCAATTCCTGATGTGGTCTCATCATCATCTGCTTCAGCAAGTACAGTTCCTTTTTCTACATAATCTCCGACATTCACATAGATCTTAGAAATTGTTACAGAGGACTTATAGAAATAGCAATAATCCGTTGGAACTACAGAACCATTCTTTATGATTTTCTTACCAACATCCCCTTTTGATACCGGACGATATGCTTCATTGGTTGATACCGGATCCAACAATTCAGGTGCTTTCTCCGGTTTCTTGCCACAGGAAGTCACACACAACATCAGTGCCATAGATAGCGCTACCAGTCGGGCTCCGTAAGATTTTCTTTTATAATTCATATTTATCTTTCTCAATTTATCGTCACCTGCTCTCCTGCTGTTAATCCTGATTTAATAATCGTAGATCCATCTACGGTCTCACCAACTGTTACATCTACTGCCAAACGATAACCATCATCATTAATTGTGTATACATAATACTGGCCTTCTGACTTTTCACATACTGCCTTTTCAGGAACATATACTACATTTTTAATTACCGGTTTATGAATAGTCATCGTCAGTTTATTATCTTCGGATATACCTGCCATATTGTCTACCGGCTCAAAAAGGATCGTCTGCATATCTTTTCCGGTTGCATCGTCTGTATATTTCTTAACATCAATAACTTTCATATTGTATTTTGCGACCTCATAATCTGCCTCGTATTCATCTCCAACCTTAAATTCATACGTATCATCTGTAGTTACTGTATAATTTGAGGATCCTGATGCCACCGTTATCAAATTGGACGCGGAATTTGCATATCCATATCCCAGACTGTCGTCAACATAGGTCACTGTTCCGTCTTTTTCAGCAATCAGACAGTAATCCTTCATCTTCTCATTCTGCTCTTTAATATATGTATCTGCAATTGTCAGGTCTTCTTTCAGGCTTTCAATATCATCTGAATAATCTTCCGATCCATCAATCTGCATCAATTTCTGATAATGCTCGATCAAAAGCTGTTTTTCTTCCTTTTCTTGTGTATATTCATCAATCGTCTTTTGAATCTCATCTGCCTTAAACTGTACCATGATATCACCGGCTTTTACACGATCACCTTTTGCCACATTTACTTTTTCAACTTTATAATCATCCTGTTGAACTTTATATGACTTTGTTTCATATTTATCCGGGGAAAGATCTAACTCCAGAACAGGAGCAATGTCACCCGACTGAACTGTAGCTGTATCATATCCTACCTTGGTATATTCATCAATATGGATCGATGGCTTACTGCTTTCCGTCTTCCTGCTGCTACATCCACTGAGAAGGGCTGCAACCATGCCGGCACATAATATATATGTCATACCCTTTTTTATATGTTTTCGCATTGTTTCCTCCTTATTACACATCATTATTATGTATCTGTTTATTTTAATTTAAGAAAAAACCATTGTAATTTTACTCTGTCTTCCTGCTTTATTCAAGCAATGTATCAGCATATTAAACAATCTTAAGGTTTTCTAGATAATATTGTCATTACTTAATATTACAGTCTTCTGCTTTGGTATTATAAAAAAGAAATGTATCATATTTGCATCTTATAATTTTCTTTTTGCACATGTTTATCGAAAGTAGTATAGCATATAAATATGTCCATTTTGTGGCGAAAAATTCTGTCATACTGCGTGTGTTTTATTTTTTTTTAAAAAAGTGAAAAAACTTGTTGACATTTATATAGCACAGTGGTATTATCTTACTTGCGTCGGCGGTAAGCCGTACGGAATAAGACATGCGGGAGTGCTGGAATTGGCAGACAGGCTAGACTAAGGATCTAGTGCTGGAAACGGCGTGTGGGTTCAAGTCCCATCTCCCGCATCTTTATTTTTTTAGAAAACCTTTGAGGTTTTCTTTTTTTATGTCCACAAAAGCCTGATGCCGGAAGTTTTGCTTCTAATGTCAAGATTTTGTCTGTAGATATATCTTTATGTAGCAGACCTTTTCTTACATCGGTCCTTAACGATCCACCATCAGGGGGGAGTTTAGTACCGTTATGTAAGAAACAGAGCGAAAGCGTTCCTGCGGAATAAAGGATATATCTACAGACAAAATCCCTGACGCGGATACAGCTTCCGACATCAGGGATTTTTTCCATCTCAAATTTTTATCATATTGGTAAGTTTCTTTTCTACGTCTTCTAACAGATGTGCCTTAAATGCACTGTAGTACTCATGTGTAAACTGTGTATAAAGGAATTTGTTCCACAGGTTACTGCAATATGTACTGTCAAAATCGTAGTAAGAGTCTGTGTACATCATTCCGTTGCTGTATCTGGTCACATCCAGATATGGCTCTTTTCCTGCATAATTCAATCTCATTACCAGATTCTTCTGTTCGCTGCAGCATGCGAATGTCTCTAAAAACATCTTCATCTGCTCTCTTGTTACTCGTTCTACAAACATAATATGTCACCCTCCATGTCCCATAAATTAGCTCAATATATAGTTCTATTATAGTATGAACAGGACAACTATGTAAAGGCAATTATGTCGATGTCCGCCTATTATTTATGATCTTTAAAATAACGGATCACTTGTCAGGGCAAACTTTCCGATAACGCAAAAACAGACCATAACCATCTTCTTCCGAAAATCATCATGATCTGTTTTTATCTGCTTATATTAAATTAAGCAAGCTTTTCCTTTGCAACAGCAACAAGCTTCGCAAATCCTTCAGGATCACTGATAGCCATCTCTGAAAGCATCTTTCTGTTGATGTCTACACCTGCAAGCTTTAAGCCGTGCATTAATTTGCTGTATGAAATATCATTCATTCTTGCAGCAGCATTGATACGAGCGATCCATAACTGTCTGAATTCTCTCTTTCTCTGCTTTCTGCCAGCATATGAACTTGTTAAAGCTCTCATAACTGACTGCTTTGCTACTCTATACTGCTTTGATCTGGCTCCTCTGTAACCTTTAGCCAGCTTAAGTGTTCTGTTATGTTTTTTCTTAGCGCCAACGCCGCCTTTTACTCTTGCCATTCTCTAGTTCCTCCTGATTTATTAGATATAAGGTAAAATCTTCTTCATTACCTTTTCATTTGTTGAATCTGTCATTGTTAATTTTCTAAGATTTCTCTTTCTCTTAGTTGTCTTCTTTGTTAAGATATGGCTCTTGTAAGCCTTGCTTCTCTTAAGACCGCCGTTAGCTGTTTTCTTGAAACGCTTAGCTGCTGCTCTTTTTGTCTTTAATTTAGCCATGTGTGTATTTCCTCCTTAATATATGTCATATTGTAAATTAACGTTTTTCAGTTAAAAACATTATCATACTTCTTCCTTCAAACTTGGCAGGCTTATCGATGACCGCGATGTCTGAAAGCTTCTCGGCAAATTCATCAAGAATGCCCTTTGTCTGTTCTACATGGGCAAGCTCTCTACCTCTGAAACGAAGTGTAACCTTTACTTTATCGCCATGTGTCAGGAACTTTCTTGCCTGATTTACTTTTGTATTCAAGTCGTTAGTATCAATGTTTGGAGATAAACGAACTTCCTTGATCTCCATTGTCTTCTGTTTCTTTCTGGCTTCTTTCTCCTTACGAGCAAGCTCATAACGGTACTTACCATAATCAATAATCTTGCATACAGGTGGTTTTGCCTGTGGAGCGATCTTAACCAGATCAAGCTCTGCTTCCTTTGCAAGCTTCAGTGCATCTCTGGAGGACATAATTCCGATCACCTGACCATCCTCGCCGATCACGCGCACTTCTCTGTCTCTAATCTGTTCGTTAATCATTAATTCGCTAATGACTTTTTACCTCCATTGCATAAAAAATAGTGGACAGCGCAAACCATCCACTATTATATATAAGTACATATTATAATCTACTTAGATATGAACCCGAGTCACTGTTCTTCGTGCTAAGGTGAGAGTGGATACTCTGCTTTCTTGTCTGTCTCTGCTAAACAGCTTCTACAGGTTAGCATATATATGTGCAAATGTCAAGAATTTTTTTACTGTATCCAGCAACTTTTTAATGCTCGCTCTCTTCCGCTTCGATCGGGATAAATACCCGGTCATGGGAGATTGCGGCATCTGCATCCTCCGGCTTTGCAGAACGCTTACGGGCTTCTTCTGCGAAATACATCTGGGAATCCAGCTTTACCTTGCCGCGAAGATCCTGCTTCTCGTAACTGCCATCCGGCTGCATGATGTGAGCCTTTAAAGTATCGGCAAGCTGGATCTTTAAGATGTCCTTGATCCGTTTCTTCAGATCAGGATCTTCTACCGGGAAGGTGATCTCGACACGCTTGTCAAGGTTTCTCGGCATCCAGTCCGCACTACCCATATAGATATCTTCAAATCCATCATTATAGAAATAGAAGATTCTGGAATGTTCCAGGAAATTACCAACGATCGAACGAACCGATATGTTCTCGCTGAGTCCCGGCACACCTGCTTTGATACAGCAGATACCGCGGACGATCAGATCGATCTTAACACCGGCAGCCGATGCATCATATAAGGCTTCCATCACCTTCGGATCACAAAGAGAATTCATCTTAGCAATGATCCGTGCCTTCTTACCCTGTCTGGCATTTTCCGCTTCACGGTTAATAAGCATCAGAAATTTATCCTTTAACCAGATAGGTGCAACTGCCAGTTTGTTCCATTTTCTTGGCTCTGAATATCCGGACAGCATATTAAATACTGCCGTTGCATCTTCGCCGATCGGGTCTGAACAGGTCAGGAGTCCCATATCTGTATATAACTTTGCTGTCTGATCGTTATAATTACCGGTACCAAGATGTACATAACGCTTGATACCATCTTCTTCTCTTCTGACAACCAGTGCGATCTTGGAATGAGTCTTAAGTCCGACCAGGCCATAGATAACATGGCAACCGGCTTTCTCAAGCTTTTTCGCCCATGCAATATTGTTTTCCTCATCGAATCTTGCCTTTAACTCAACCAGAACAGTTACCTGCTTGCCATTCTCCGCAGCCTGCTCTAACGCTGCTATGATCGGTGAATTGCCGCTGACACGATATAAGGTCTGCTTGATCGCAAGTACATTTGGATCGACTGCTGCCTGACGGATAAATTCAATAACCGGCGTGAACTCATAATATGGATGGAACAACAGACGGTCATGCTTCTTGATCTTATCAAATATATTGCTGTAGTCACCATTTGAAAATGCCGGCTGTGGAACATATTTCTCATATTTCAGATGATCAAAGCCCGGCAGGCCATTTACTTTCATAAGGAAGGTAAGGTCAAGCGGTCCGTTTATCTTATATACAACACGATCAACCACATCCAGATGCTTCTTTAATTCTTTTAACAGCTTCTTATCCATCGTATCTTCTACTTCCAGACGGATAACCTCACCCCACTGGCGCTGCTTTAACTGCTTCTCGATCTCCTTTAACAGATCGGCTGTCTCTTCCTCATCAATTGAGAAATCCGCATTACGCATAATACGATATGGATGTGCACATACGATATCATAGCTTAAGAACAGCTTATCCAGATTCTTCTCGATCACTTCTTCAAGCAAGATGATCTCTGTCATGCCCTGTCGCTCAGATGGCAGAATGATCACTCTTGGAAGTACAGATGGAACCTGAACGGTCGCAATATCTGTAACGTCTTTCTTCTTATCATAGATCAGCGCACCGATATTTAAAGATTTATTTCTTACAAGAGGAAACGGTCTGGAAGAATCCACTGCCATCGGTGTTAATACCGGATAGATATCCCGCTCGAATAATTTATCTACATATCTGGACTGTTCCGGTGTCAGATCTTCATAATGTCTGATGATCTTCAGTCCATTTGCCTCTAATAACGGAACCAGAGAACGATTATAGGTCTGATACTGATTCTTCATGAATTCCTTCGTTGCAGGAATCAGCTCATCAAGCTGTTCTTCCGGTGTCATTCCGGCGATATCCTTCTTCGTATATCCCGCATTCTTCATATCCTTTAAGGATGCGATACGCACCATAAAAAACTCATCCAGATTGGATGCTGTGATGCTTAGGAACTTGATCCGTTCAAATATCGGAATATTCTTATCCTTCGCTTCACTCAGGCATCTTTTATCAAATTCCAACCAGGACAGTTCCCTGTTGTAAAATAAATTCTTATCGCTCATTTATATGCCCCTCCTTTGTTTCAATACTACTTTTACACCATAGACCTTTTCAAATAAGATATTATTCGTTTTAAACATACCTGCTTCAAGTGTAATATCCTCCAGCGTATCTGTATAGATCACCAGTGTATTATCATGTAATGAAATCCTGAGATTCGTAATCTTCTGTTTATAGCTCTTATCAAGCACATCTGCCAGTCGAAGGATAGCGGTAAGCTTAGCCACCTTCATATAATCTGCCGATCCGATCCGCCCGGATGCCCTTAATTCCGACGGAAGGTAAAATCCATTATAATAAACCGCATTTGCGATCTCCTCTCTCTCTTTATGAGAAAGTCCAAGGATTTCCGTCGCCATCACGATATGATAAGAGATCAGGGATACATCCTTCATATTTACAAATTTACCACAGTTATGCAGGATCGCCGCGATCTGTAACTGCAACCGTTCCCGTTTACCAAGTCCGTGTAATTTTCGTATGCTGTCAAATATTGCAAGTGCATTATCCGATACATTCTGGACATGCGCACGATTTACTTTATATTTCTTTGCAATCGTATTCACAGATGCAAGAATATCCTGATCAAAATTCTTGTCCATCAGGAAGGTTCCCTGCTTATCCATATAGTCGGCAATAATACCATCACAGAAGATCACGTTCGGAGTCAGGATCTCCTCTGCCCTGGAATTATCCAGAAATGACTGATAAATAATCGCCATCGGAAGCATCAGGGTGGCACGCTCATATGGAATACCATATCGTTCCGCCAGATCTTCCGGTTTTATGTCAACTACCCGTTTATAGAGAATGCGGAATTGTTCTCTCGATATACTGTTCGCAATCGAAAGCTCCGGACCAACTTTTTTCAGGTTGTTGATACCATCACCGATTGCAATAATACTCTTAATATCTTTATCATTTAAAAACAGATTTCTGAATTCTATGATCGCATTTGATGCGTACTCTTCCATCAGTGTTTCAAGATCTACCGTATCGGAACCGAACCGGGTCAGATAATCACGGATTCGGACTGCACCGATCGGAAGATTCTGTGTCTGTACCAGATTTCTTCTGTCAAAGATCGAAATCTGTAAGCTTCCGGCTCCGATATCAAGCAATGCGTTATTCTTATGAGTTGCCACATCCACATCCATCCCGGTTGCCACGAATGCTTTATAATTCATAAAACGTTGTTCTGAATTACTGAGTATCTGCACATCAAAATCCGTACACATCTTAATTCTCTCAATGATCATAGAAGCATTCTCCGCTTCTCTGACCGCACTGGATGCATATGCCCTGTAATCAGATACATCGTATTCCTTCATCTTTCTCCGGAATTTAATCAACGTGTCACACAGCTTATTCAAATTATTTTCTTCGATATATCCTTTGTTATAGGTATCACTTCCAAGCTCAATGATCGTTTTTACGGTATCAAGCTCCCTCGCACCCTTTCTTGGTGTGATCTCGCAGATCTTCATTGATATCTCATTAGAACCTACATTGATCGCGGCAAATGTCTTTCCTGCCATACTTTCATACACCTCACTTCTTTTTTACACCCCTAATATGTACCGATCAGACGAAAATCCATCGCATCTTCACAGATTCCCTGTAATGCATGTCTTGTTCTTGAATCTAATAGACTGCCTTCCATTGTAACAAAAAAGGCATATTCCCATTTTCTACCGGTAAGCGGTCTTGATTCGATGCTTGTCATATTAATTCCGTTCAGATTTATATGGCTCAATATATTGTAAAGTGTACCACTTTCATCCGGCAAGGAAAAGCGGATACTTATATTTTCAGCCTTTTCCACAAAGATTTTCTGTTTTGACAGGATTATAAAACGTGTCGTATTGTTGTCATTGTTCACAATGTCCTTTGCAAGGATCTGAAGTCCATAAAGCTCTGCTGCAAGCTCACTTGCAATCGCTGCCTGTGTCTTATCTCCTTCTTCAATAACCTTGACCGCCGCTACTGCCGTATTTGCAACACTGCACTGCTTCCACGGCTTCCGGCTCAGATAATTCGCGCACTGAAGCAAACCCTGTGTGTGTGAATATACGGTTTTGATCCGGGAAAGGTCACTGCCCGGCACACCCATTAATGCATGTGCTACATGAACCTCTTCTTCGCCGACGATGGTCACATCATTATTTCCCACCATGTCATAGATTCCATTTACAAATCCGGCTGAAGAATTCTCGATCGGAAGTACACCATAGTCTGCCTTGCCGTTCTTCACCATCTCGATCACATCTCCGAAATCCGGCACATTGATATTCTGGATCTCTTTTCCGAAGAACCTGAACATTGCCTGTTGGCTGTATGCTCCCGGAACCCCCTGATAACAGACAACAGTGTCCTTATCTACTTCTAATTTCTTCACACAGGTAAAATCCTTCATTCCATCACAAACAACCTGAGAGCTGTCATTCGTCAGTTTCTTATTCTCATTTGCCATACCTGCCAGGATCTTATCTCTTGTCTTTACAAGAGAAGCAATCTGTGCTTCTACTGTCCGTAAATCTTCCATATTATATTTATCCATTGTTTTATCTGCTCCAAATACAGGACATTCCGCCTGCAGTCTTTCTATAATATTGATATTGTCTTCAAAATTATGCAATACCATTAAATGCACATGCTCATTCATTTTTCCCGGTTTATTCTTCGTTCCGTTCCAGCTCGTCAAGCAGCTCCCGGATTGTCCTGCCATTGACCGGATGTCTCTTATAGCCTGCTATATTGGACAACGGCTCTAATACAAATTCCCGCTTGCACATCTCTATATGTGGGATATGGAGATTCTCCTCATCACAGACAAGATCATCATACAAAAGAATATCGATATCCAGTGTTCGTGGTCCCCAGTGGATAAGGCGTTCTCTTCCGGCATCCTTCTCAATCGCATTGATCAGATGTAACAGTTCATCCGGTGAATGAAGTGTCTCCACCTCGATACAGCCATTTAAGAAATTATCCTGTTCCACGCCACCATATGGCTCTGTCTCGATGAAATCGGAAACCTTTGTCACCTTGGTATATTCATCTTTATTTAATTCATCAATCGCAAAATCGAGATAGGATTCCCGGTCGCCCATATTCGAACCAAGTCCCAGATAAGCAATGTGTCTCTTTCTTCGTATCTTTACTGACACTGTCTGAAGAGGCATCAATACCGGTGCCCATGGTTTCTCAACCTCTACTTCAACCTCTGACATCGTCGGATATGACAGAAGGATATTCGCCGCTACTTCTTCTGCGACTGCTTCGATCAGCTTATACGTATGCTCTTTCATCGTCTTTTCAACCAGATTACAGATAGCTCCATAATCAATAGACAGCTTCAGATCATCCCGGATCCCTGCCGCCCTTGTCGATGTATACATATCAATATTAATTACAAATTTCTGTCCAAGCACATTTTCTTCTTTAAAAACCCCGTGATTGGCAAATATTTCCAGTCCTTTTATGCTGATTCTATCCATCCGACGCCTCCTGTCTGTTCTCCCTTTTACCAGATCAAACTTCATCTTTTTTATTTATGATTCATTGAAATTTTTCTTCTGTTCATTGAATCATTAAGTACTGCTTCATTTTCTCTTATTGACTGTATTAACTATGCATGATCGCCCATGCCATCTGAAGTGCGCGCGCATTTCCTTTTACATTATGCACACGGAAGAACCGGCACCCCTTCATAAGCCCCATGACCGATGTCGCGATCGTTCCTTCTTCCCGCTCTGTAACCGGAAGATCAAGAGTCAGACCGATCATGGATTTTCTGGATGTGCCAAGAAGAACCGGCAGCTCCCATTTGTGCAAAAGCTCCAGATGATTCATCAAAGCAAGATTCTGTTCTAAGTTCTTTGCAAATCCGATTCCCGGATCTACCATGATCTTCTCCTTCTTCACACCTGCATTCAGTGCCATCTGAACAGATTCGTCCAGATCTTTAACAACGTCGTTTAAATAATCGGTATAATCCATTACCCTTCTGTTATGCATCAGACAACATGCCACATCATGTGAAGCAACGATATCTGCCATCCTTCCATCCCATTTGAAGCCCCAGATATCATTGATCAGATCTGCACCTGCCCGGATTCCGGCTTCCGCCACGCCAGCCTTATAGGTATCCAGTGAAATTACGGTATCAAATCGTTCCCGGATCGCCTCGATCACAGGAACAACACGACCAATCTCCTCATCATCTGAAATTAATGTATAACCGGGTCTGGTCGATTCTCCGCCTACATCTATAATATCTGCGCCATCCTTTATCATCTGCTCTGTGGCATACAATGCATCATCGAACTTATTATGTGTTCCTCCATCGGAGAAAGAATCCGGTGTCACATTCAAGATTCCCATTACGTATGGTTTTTCATTCAGTTTAAATTCTTTGTTCCCTATAATCATCAGTAGACCACTCCTTTGTTCTTTTCGTCTTCCTTCCAGTAACACTCGTCATAAACCTCACAGTCAAAACAACGTCTGGAAAGCTTGTCTGCCCTATATATCACATAGGAAAGCCCCTCTGCTTCCTTCCCTGTCGTATTATGTTTGCTGATTGCTTCTAGGATCAGCTCTGTTTCCTCACCGGAAAATCCGGTTGCCAGCAAAATACTCCGGCTGTTGCGGACACTTGCCAGATGATGTTCTTCGCTGGTCTGATAGCTGACCGCCCGTCCGATATCATGTAATAATGCTGCCGCATAGATAAGCTCCGGTTCCAGTCCCAGCTTCTCCTCCAGATTCATCAGCATTCCGATCCTTGCTACATCCAGACAATGATCAATCCCATGACAGCAGAATCTCCGCTCTTTCTCCGATCTCCTGATCTGCTCCATCCAGTCTTTATATTCTTCATTCGCTAATATTGCGTTGACTCTGTCCATCGTCATTTCTTCTCTGTAGTCCTCTCCTGGTTTATCGTACTACTTATCCGCGGTATCAGCGGTCCAATAAAAGATAATGAACCAAATACCACGATCACCGGCTCTGTCAATTCTTGTGCCAGTGTTTCCGCCTGTCTCTGCGCAGCAAACACATCCTCTGCCGTATCCACCGGCTTTCCGTATGAACGATAGCATTCTGCCAGAATCTCCTTATCAAGCGCCCGTGGATTATCCGGCGTTACCGTTATGATAAAACTTGCAAATGGTGCCATGATATCCACCATTTTCTCATACTCTTTATCTGCAAGAACACCACAGATATAGATCAACGGCCGCCCTGTAAAATATGCCCGGATATTCTCTCTGAGACTTCTCCATCCGCCTTCATTATGTGCTCCATCAATATAAGTCAAAGGCACATCCTTAATCTTCTGGAATCTGCCCTCCCACAACGTCTTTTTTAATCCGTTCTTTATACTCACATTTTTTAAATCAAACTGTTTTTTTATACAATTACAGACCTCAATTGCGGTTATACTGTTATAGATCTGATAGATTCCGGGAATCCCCAGCTCATACTCCTGTCCTTTATAACAAAACCTGCTTCCATGCAGATCTTCTGCTATGACCTGCAGTTGGTCGGTATCTGCCATGATCGGTTCTATCTGCATTTTATCACATTTTTTTAGCCATATCTGTCTCATCTCATCCTGCATCGGATATGCCACACACGGAACCTGTTCCCGAAGGATCCCCATCTTCTGTTCCAGAATCTCCTGCAATGTATCACCAAGAAACTGCATATGATCTCTGCTGATGCTTGCAAGCACGGTACAAAGCGGCTGTTTCACCACATTTGTCGCATCGTTCTTTCCTCCCATTCCGGTTTCCAGTAACACGATATCGACCTTTTTCTGCACAAAATACAGAAATGCTACCGCAGTCTCAAGCTCAAATGCGGTCGGAATCGGAAGCCCGGCTTCCTCCATATCCTCGCAAACCGGGATCACAGTCTCCATGATCCGTGCAAATTCCGATTCCTTCATATAATGTCCATTTATCTGAAATCGTTCCAGATATGTAAAGATCGTTGGGGATATATAGCGTCCGGCAACATACCCTGCATCCTCCAGAATATGCCCGACAAATGCGAATATAGAACCTTTTCCGTTTGTTCCGGCTATATGAACGACAGGAACCCGATCCTGTGGATTCCCCAGTCTTAAAAGTAGTTCTTTCACTGTCTCCGTTCCGTAGACACTGCCTCTTTTTCCCGCTTCTTTCATATATAGATATGCTTCTTCGTATGTCATTCTTTAGCCTCTTTACTTGATTATGTATAGATAAAATATAATGAACTATTTCTAATGTGTTCTATGTTGGATATGCGGTGTATCATCATCAATCGGAAGGATCTCATATCCATGTTCCTCTAATTGTTCAATCAGTGACGGCAGAGATTCCACTGTTTCATGACAGCAATCCAGATCATGCATCAATATGATCGTGTCATCATAATTTAATGCATCCTTCAATATATTCTTTACAAGCTGATCCGGTGTCTGTCCGGCAATCACCGCATCATTATTCAATGCATTCCAGTCAAAATACGTCAATCCTGCCGAGTCCAGATAGTCGATCAGGTCATTCACCGGTACCTGCGTAACACGGTTTGAACTTCCACCCGGGAACCTGTAATACCGGCAGTCCACTCCTGTAACATCATACAATAATTTTCTTAATTCCTCAACATCATTCACGAAATTGTCATAGCTTGCATAGATCGTACTATATTCATGGGAATATGAATGGATCGCCAGCGTATGCCCTTCCTCCACGATCCGTTTGTACATGGGATAGTATCGTTCATTTCTTCCTATTACAAAGAACGTAGCTTTAACGTTATGCTCTTTTAAAATATCAAGGATCTCTCCGGTCTGATCGGATGGGCCGTCGTCAAAGGTCAGATATGCCCGTTTTCGCGTCACTGCCTTTGATGACATGGCAGCCACGCTGTCTGAATCCGGAAATTTATCTTTCTGATCGATAATGAATTTTCCTGTAAACAATAAAAATACGATCAGTGCAGCAACCAGAATTATATTTTGCCAATAAGCTGCAAAAAATCGGTCACACTCTTTTAACGCTTCATTGGCTTTTATGTGGGATAAAACTGTTTTTATTATTTTCCTCATTTTTATAAGATCTTCCGTTTTTTATACATCTATACTCCTAATCTGATATTTTTATTCGAATAAAAAACAGGAAATGTCAGATACTATTTTTATCAAATGGAAAAGGAGAATAAAAAATGAAAAAATCATTTCTTTTATGCGCATGTCTGGTTGTCATGGCATTTACCCTGACTGCATGCGGCGAGAAAAATAACCCTGAAACAACCGGTACAACAACCGGGAGCAGTACAGAGGACAGCAGTTCCACAGAAAATGGAAATAATTCAAACGGTACAGGTTCTGTAGGTAAGGATCTCGGTAACATGATCGATGATGCCGGAGATATTGTAGATGATGCAGCAAAGGATGTATCCGATGCTCTGACCGGAAGCTATGATACTTATGACCATGCTTATAAGTATTTTATGGATCAGATTCCCGGTGACTCTAAAAACTATGAAGTCCGTAATAACGACAAGGATCTTACTGATTATAACTCCGGCAGCATGGGCTACCACTTTGAGCTTCATGACACCAGAAAATCTGACAACTCTAAGGTTGGTGACTTCTATGTAGATTCTACCTCCGGCAAGGTCTACAAGGCAGTCTCCGGCTCCGGCGTGTCCGAATTTGACTTCTCAACCTTGAAGTAGACCACCTTTAAAAAACGGAAGACAGGGTTACCTATTATTATGCAAGACGCTTTCGCTCTACCTTCAACGCAGTGGTACGTAAGGCTGCAAAGTACGCAGCCTAAGTACCAGCGCTCAGGCAGGCTTGCTTCATAACAGTAACCCTGTCTTCCATTTTTTTTACGGTATCAAAATTCAACAATCCTATTTTTTAAATATCTGTTGTTTTTATTTATATTTTTTTCGAGAATACAATGGTGGACTTGCTTTATCAGGACGATAAAAAGTAAGACGAACGAACCGGTCGATGGTTATACTATTATGTAGCAAGCCTATCCGAATGTCGGTCCTTGATGAGCTGTATAAACAGCGAATCTAGTACCGCTACATGAGGATAGAGTGCAAACGTCTTGCGTAATAATAGGTATAACCATCGACCAGTTCGTCCGTTTTAAGATTTATCGTCCTCTTTTTTGACAATTTCATGGGTGATGGGATTTACGACTACGCCCATCTCCTCTGCCATTTTGAGGTAGACATCCATCTCATGGTCTTTTCTCTGCTGTTCGCGTTTGCGGATAGCTTTTGACCGGATGATCTCCACGATACCGAATACGATCATACAGCATCCAAAGAAGATCATCACAGGGCTTAAGGTACCTATACACCCCTTTACCAGACAGATCGTTCCGATTCCGATCATGATGATTCCCATTACCAGATTAAACATTTAACTTTCCTTTCCTGTATAAAATGCATCTTTTCCTGCTTTTTCCATCATTTTGTCATACTGATCGTACATTCTCTGCACGCTGTTTTCGAGTAAATAATAATGCCGGATATATGGGATCAGTAAGACAAACAGTGCTGCCGCTAACAGTAAGATCTGTATTTTTTCCGTCACCACAAAGGTCACACAGCAGCCTACCGTAAGGATCGCAAATAAGATTGTTACAAGAAGATGGATCAAACGCTCATGCATGAAAAATTTGATCTGCACCAGATGTCTCCGCATCTCCTCATCAAAATCAACATCATCCCTTGCAAGCAGTTTATCTACATATACCAGATATTCTTTGATTCGTTTTGCCATATTCGATCACCTAACCCATGTTTGCCTTATTCAGGAAATGATTCCATCCGGCAATTACCTTATCATAATAAAAGCTTACTATATAAGAATCTTCGTCAACATCAACGATCATCTGATAACACTTCTTATCTGCTTCCGGCTTACCACCATAGAAGATATAGTTCTCTTTGAACTTTCCAAATATCTTTTCATACTCATCTTCCGCAAGTTTCTGATCCGGAACTTCTTCTACCAGATTATCATTTGCATCATAATACTTATGACCTTCTAACAACACCGCTTCGATGACCGGATTCTTAAACCGGATCTCCATCTGATCGGCATATTTGTCTGTATAGTATTCGTTCTGAGAATTGTTATCCTTTACAACTGCACCTTCTACATAGAGTTCCAGCCATCTTGCCCGAAGCCCTTTAAGGGAAGCTGCTTCGCCATCTGTTTCCACTTCTCCAGCTCCGACAAGCTTCATTTCTTTGATCTGTGCATCCCGTAACTGAATGGTTTCTATCTCATTTGTACTCTTAAATTTCATATTTTATACACCGTCCTGAACAATTTATAACTCCTATAACTATAAACTGTTTTTCATGGCTTGTAAATGGAATTTAAGACAGAAAAATAAGAGGAACCCGTCTTACAGGCTCCTCCTGTTTATCTAATTCAGCGCATCATAGCCGCTTTCCTTCGTACGGATCTTCATGGCGGTGCGGATCTCATAACTGAAGATCTTGCCGTCTCCGACTTCTCCGGTGTATGCTGCCTTCTGGATCGCATCGATCGTCTTCTTCTCCCATTCTTCCGAAGAAACTACGATCTCAAATTTAATCTTCGGCTGCATAACGACATCAACCTCTGTACCACGTACCAGCTTCTTATATCCTCGCTGTGCACCGCATCCCATTACCTGAGATACCGTAATACCATTTACATCGATCGCATTCAGTGCTTCCTTTACATCTTCAAATACTTCTTCTCGCACGATTGCTTCTATCTTGATCATCATATTATCATACTCCTTTCCGCAACTTCTATGAATCCAGTCCGTTAAATGTCGGATATGCACTTTCTCCCTGTTCTGCGATATCCAGACCGATCTTTTCTTCCTTATCTGATACACGAAGCGGTGTGATCAGTCTTACAAGTCCAAGACAGATAAACGTTCCGACCACTGCAACTGCTATTGTCACAACGATACCGATCAACTGTGCAACAAAAAGGTGATAGTCTCCGAAGAACAGTCCATCCCATCTGGCAACGCTGTTGATCGAACTCTTACCAAATAATCCGGTCGCGATACCACCCCAGACACCACCGATACCATGACATCCAAAAGCATCGAGTGCATCATCTATTTTCAATTTCTTCTTCAATAAAGTAATCATACCACAACAGATCGGACTTACAAGTGCACCGATGATAAATGCAGACCAGACCGGAACAAAGCCTGCTCCCGGTGTGATCGCAACCAGCCCGACAACAAGACCGGTCGAAGCACCAACCAAGGTTGGCTTTTCATCTTTTATCACATCGATCAGCATCCATGACATCATGGCACTCGCACTTGCGATCGCTGAGGTTAAGAATGCATGAGCTGCAAGGCCATTTGCTCCGAGGGCACTTCCTGCATTGAAGCCGAACCATCCGAACCAGAGGATAAATGCGCCAAGAGCAACGAATGGAATGTTATGAACACGATAAGCAGTATTCTCATAACCTTTTCGTCTGCCAAGGATAATCGCAAATATCAATGCACTTACACCGGAGCTGATATGTACGACATTTCCGCCTGCAAAATCGACGGAACCGATCTCTGCAAGGAAACCGCCCTGTCCCCATACCATATGTGCCATCGGGTAGTAAACCAGAATCGACCAGAACATGATAAAGAAGAATAAAGCCTTAAACTTTACACGTCCGACTAATGATCCTGTGATCAGTGCCGGCGTGATCATTGCAAACATCATCTGAAATGCAATATATACAAAATGCGGAATATTGTCTGCATATGGTCCGGCCTCATTCATGGATATGCTATTTAATGCAAACCATCTGAGATCACCAATGATTCCTCCGTGATTTCCCCCAAAAGAAAGAGAGTAACCAAATAATATCCACATTACAACTGAAAGTCCCATAATAAAAGTACATGCCATCATCGTATTAACGACATTTTTCCTTCGCACCATTCCACCATAAAAGAAAGCAAGTCCCGGTGTCATAAAAAATACCAACGCTGTACAGATCAGCATAAAACCAGTATCACCAGTATTCATAACTATTTCCTCCATTTTTTCTGAAATTCTTTTTGAAATCTCCGGCAGGTGCGCATCCCCCGACAGGTTTCGCTTCACTCTTTTACAAAATTCCATGGTACTTTTTTTGTAAAACAGAAAAGACGCCAATCGAACGTATCTCGTTCAACTGACGTCTTTGTCTGAAGACATATTAACAGACCTGATTTATTTTTTCAAGTATTTTTTACAAACTCTTTACCATTCTTTAGCCAGGACATCATTTTACCTGTTTTTCTAAAGCAGATCGTATTTGTTTGACTTTTTTCTCATATTACGCTATGATTTTTTAGTTATGTATTCTATTACGAAATTTAACGATTTTGTCCATGTTATGCATACGCAATAAAAAATTGGAGGATATTTAAATGTTTATGACAACTAACTTTTTCATCATGCTTGCAATCGTTGTCTACCTGGCGATCATGCTTGTGATCGGCTTTGTTTACAGCAAGCGTAACAACAGTACAGAAGATTTCTATCTTGGCGGCCGTAAGATGGGACCTCTCGTAACAGCCATGAGTGCTGAAGCAAGTGATATGTCAAGCTGGCTCCTGATGGGACTTCCGGGCGTTGCATATCTGTCCGGTATCTGTGATGCCGCATGGACTGCCATCGGTCTTGCCGTTGGTACATGGTTGAACTGGTTCTTCGTGTCCAGAAAACTCAGACGTTATTCAAATAATATCGGTGCGATCACTGTGCCTGATTTCTTTGCAAAACGATTCCATGATAAGAATAATGTTATCACAGCACTTTCCGCTCTTGTTATCATTATCTTCTTCATCCCTTACACAGCATCCGGTTTTGCTGCCTGTGGTAAGCTGTTCAACAGCTTATTCGGTATCAATTATCAGGTTGCCATGATGTTGTCCGCCCTGTTGATTGTTGGTTACACTATCACCGGTGGGTTCAATGCCGTATGTGTTACAGACCTTGTTCAGAGTATCGTTATGACCGGTGCACTTGCGATCGTTCTGATCTATGGAATCACAAGCGCAGGTGGTTGGACAGCCGTTATGGACAACGCAGCCGCCCTTCCGGGTTATCTGTCTCTGACATCTACCTTTGATGTTGTCTCCGGTTCTGAAGTCAAATATAACTTTTTGACAATTTTCTCAACCGCAGCATGGGGACTCGGTTACTTTGGTATGCCTCATATCCTTGTCCGTTTCATGGCAATCGAGGATGAGAAAAAACTGGTACTTTCCCGCCGTATTGCCTCTGTATGGGTCGTGATCGCTATGACCGCAGGTGTTCTGATCGGTATTGTCGGTCTTGGTATGACCAAAGCAGGCGCACTTGAAACTCTGACCGGTTCAAACAGTGAAACTATTATCGTTCGTATCGCAGGTATCATCAGCCAGCATAATGCATTAACTGCTCTTATCGCAGGTATCATCCTTGCCGGTATCCTTGCCGCTACGATGTCTACCGCAGACAGTCAGATGCTTGCTGCTGCATCCGGTGTTTCACAGAATATAGTACATGATTTCTTAAAGATCAAGATTTCCGAGAAGACAAATCTTCTGATCGCACGTTTAACAATCGTTGGTATTGCGATCGTAAGTATCTTCCTTGCAAGAAATCCTAACTCCAGTGTATTCAAGATCGTTTCCTTCGCATGGGCAGGCTTCGGCGGTGCATTTGGTGCTGTTGTGCTTTGTTCTTTATTCTGGAAACGTTGTAATCTTGCAGGTGCGATCGCCGGTATCATATCCGGTGGTGCTACCGTATTTATCTGGAAGTATCTGATTCGTCCACTTGGAGGAATTCTTGATATCTACGAACTGCTTCCTGCATTTATCGTATCCCTGATCTTCATCATTGTGGTCAGCCTGCTTACAAAGGCTCCTGATGAAGAAATCGTCCGGGAGTTTGAAGCAGCCAGCCAAAAGGCGTAGGCAAATCTCCCCCCTTACGAAAAAGGAAGCCGCTATACATATTATTGCGCAAGTCGTTTGCACTCTATTTCAACGCAACGGTGCTAAGCTCCTCGCCTATAAGGTGACTCACTAAGTACCGGCGTTGAAAAAGGCTTGCTTCATAATAGTATAGCGGTTTCCTTTTTCTTATGTATATTTTGAAATAACTTACATTTTCAAAATTACGGCTCTGTTATAGTTCACTATTATGAAGCAAGCCTGCCCGAATGTCGGTACTTAGTGAACTGCTGTAAGCAGTGAGCTTAGAACCGCTACATGAGGGTAGAGCGAGAGCGTCTTGCGCAATAATATGTGAACTATAACAGAGCCGTAATTGGATAAAGAAAATAAAGTTGATTTTATCTGCTTTTGTTATATAATCAGTGGAAATAACTATTTTCGACAGGATGATTTTTATATGACTGATTATATTACAACTTATACCGGGGATCATTTTGATCCGACTCTGCCGGAGGCAGAACATCTTCATATCGAGGACATCGCACACGCATTATCACTAATTTGTCGTGGAAACGGTCATGTAAAGACCTTCTTTTCCGTCGGCAGTCATTGTATCAACTGTGCAAAGGAAGCGGCTGCCCGTGGGTATTCCGACCGACTGGTGCTTGCCTGTCTGCTTCACGATGCAAGTGAAGCCTACCTGTCAGATGTTCCAAGACCTTTTAAGAAGCATCTTCCTGCATATAAAGATCTGGAACAGAATCTGTTAAATGTGATCTATACAAAATATCTAGGTTCTCCTCTGACAGAGGAAGAAGAACGCAGGATCAAATGCATCGACGACGACATGCTCTATTTCGATCTTCTCACTTTGCTAAATGAGCCATCGAACAGACCGGAGCCTGAGCTTCACATCAACCTTTCTTATGAGGTTCGTCCGTTTGAGAATGTCGAACAGGAATATCTTCAGTTGTTTCATATACTGTATAAATAGTATTTATTTTTCCTCTTTCGGCAAAATGATATTTAAAAGGATTGCTACCATTGCTGCCGGTACAATTCCCGATCCGCCAAACACCAACTGTACCACCTCCGGTGTATGTACCAGAATTCCGGGATTAGCTCCCATTCCATATCCAACGCCCAGTGCTACTGATACAATGGAAAGATTTCTGGCATTCAACGGATTCTTCGTGATCAACTGAATACCACTGATTACAATTGACGAAAACATCATGACTGCTGCGCCACCTAATACAGACTGTGGCATGATTGATACCAACGCAGCAAGCTTTGGACATAAGCCGCAAAGGACAAGGAAAATGGCTCCGGTTGCAAGAGCGAACCGGTTTACAACCTTTGTCATGGCTACCAATCCAACGTTCTGACTGAATGATGTATTTGGCAGGACACCAAATATCGCTGCAAATGAAGAACCCAGTCCGTCACACATAACACCGCCTGCAAGTTCTTTATCTGTTGCTTCTCTGTCCAATCCGCCTTCCATAACACCTGAAATATCTCCAACCGTCTCAACTGCAGTTACAATGAACATAATAAGAACCGGAAGAATCGCACGCAGATCGAAAACAGGTTTTACAGGCAAAAGCTTCGGAACCGCAAACCAGGAGGCTTCCGCAACTTTATCCCAGTTCAACACCCATGCCTTTGTATATTCTACACCATCTGCCGTCACTCCGGTTTTCGGCAAAACAAAGCCCATGATCATTGCTGCAATGTATCCGAAAATAATGCCAAATAAAATAGATGAAGAACTCAAAAAGCCTTTTGTCGCATGTTTGAAAAACAAGATCGCAATAAGTACAAACAACGCAAGTAACAGATTCTCAATGGAGCCAAAATCTTCTGCTTTATTTCCTCCACCAAAAGAATTGATACCTACCGAAATCAGACTTAATCCGATCGACATTACCACGGTACCGGTTACGACCGATGGAAAGAACTTACGAAGGGGCTTTAAGAAAAAGCCAAGCACTGTTTCAAAAAGACCACCTATAATAGATGCTCCCATGATCGCGCCATATGCCAGTATACCACCACCCATGGTTGCTGCTACACTGTTAAAGACACCTATAAATCCGGAAGATGTTCCCATTATGATCGGTACCCGGCCCCCTACCGGACCAATTCCGAACAACTGTACCAATGTCACAATTCCTGCGATCAGCATCGCATTCTGAAGCAAAGAAAGCTGTAGATCTGCGAACTCACCGCCTGCCAGGCCACATGCTCCTGTGATGATCAGAAGTGGAGTCAGGTTTCCTACAAACATTGCCAAAACATGCTGTAATCCTAACGGAATCGCCTGCGAAAGCGGCATCTTTCCATCCATCTGAAATGCTGTCTCAGACAGCTTAAATATTTTTTTCATTTGTGAATTCTCCTCATCTTTATTCTTTTTCATCCAACATGGACATCAGTATCTTTTCCGGAGTGATCGGAAGTTCTCTGTGCCATACGCCTGTTGCACGATAGATTGCATGTGCAATTGCAGGTGCAGGTGTATTGATCACTATCTCTCCTATAGACTTGGCTCCAAATGGGCCTGTCGGTTCATAACTGTGTTCAAATTCTACCTGAAGATGTCCCATATCAAGGCGGGTTGGAATCTTATACTGCATGAAACTGGATTCAATCGGACATCCTCTTTCATTGTAGGTGACATTCTCAAACAGTGTATGCCCGATTCCCTGTACGATGCCGCCTTCTGCCTGAATACGCGCCAACGCCGGATTGATAGGAATTCCACAGTCAACAACAGCTACATAATCCAGGATCTTTACCTCTCCTGTATATCGGTCTAACTCAATCTCAACCATACCGACCATATAAGGTGGAGGCGATACAGGTGAAGAATGGGAAACCGTTGCTACTGCTGCGATATCATTTGCAATCTGGTCTTTTACACTAATCTCGGCAAGTGACACACTTTGATCTGTATTGACCCGACATGCCCTTCCATTTTCAAAGATCATTTCCTCCGGACTGCAGGAAAGCATACCGGCTGCTATCGCACAAAGCTTTTTTTTCAGTTTCTCACAGGCAAGTTCTACGGCCTTACCCGTAACATATGTTGTAGATGATGCGTACGAACCGGAATCATATGGTGATGCATCCGTATCTGCCCCAAATACAGCTACATCATCCACGGAACAATCCATACATTCTGCCACCATCTGAGCTAGGATCGTGTCACATCCGGTTCCCATATCTGCCGCACCGATGATCAGATTAAATGTTCCGTCATCGGCCAGCTTTACCGTTGCCGATCCGACATCCAGATTGGAGATACAGGAGCCTTGCATCGCCATAGCTACTCCGGCTGTTCTTACCTTCCCATCTACTGTCTCACGAACAGGATATTTCTCGTCCCAATGAAATAATTCTTTGCATTTTGCCATACATTTATCAAGTGCACAGGCATTTGCTGTCTCTCCATAATATGCCGGCATCTTCATTCCTTCACGGATCATGTTGTTTTCACGGATTACAGTCGGATCAATTCCAAGTCTTTCTGCAAGTTCATTTACAGCACTTTCCAGTGCAAATATACCCTGTGTCGCACCATATCCCCTGTAAGCACCGGCTGCCATCGTATTGGTATATACTACATCATAATTAAACCGATATGCTTCAAGTCCACCTGTATAAAGGGGAATCGATTTATGTCCGCTCAGACCAACTGTTGTAGGTCCGTGTTCTCCATATGCTCCTGTATTTGAAAGTGTATACAGATCCAGTCCGCGGATATGTCCGTCCCGGTCTGCTCCCAGGCGTACACGAACTTCCATCTCATGCCGCGGAGAACCGGCAATCTGACTCTCTTCTCTTGTGAATATAAGTTTGGCGGGTTGTCCGGTCTTCAGTGTGACAAACGCCGGATATACTTCACTGACTGCTGTCTGTTTTGCTCCAAAACCCCCACCGATTCTTGGTTTCTCAACACGTATCCTGCTCTTTGGAATGCCCAGTGCTCTGGAAAGGATACGACGCACATGAAATACAATCTGTGTAGATGAGATCACATGAAGCCTTCCATATCGGTCAAAACAGGTATAGGTGCGGAAGGTTTCCATCATTGCCTGGTTAAACGCCCGCATATGATATGTGTGTTCGAACACCTCATCACAATCCGCTATTACAGCATCCACATCACCATCTCCGTTTTTTTCACTTGCAACCAGATTCCGTCCGGGATCTCCTCCAACTTCCATAGGTGGAAACCAGTCCTCCTCCGGGTGTACAAGGACAGCACTATCCTTTGCCTGATGAAAATCAAGAACCGGTTCGAGGATATCATATTTCACTTTTATCAGCTTCATTGCTTTTAAAGCAGCTTTCTCATCCGTAGCCGCAATAATAGCAACAACATCCCCTACAAAACGTACATGCCGGTCTATGATCAGCCGATCATAGGGAGATGGTTCTGGATATGTCTGTCCTGCAATCGCAAACCTCTGCTTTGGAACATCCTTCCATGTATAAACATCTACAACCCCCGGAACTTTTTTTGCTATTGCTACGTTGATATCTTCTACAATAGCATTGGCATATGGGCTTCTTAAAAGCTTTACCGTCAAAGCATCTGATGATGTAATATCATCAACATAAACCGGTTTTCCCAAAAGGAGCTGCATTGCATCTTTTTTACGAACCGAATGATTGACTGAATTATACTTCTTTTCTTCCATGAATGCCCTCCTTTGATCTCTTATGTTCCAGATAATTTCGAATTCCCCGCAACTGGCCTTCATATCCGGAACATCTGCAAAGATTTCCTGCCAGATAAGCACGGATCTCATCATCTGTAGGATCCGGATTCTCTCGCAATAATGCAATCGTGTTCATGACAAATCCGGGATTGCAAAATCCGCACTGATCAGCTCCCTGATCTGCAATAAATCCGACAAATTCAGAAGCTTCCTCCTGAAGTCCCTCTAATGTCTGTACCTCATGACCATCTGCCCTTGCCGCAGGCACGGAGCAGGAAAGCACAGGAATGCCGTCCAAAAAGACTGTACATAATCCGCAATTTGCAGTTTCACAGCCTCGCTTTACACTGTAGCAGCCATGCTTTCTCAAAAAATCGATCAGAAGCAGATCCGGTTCAATAGAATCCACCAGTTTTTTTCCATTTACAATTACTGTTATCTCCATTTCTGCTCCTCTCTCAATTTATTTAATAATCGCTGACTTAATACACGAACCAATCTGGAACGATACTTTGCTCCGGCTCGATGATTACTTCCTGTCGGAATATGTTTCTCTGCCCACATAGCAAAGTTCTCTATAGAGTCTTCTGTCAGTCCCTCTGACAGAAGTCCTTCTTCATCCAGAAGAAGCATCGCTCGTCCCGGTCTTGCTCCCACTGATAAACGATATTCCCCACCTACAACAGAAGCCGCACATGCGATCACCGGAAAATCAGTACTTTGATTTCTTACAGATGCATAAGAGAAGCATCCGGACGTCTTCTTTATGATCAGGCGAACCAGAATATCCTGATCCGGCTTCTGCCCCGCAAATTCTCTAAGTGGTATTCTCCCACCCTGATATAATTCCACATATGTATCCATGGCAAGAAATACCGTCAGCACATCAGAGAAACCAAAACGTCCCCAGATACTTCCACCTATCGTTGCCAAATTACGAAACTGTACACCGACAATATCTTTTACAGCGTCTCTGACAGAATTTTGTGTATAATTATTTAAGCCTCTATGCAATTCAAGCTGTCGTAGAGATACCATCGAACCGATAATGATCTCATTCTCTGTCTCCTCGATCTGATCCAGTTTCAAATCACACAGATCAATTGCTGTCAATATCGTCCGGTTCTGCATCTTTGTCCATAACATTCCACCGATTATACAGCTACCTTTTTTTTGATTTAACTGATAAGCCTCTTCCAGACTTTTAACACGTATATAATTCTGAATTGTTACCATAAAAAGCTCCTTTAAATGTTGCATTAGCCGCACTATATCAAGATATATTATAGTAAAAATACTTGTTTTTGAAAAGATGCTTTGCTACAATACCGTTGTATTATTTAAAATATAACGAAAAGGAGTTATTATGAAAAAAACATTAAAAAAATGCTTATCCTTATTTTTAATCTGTTCCCTGCTTTTATCTCTGGCAGGCTGTAATACTTCATCAAAGCCTGCAGGCACGGGGACAACCGCTTCATCAGAAGCGACCTCAGAATTATCATCAGAAACTTCTTCAGATGATGTGTCTACAGAAGCTGACGAAAAAGAAACCTCTTATCCGGTCACAGTTACGGATCAGGCAGACCGCACCGTTACCATTGAAAAAGAGCCAGCTAAGATTGTAAGCGGATACTACATTCCTTCCAGTCTTCTGATCGCACTTGGATTATCGGGCAAGGTGGTAGGTATTGAGGCAAAGGCAGACAAAAGACCGATCTACAAACTGGCTGCCCCGGAGCTTCAGGAACTTCCAAACGTCGGAACAGCAAAGGAATTCGATCTGGAAACCTGTGCTTCTCTTTCACCGGATCTTGTGATTTTGCCGTTAAAGCTAAAGGATGCCGCAAAGAGTCTGACAGAGCTTGGTATTCCTGTGCTACTGGTAAATCCAGAAAGTCCGGATCAGTTATCCGAAATGATCAGTCTTATTGCCACAGCTACAAATACCCAGGATAAAGCAGACCAACTGCTTGACTTCATTAATCAGGAAAAAGAAATGCTTACTACTTCTCTTGCAACCGCAGACGACACTCCGAATATTTACCTTGCAGGTAATTCTTCTCTCCTGTCAACTGCCGGTCCAGCTATGTACCAATCAGGTATTATCGAACTTGCAGGCGGTAAAAATGTAGCATCTGATATCTCTGATACCTATTGGGCCGAGATTAGCTATGAACAGCTTCTCTCCTGGGATCCTGATTATATTATTCTTGCTTCCGATGCAGAATATACAGTAGATGATGTATTAAGCGATCCGAACCTGAAAGACTGCACAGCAGTAAAAAATAACCACGTTTATGCTATTCCGGGGGATATCGAAGCACTGGACAGTCCTGTACCTGCTAGTATCCTGGCTTCCATCTGGCTTGCCGGAATCCTGCATCCTGATCAGGTTTCAACTGATACTTATACGAAAGAGATGAATTCTTTCTATGAAACATTCTATGGAATCAAAAAATAAAGCAAATTTATATCTTATTGCCGGAAGCGTAGGTCTGATTCTTCTGACAGCAGCTTCCCTGTTTATCGGAAAATACAGGATCACCCTAACCGGTCTGATAGCCGGAGACTCCATGCAATGGCGAGTATTTCTTACGCTCCGTGCCAGCCGCGCTGTTATCGGTGCTATCGGAGGATTTGTCCTTGGCATGGCAGGTTTTGTCTATCAGACCGTTTTTCGGAATCCTCTGGCCTCCCCTGATATCATTGGCGTATCTTCGGGAGCCAGTGCCGGTGCAGCATTTGGAATTCTGTTCTTATCCGGTTCTATGGCGATCACAGTCTCTGCTTTTGCAGGGGCTGTTTGTTCTGTTATCCTTGCACTGGTATTATCTTTCTTAACCGCAGACCGAAATGGTCACAGCATTGTACTTGCCGGAATTGCTGTTCACAGTCTCGCACAGACGGCACTGGTTTGTCTGAAATTAATCGCAGATCCGGAAAAACAACTGGCATCGATTGAATATTGGATCATGGGAAGCCTAAATGGAATCAGCATCTACTCCATAAAAGGAAATATTATCCTGTGTCTTTTCTGTTCAGTCATTCTATTCTTATTATATCGACAGATCATTCTTCTCTCTTTAGATGATAATGAGGGAAAAATGCTCGGTGTAAATGTACAGCAGATTCGTCTGATTGTTTTGTTGATTGCGACACTGGCTGTTTCCGGTGTGATCAGTATGACCGGACTGATCAGCTTCGTATCTCTTCTGGCACCACACGGAGCACGTTTATTACTAAAAAATAACCGGCTATCCACCATGCTGTTAAGCGGACTGATCGGTGGATGTCTGCTAACCATGGGAGATATATTTGCTCGTAGTATAGCATCCACAGAACTGCCTGTAAGTATCTTTACAAGTCTTTTAGGAGTCCCATTCTTAATCTATCTATGTATAAGGAGAAGTGATCGGATATGAAATTACTGACTGTAAACAATCTGTCTGCCGGATATAATGGAACAAACATTATCAAAAATATCAGTTTTTCCGTCGACTCCGGTCAGATTATTGGTATACTTGGGGCAAACGGTTGCGGAAAAACCACCTTGATCAAGTCCCTGGCAAATCTGCTTCCCCATACGGGGAACTGTCAGCTTGATACAATTACCGTAGAATCAATTTCCCCAAAGGAACTGGCAAGGCTTTGTGGATATATACCACAAAATAACAGTATCTCTTTAGATCTCACGCTTTTTGATGTAGTTATGATGGGGTTCAACCCTGAACTTAAACTGTTGCAGACTCCAACCCGGCAAATGAAGGAAACAGCTATACAGGCACTTATCGATGTTGGTCTTGGCAACCGGATGTATGATAATTTTCAAAGTCTGAGTGCCGGTCAGAAACAGTTATGTATATTAGCACGTACATTTGCAGGCAAACGAAAACTTCTTCTTTTGGATGAACCGGAAAGTGCCTTAGATTTTCGGCTACGTTATCAGGCAATGGAGCTTTTACAGGATTATATCCAACAAAATCATGCTTCTGCCCTGATCACACTACATGATTCAGCTCTGGCGCTAAATTATTGTGATTCACTTCTGATCCTGTCAGACGGCAGATTGATCGGTACGATCATTCCATCCGAAACATCAATTTCCGAGATGGAACAGCTTCTTTCCAAAATATATGGTACAATCAGTCTGTCAAAGCTTAACGATCGTCTTGGAAATAGCAGGCTTGTTATGATGAAGGAGGCTGAAACATCTTGAAAGCAATAACAAAAATTTATTTTGTAAATGATAATAACGAAAAATTTTTTGGGGCCGGGCCATGCCAACTGCTTCATATGATCGAAGAAACCGGCTCTCTCCGTTCTGCATCAATCTCTATGGGACTTGCCTATACAAAGGCACTCCGTATGATCAATAAGGCAGAAAAAGAACTAGGATTTTCTCTGACAAAACGTAGCACCGGTGGCAGATCCGGTGGTGGAAGTACTCTGACTCCAGAGGGAAAGGAATGGCTGAAAAAATATGAAACCTACCGGAATGCCTGTAACGAGGCCAACAGCAAACTCTATATGGAGATCTTTTCAGACTAGCGGAAAAAAACATCTGGTTCTGACAGGAGCATCCGGAAGTGGAAAAACAACACTTCTGGCATCTCTCTTTTCCTCCCCGATGCCCGGTGTTACCTCCTGGGTAGTACCGGAAAAAGGAGTCTACCTGAAAAACAACTGTTCAAAAGAAATAATCCAGATTGGACGTTATCATTCGGATCCAACCCATAAGAGAAATCAGATGCTTGCTATTCCCGAATGCTTTGATGAAAAAGGAACCGCATTCTTACATTCCTGTCTGCATACAACTTCCGAATGGATCACGATTGATGAAATCGGTTTTCTGGAAAGTAATTCCTGCAAATACCAGCAAGCTATACGAACCTTAATGAAGCACAAACAGCTTCTCATGGTCGTGCGAAAACAAAAGCTTCCATTCCTGGAGGAACTGCGTAACCATAAGGATGTTTTCCTTGTGGATCTCGATCAACCATATGGAAATGCAGGCTGTATCATCATGGCATCCGGTCAGGGTACCCGCTTTGGTGGAAATAAGCTGCTTGCTGATTTCAATGGACAACCATTGATCGATTTCTCTCTTAACATTATTAAGAATCTGTTTACAACATCTGTCGTGGTAACCATTCACAAGGAAATTCAGAGCCTATGTATAAAACAAAATATTCCGGTACTGCTTCATAACTTTCCGCATCGAAACGATATGATTCGCCTCGGTCTGGAAACCATTGGTGATCATATCGATCGCTGCGTCTTTCTCCCCGCCGACCAGCCTTTGCTTCAAAAAGAATCCATGATCTCGCTGCTTCTTTGTGCGGAAAATGACAGAAACTCAATCTGGCGAACCTGTTATGGAGATATAGTCGGTTCTCCTGTTATCTTCCCGGCTGAATTTTTTGAGGAACTTCAGAATCTTCCTTTAAGAAAAGGCGGCAGTCTGATAATAAATAATCATCCTGATCGTATCCGTACCATTTCTGTTTCAGATATAAACGAACTAAGAGATATTGATACACCTGATGATTTATCCCAATTACTCCATGGGAACCTTTAATCATTCTTGACATTTTATTTTATCGTTCTATAATTCATCATGTCATAAAAAAAGAAATGAGGACGAATAAAAATGAACAAGGATCTGACCGTAGGGAAACCGGAATCTGTGCTGTGGCGTTTCTGTCTGCCACTCTTTGGAAGTGTGATCTTCCAGCAGCTCTATAACATTGCCGACAGTCTGGTTGCCGGAAAATTTATCAATGAAAGTGCTCTTGCCGCTGTTGGCAACAGTTACGAGATCACATTGATCTTTATCGCATTTGCATTTGGATGCAATATGGGATGCTCGGTTATCGTATCCAGATTATTTGGAGCAAAAGAATATCGGAATATGAAGACGGCTGTATCGACCACCTTTATCTTTACGGCTGTTTTACTGGCTGTTATGGTGATCGCCGGTCTGCTCACCAGCCGGGAGCTGCTTGCTCTGATCCACACTCCGGGCGATATCATGGATGCTTCCCTGCTGTATCTGAACATCTATATCTATGGTCTTCCATTTATGTTCTTTTACAACATTGCAACCGGAATCTTCTCCGCTCTCGGTGATTCCAGAACTCCGTTCATCTTCCTTGCAATATCATCCGTTTCCAATATATTTGTCGATATCTTATTTGTAAAATCCTTTCAGATGGGAATCTCAGGTGTTGCCTGGGCGACCTTCCTCTGTCAGGGTGTCAGTGCTATTCTGGCTGTCGCTGTTGTGATACGCCGTCTTACCTGTATCAAGACAGATGGCCGTTTCCGGTTCTTTGATGGCAGCATCTTAAAACAAATCTTGGTCGTTGCTATCCCAAGCACCTTACAGCAGAGCTTTATATCCATCGGAAATATTATCATCCAGAGCGTTATCAACGACTTCGGAACCAGCGTTATCGCCGGATATTCTGCGGCTGTCAAGCTGAACAATCTGGTCATTACCTCTCTTACCACACTGGGAAACGGTATATCAAACTATACCGCCCAGAATATCGGTGCGGGTAAAATTGACCGTATCCGTTCCGGTTTCAAAGCTTCCTTAAAACTGGTCTGGCTGTTATGTATTCCGTTTGCGCTGTTGTACTTCACCTGCGGAAGATGGCTGTTACTGCTCTTTCTTGACAATCCGACTGCAACTGCGATCAAGACAGGTATCGTTTTCCTGTGTATCCTTGCACCATTTTATTTCATCGTTTCCATCAAATTAATGGCAGACGGAATCCTGCGTGGCGCAGGTATCATGAACAAATTCATGATCTCCACCTTTACCGATCTGATTCTTCGAGTAATCTTATCCATCATCTTTTCAAAGATGTTCGGTTCTGTCGGTATCTGGTGCTCCTGGCCGGTCGGCTGGTGCTGCGGAACTGCAGTCTCCGTCCTCTTTTACCGCGGTGAACAGAAACGGGATTTTAAAAATGCATTTGAAGCATAATAATGTTATGACTTCTTCCAAGGGCTTCAATCCGGTCAAGGTCAGCCCTTCTTCGACTGATATCGGCAAACCAGTTTCCACCATAAACATATAAAGCAAAAATCTCCTTCTGCCGGAAATAAATGCCATAAACAGCACATCCATTTCTAACATAAGGAGATTGAAGCTACATCGAGATCCAGCCAAGTGCATTTGCAACCGAACTTGCAAGAATGATCAGGGCGAAGACCGGACATATGTATTTGATCATCACAACAAAGATCTTCTTTCTGCGGAATGCGCCCTCGCCATGACGAATCTCTTCTTCTATCTTATCGATTCCAACAACTCTTGAAACCAGTAAGCAGGTCATAAGTGCTGCGATCGGCATCATAACCGAATTCGTCAGGAAATCAAACAGGTCTAAGAACTGCATACCGATAATCTTTACACAGGCGAGCGGTCCATATCCAAGTGATGACAGACTTCCAAGGATCAGCATGATCACACCTACGAAAACAGTTGCTTTCTTTCTGCTCCAACCGATCTCATCCTCAAATGTGGATACTGCACTCTCAGTCAGTGCGATTGAGCTGGTTACTGCTGCAAATAAAACCAACAGGAAGAACAGAATACCGACTATTGTTCCAAGTCCCATATTCTGAAATACCTTAGGGATCGTTATAAACATCAATGAAGGACCTGCCTGTAAAGTGTCAGGATTACCGCCTGAAAATGCGAATACCGCAGGAATGATCATAAGTCCTGCCATGATCGCAATCGCCGTATCAAACACCTCAACATTCCTTGTAGCATCCTCGATCGCCGTATCCTTTTTCATATAAGAACCAAATGTGATCAGAATACCCATTGCGATCGACAGGGAATAAAACATCTGCCCCATCGCCGCTACCACAGTCATCCATGAGAAATTATCAAAATTCGGAACAAGAAAATACTTCACGCCCTTTAATGCCCCCGGTCTTGTCACTGAATATACAGCAATAAGGATCGATAATACGATCAGTACCGGCATCATGATCTTTGATACACGTTCAATACCATTCTGAACACCTGCAAAGATGATCCCAAGCGTAAACAGACAGAATACGATGAAACAAAGCTCTGTCGAAATGCCATTCGAGATAAAGTCTGTAAAATATCCATCCTTTGCCAGATTCTTTCCATTTCCTTTGACATATTCCACCAGATATTTGATAACCCAGCCACCGATCACCGAATAATACGGTACGATCAGCACCGGTATGATCGCATTGATCCAGCCGCCAAAGGACAACCATTTCTTCTTACCAAATGACCGAAACGCTCCGACCGGACTCTTTCTTGTCATACGACCGATCGCAGACTCAGCAACGATCATCGTATATCCAAATGTAAGTGCCAGCAGAATATAGATCAGAAGAAAGATTCCTCCTCCGTACTTTGCTGCCAGATACGGAAACCGCCATATATTTCCAAGACCGACCGACGCTCCTGCCGCCGACAGCACATATCCTATCTTCCCCGAAAATGAACTTCTGTTGTTATTGTTTTGTATATCCATCGTACTCTAACTTCTGCTCCATGTACCCTGAAGCAAAATATCCCTTCTCTTTTTTCTTTTTACAGTGTACAGCTTCGATTCTAACATGAATGATCAATTAAGTCACTACTTTATCATATTTTCAATAAATACAGCATACCCTTCCGTCGGATCATCCACAAGCACATGTGTGACCGCACCGATCAGCTTGCCATTCTGTACGATTGGGCTTCCGCTCATGCCCTGACAGACGCCGCCGGTAAGTGCGATCAGATCCTCGTCCTCTACCTTAAATTCCATATTTTTATTGGCAGTATCGGTATGAACCGCCAGAATGTTGATCTTGTATTTTTTCAGATTCCCATCCAATCTGGAATAAATATATGCCTCTCCGGTCTGAACTTCACCAGGATCTGCGATATACATGGCTTCTGCAGCTTTGTAATGCTTCGCCACATATTCTTCATCGAGATATCCGCCGATTCCGTTATCATAATTACCTTCTACAATTCCGATCAGATCCTTCTTGTAAAGGATCGTTCCCTGAAGCTGCCCCGGCATCGACACAAAAGATCGGTTGATCTTCGTTATATGTGTAGTATAGATACCCCCACCGGTGCTGCTGATCTTAAGCCCGGTATCATTATCCGATACGCTGTGTCCAAGTGCCATAAACTGATTGCCACATAGGAAGGTCACTGTTCCGATACCCGATATGTCATCCTTCACCCACAGTCCTAACATATAAGCATTCTTATTTGTTTTCACAGGTGTAACCTCTGCTACCTGTGACTTTCCGTCCCGCACAAATGTAAGTCTCACAGTTCCGGTATTATTCCCGGATAAAGCCTGCATCAGTTCCTTTTTTGTTGATATGGCTGTTTCATTTACAGCTGTGATATAATCTCCTGTCTGAAGCAGGCTGTTACAGGGAGAGCAAATCTCTCCCTGTGCAGTTTCCACCTCGCCACAATCTACGACCATAACGCCATCTGTTTTCAGATAGATCCCGACCGGCTCGCCGGACGGTATTACTTTCTGTCCGGACAGATCATCGAATACAAGCTCCGCATCTTCATACTTGATCTCCTGATCTCCGATATCTCCATTCCAGAAATAAGCGATTGCCAACAGTGTAAATGCGATCAGATCCAAGATCAAAAATCCGACCAGCAGCGAACGGTAACGGTTCGACGTCTTTGTTCCTTCTTCCATCCCAATACTCCTTTCTGTAAATGCTGCATAGACCATAAGAAACATGCCTCCGGTTTCTTATGGTTATCGCGACAGTCGCCAAGGTCTTGTGCAAGCACAGACTTTGGCTCGTTGTCCGCGTAAAAAAAGAGCAGCAATTGTTTTATTGCTACTCTTAGTATTGGTTTTTTTGTTCTGTTTTTAATTAGTGTATTTTTGCTTTGTCTGCCAGTTCTTTCATATCCCTGGCATTTTCAACCGCGGCATTTGTGATCTCTGCACCGCCAAGCAGTCTGGCAATCTCAAGCACAGATTCTTCCCGGTCTAACTTGGAGATCTGCGTGATCGTCTTGCCATCCTTTACCACTTTTTCAATTCTGTAATGGCTGTCCGCCATTGCCGCGATCTGTGGCAGATGCGTAATACTGATCACCTGATGCGCTTTTGATATAACCGCAAGCTTTGCTGCCACACTTGATGCTGCTCTGCCGCTGATACCAACATCAATCTCATCAAATATCAGAGTATCAATGTTATCTTCCGATGCCATGCAGGATTTGATCGCAAGCATGATCCTCGAAAGCTCACCGCCGGATGCAACCTCATAAAGCGGACGTTCCTTTTCTCCGACATTTGTCGATACAACAAAGTAACAATCATCGATACCGGAGATGCCCGGATGCGCCAGACGGTCAAAATGCATATCGAACCGGATCTGATTAAAGCTCAGATCCTCCAGCGCCTCTGATACCCGCTTACATAATTCTTTTGCCTGAATCTTTCGTTCTGCACTTAAAGCTTCCGCTGCCTGATCCAGTTCTTTTTTTGCTGTTTCTACTTTCTGCTGCAATTCTTCTGCATATTCCTCATACTGCACAAGCTTTGCTTCATCCTGCTTCAACTGCTCCAGATAGGCAAGCACATCGTCTGTCGTTCTGCCGTATTTTCCTTTTAAATTATTAATGGTATTCAACCGGTCTTCAACCTCATGGAATTCAGACTCATCAAATTCCATACTCTGCATATAATCACTGACCGATACGTTAAAATCATTTAACAACGAATCAATATTGGTAAGCTCACTGAAGATGCTCTCCATCTCCTCGTCCAGACCTTTTACCGCTTTTAAGCTTGCAAGCGCACGTCCAATCTCATTTCCGGCAGATGCGTTCCGATTATACCCTGTGATCGAATAAACCTCAGAAACTGCTTCCACGATATCCTTGGCATTCACCATCTTACGATACTGTTTTTCCAGTTTTTCATCTTCTCCCGGAACCAGCCTGGCACCTTCAATCTCTCCTGCTTCAAACTGGATATATTCCAGCTTCCGTTTCCGCTCGCCCTCATCCATCTGTCCTTCTTCCAGTTCTTTTCGAAGATCTTCAAATGTTTTATAGCAGTCTTCATATTTCTGTTTTAATGATGCAAGCGGTCTTTTTGCAAATTTATCCAGAATATTCAAATGCTCTGCCTTCTTCAACAGGATCTGCTGCTCATGCTGTGCATGCATATCCACAAGAAGTGCCGAAACATCTTTTAACTTTGCTGCTGTTACTGTCCGGTCATTAATAGTATTCATGGTTCTGCCATTTACTATTCGTCTGGTTATGATGATCTCTCCATCCTCTGATGGTGTAACGTCAAGCTCCTGCAGCTGCTCAAACAATGATTCATCATCAATAAAAAATAATAACTGACAGAAGCCTTCTTTTTCCGGATCTCTCAGCATATCTTTTGGGAGCTTGCCTCCCATACCAATCTTTAAAGCTCCCATGATAATAGACTTACCTGCACCGGTCTCACCGGTTAAGATATTCAGTCCATCTGTAAAATTGATATTTGCATCTTCAATCAATGCGATATTTTTTATGTGTACATTTAAAAGCATATGTCCTCCTGTATATTCCATGCACAAAATAACAGAATTTACATCTTTTCAATCTGCGCCTTGATCGACATCGTCAGGCTCTTATCCTTCACAGCAAGGAAGATCGTATCATCTCCCGCGATACAGCCCATCAGCCCATCAATATCCATATGATCCAGCGCTGCCGCTACAGCCATGGCAACACCGGAGATTGTCTTGATCACGATCAGGTTCTCTGCCGCATCTACAGAAATAATTCCTGTGCTCAGAACCTTCTTATAGGAATCCAGTGTCTCATAACGATTGTTCTTCTCTACGGCATATTTCTGTCTGGCTCCCGGTACGGATACCTTTGTCAGATTCATTTCCCGAATATCTCTGGAAACGGTTGCCTGTGTTGCCTGAAATCCCTCTTCCTTCAGTTTCTCCAGAAGATCATCCTGTGTTTCAATATCATATTTTTCAACAAGCTCCAGTATCTTTGCCTGTCTTTGATATTTCATCTCAGTTTCCTCCTAATTTATTTCTAAGTATTTCATAAAAGTTCACATTACTTGCCTTGATCAGCCTGGTTATCTTCTCAGACTTGCGGATATCCACCCGGTCGCCAACGGATAAATCCACATCGTTACCGCCATCAAAGGAACAGATTGCCTCTGTATCCTGCGTCTTACGCTTCTTAGTGATCTCTATCGTGATCCTCTCTTTGCCGGATAATACGATACTCTTTGCAGTCAGCGAATGCGGTGATACCGGCGTGATCACTAATAACTCTGCATCCGGGCTGACGATCGGTCCTCCTGCCGACAGATTATAGCCGGTAGAGCCTGTCGGTGTCGATATCACAACACCATCTGCCTCATATGTATCAAGCACCTGTCCATCAACAGACACATTAAGTCCGATCAGTCTGGAAAATCCTGCCCGGCTGATCACGATATCATTTAAAGCACTCTTGCGATACGTTGTGCCATCCGCTTTTGTCACCGTACCTGTGACCATCATTCGTTCTTCGATCGTAAAATCATCTGTCAGCAGCCGATCCAGTATCTCTTCGATATTAGCAACTTCCCCTTCTGTCAGGAAGCCTACCGTACCCAGATTAATTCCAAATAACGGTATATCAATATCTTCCGTCTCACCTGCCATGCATAACAGTGTTCCATCACCACCGAGAACCAGTACACAGTCAAACTGCTCTTTCTTTAAAGTCTCCCAATCCGAAGGCTCAAGCCGGAATACATCCCGCACCATACAGACTGCTCCATGTGCTTCCAGGTAACTCTGTATTCTGTTTGTAACTGTCGAATCGGTGTCCTTATCGGGATTCACCACGATCATAAAACGATTCATCGGATTTATACTCCTCTTACAGGCTTCTGTGTGACTCTTCCACCATAGCCTTTATATCAAATTCTTTATTTTCCTTTGTCTGATCCTTTGTTATGTACAAAAGATACTCGATATTTCCTTCCGGTCCCTTGATCGGTGAATAGCTTAAGTCAAGTGTTTTAAATCCTATCTGTCGTGCAAAATCAACGATCATTTCAACCACTTCCACATGCACCTTCTGATCTCTGACAACGCCTTTTTTACCGACCTTTTCTCTGCCGGCTTCAAACTGCGGCTTGATCAGACACACGATCTCTCCGTCATCTGTCAACAGCTCTTTTACCGGAGGAAGTACCTTTGTCAAGGAGATAAAGGATACGTCGATCGATGCAAATTCAATCCTGTCTTCGATATCATCCGGTGTCACATAACGGATATTTGTTTTCTCCATACAGACAACCCGCTCATCGTTTCGAAGCTTCCATGCAAGCTGTCCGTGTCCGACATCCACCGAATACACCTTGACCGCACCATTTTGCAGCATACAATCTGTAAATCCACCGGTTGAAGACCCGACATCCATTGCCACTTTTCCCGCAAGACTTACTCCGAAGCAGTCCATTGCCTTTTCAAGCTTTAAACCACCGCGGCTCACATATTTTAATGTATTTCCTCTTACTTCTATCTGTGCTTTCTCATCAAATGTCGATCCGGCCTTGTCTTCCTTTATGTTATCCACATAGACAATGCCCGACATGATGATCGCCTTTGCTTTTTCTCTGGACTCTGCAAGCCCACGATTTACCATCATTACATCCAGTCGTTCTTTCATCTCTACTCCATCATATCCTGAATCCGGTCATATATGGATTCAGCATCTATCTTTAGCATCTTTCTCAGTTCTTCTATGCTTCCGTGACGGACAAAGGTATCTTCAATTGCGATCGGAAGAACCTTCACATCACTTGCCTTTGATTCCAGATATTCCTCAACCAGAGCACCATAACCGCCATGCAGGATACCTTCCTCGATCGTCACGATCAGCTTATGTGACTCTGCCAAATGATCGATCATTGCTTTGTCTAACGGCTTGATAAACCTTGCATTGACAAAGGTCACCTGTCTGCCTTCCTGTAAGAACCGATTATATAATTTCTCGGTTTCTTCCACCATATTTCCAACCGCTACTAACGCGATCTCACTTCCCTCACGAAGGATCTCACTCTTTCCGTATTCGACCGGCTCATTATAATCTTTTAAGCCGTAATATGCCTGTCCTCTGGCGTATTTGATCGCTACCGGTCCGTCATAGGCTACTGCCCATTCCATCGCTCTAGTGAGCTCATAGCGGTTCTTCGGAGCCATAATGACCAGATTCGGAATATGCGATAAAAATGCCGTATCAAAGATTCCCTGATGTGTCTCACCATCTGCCCCGACCAGTCCTGACCGGTCGATTGCAAATATCACATGCAGGTTCTGCATACAGACATCGTGCAGGATCTGATCATAAGCCCGCTGTAAGAAGGAAGAATACACTGCTACCACAGGGATCATACCTTCCACAGCAAGTCCTGCCGCAAATGTGACCGCATGTTCTTCTGCGATTCCCACATCAAAGGTTCGATCCGGGAATTTCTCTGCAAATTTATCGACTCCGGTTCCCTTGCTCATCGCCGCTGTGATTGCAACGACCCGGGTATTTTCCGTTCCGAGCTCTACTAACTTTCTTGCAAATACACCTGTATAGGATAAACCTTTTTCGACATTTTTAACTTTACCTGTTTCAATATCAAAGGAACCGATTCCATGGAAATAGCATGGATGCTTCTCCGCAAATTTATACCCTTTTCCCTTGATCGTTTTTATATGAACCAGAATCGGTTTATTTAACTTAAATGCACGTTTAAAGGTTTCTTCCATCAATCTTATATTGTGTCCATCGATCGGACCGATATAGGTAACACCCATTTCTTCAAAGAACATTCCCGGAACAAACATCTGCTTCAAAGAATCCTTCGACCGCTTCAGTCCTTTAGCAAGCTTCTCGCCTGCTACCGGTATATGCATCAGTGCTTTCTCGATTCCGTTTTTCAGATCATTATATGGCTGACCGACACGAAGCTTACTCAGATAGCTTGACATTCCTCCTACATTGTGGCCGATCGACATCTCATTGTCATTCAGCACGACCAGACATCCGGTCTTGACCTCTGCCATGTTATTTAGCGCTTCATAGACCATACCACCGGTGAAGGAACCGTCACCGACAACGGCTGCAATCTTCTCCTTCGTTCCTTTGATCCCTCTTGCGCATGCCATACCAAGTGCCGCCGACATCGCGGTCGAACTGTGTCCTGTATTAAAAGCATCACAATCACTCTCACTGGTCTTGGGAAATCCGCTTAAACCGCCAAACTTCCGTAATGTTGTCATCTGATCTTTTCGTCCGGTCAGGATCTTATGCACATAGGACTGATGTCCTACATCCCATACCAACTTATCAGCCGGGAAATCCATCGCACGATGAAGTGCGATCGTAAGTTCCACGCACCCAAGGTTTGACGCCAGATGCCCACCCGTCTCGCTGACATTTGCGATCAGAAACTCCCGGATATCCTGTGCCAGCTCCGGCAGATCTTTCTCATCTATTTTCTTTATGTCATTTGGTTCTTGTATTCGATCCAGTATACTCATATCTTTCATCTCTGTTATTTCTTTCTGTTGACCAGTTCCAGAATCAATTCATCCAGAAATTCATTCTTATACGGAAGCTGATCCAGTCTTGTAACCGCACGCCTGGATATCTCCGCGACATCCTTCTTGGACTCCTCAAGTCCGTGGATCGTGACATAGGTTACTTTACCATTTTCTTCATCTGAGCAGACAGGCTTTCCAAGCACTGCACTGTCACCCAGAATGTCCAGAAGATCGTCCTGGATCTGGAATGCCAGTCCGATATCCGATGCGATCATTTCGACCTGCTTCAATTCATCTTCCGTTGCTCCGGCAAGAACTGCACCGATCATCATAGATGCTTCGATCAACGCACCGGTCTTATTCTCATACACAAAATGAAGCTGATCACCACTCATCTGCTTCCCTGTCATCTCTACATCTACAACCTGACCACCGATCATTCCGTTTACACCTGCTTTTTTTGCAAGGATCGTGAATGCCCTGGCAACAGTCTGATTCCCCGGTTCCAGTTCAAATGCCTTACAGGCTGTCTCAAATGCATAATTTAAAAGCGCATCACCAGCAAGGATCGCCATTGCCTCACCAAATACCACATGTGAAGTCTTTCTTCCTCTGCGGTATTCATCATTATCCAATGCCGGCAGATCATCATGGATCAGGGAATAGGTATGTATCATCTCGATCGCTGCCATAAACGGCTCTACAACTTTTCCTGTTCCGCCAAATAAACGGTAGGTTTCCTGCATTAATAACGGACGTAGTCTCTTTCCCCCTGCCTGAAAGGAATAGTTCATTGCCGTAAATATAGTTTTCTGAAACCCTTCTTCTGCCGGTGCATATGTGTATATAATATTCTGTACTTCCTTTGTATGAAGTTCTAATTTATTCTTTTCCACTGTTCTCTCCACTTAATACGATCATTTCTTTTTCAACATCACACAGATCATCCTTACATGCCTGAACAAGCTGTACGCCCTCTGCGTAGGCTGCCAGACTATCCTTTAACGATGTCGCAGGATTCTCTAAGACAGCCGTGATTGCTTCTATTTTCTTCAGGGATTCCTCGATTGAGAAATCCTTCTTTTCCATCTTCTCTGCCATTTCTAATCTTCCTCTTTCACATCCGTTACTCTTGTCTCGATCAGACCATCATGAACACGGATGGTAATGCGGTCATCTTTTTCTATCTCTTTTATCGTCGTTACCGGCGTTCCGGTCTTTTCGATATACCCAAATCCATTTATAAGCTTCGCCGATGGAGACAGACCATGCAGACGTTCTGCAAGAAGCATCACCCGATGTTCGTATCTGTCGTATTTATTCTTCATAGCACGGTTTAAACGATCTGACAGATCATCCAGATAGATCTGCTGCTGTGCAAGCCTCTGCTTCGGATTCAGGATACGAAGATGTCTTTCCGCGGCCTGTAACTTCTCCTGATATGCTGCAAGTCTCCGTTTCATCAGATAATCCATCTGTCTGCCCTGATTTATGACCTGATGAACCGTGGACATCACATCCGGTATTGCCTGCTCACAGGCGGCTGATGGTGTCGGTGCGCGAAGATCTGCCGCATAATCTGCGATCGTATTATCAATCTCATGACCTGTACCGGAAATGATCGGCGTCTTTGCATGGTAGATCGCCCATGCAACGACCTCCTCATTAAACGCCCAGAGGTCTTCGATCGAGCCGCCGCCACGACCGATAATGATCGTATCTACGCCCATGTTATCCAACACTTCGATTCCATGCGCGATATCTTCTGCTGCCCCATCTCCCTGTACCTTTACCGGATACAGGATAAGCTGGACATATGGATTTCTTCTCTTTGCGATGTTTCTGATATCCTGGATCGCCGCACCTGTCTGTGCTGTCACGATGCCTACCCGCTTCGGATATGCCGGTATCGGCTTCTTGATATCGAATTCAAACAGTCCCTGTTCATACAACTTCTGTTTCAACTGTTCATACCGCTCATAGAGATTTCCAATCCCATCCAGCTTGATCTCTTTTACATATAACTGATATCTGCCATCCCGTTCGTAGATATTCACACTTCCGTGGCAGACTACCTGCTGCCCGTTTTCCAGTTTGAAATCAAGACCGGAATATGCATAACTTTTAAACATAACAGCCATGATCGAACCGGTCTCATCCTTCAATGAAAAATAGATATGCCCGGAACTGTGATATTTGCAGTTAGAGACTTCTCCCTTCACATAAATATCACCAAGCAGATAATCACTGCTGATCAGATTCTTGATATATCCATTTACCTGTCCGACGGTATAGCTTTTCTTTGCCATATTCTCACCTAATCTGCAAGCTTTGCAAGAAGTGCATTAATGAAGCTCTTTGCTTCTACATCGCAGTATGTCTTTGCAAGCTCTACTGCTTCATTGATCGCTACCTTTACAGGAATATCTTCATCAAACTTGATCTCATATACAGCCAGTCTTAAGATAGCAAGCTCGGCTTTTCCGATTCTTCCAAGCTTCCATCCCTGTGAGATACCACTGATGGTTTCATCGATCTCAGTAATATGGGAAACAACTGCCTCTACACGATCTATGATATATGCTTTTTCTTCCTCTGTCATGGCAACAGCATCCATCTTGTTATCGTCTTCATCATAAAGGCTGGCATGCTCCAATTCGAGCTCTGCTTCTTCTCTGATCTCTGAAACATCATTGAATTCCAGACTGAATAAAATTTTAAATACGGTTTCTCTTATCTCTCGTCTTGTCATATGTTCCTCTCTAGTTTGCGTCTGCCATGCGAACGCCGGCTACACGTATATTTACCTTGGTTACATTAAGACCTGTCATTGTCTCAATTGCCTGCTTTACTTTATCCTGAACCTGTGTTGTCACAGTCGGAATGCTATACTCATATAATACGTCAATCGCAAGATCTACTTTCACTTCACCCGGCAACAATTCTACCTTCACTCCCTTTGCCGGATTCTTCTTGCCCAAACGGCTTGCGAGTTCATTTGATAATGAGCCGGCAAGTCTTGATACGCCATCTACCTCAGTTGCAGCCAGACCTGCGATGATCGCGATTACTTCGCCCGCGATCTGTACATGTCCAATGGAATTTTCTTCTTCTATATTTTCATACGTGCTTGTATTCTCTTCACTCATTCTGTATACCTCCAGACTTCCTGTATTTGTACATATTGATTCAATATTATACCGCAATTATGAAAAACATTCAACACCCGGAATTGACGGGGAAAATTCAGAATTAGCTGCTGGTTTTGTGAATGATATGCAGCTATGGGCTGTCGGCTGGTACTTGTATCCTATAACAACACACTTCTCTTCCTATGAACTGCACATGTCTTATCCGCACATACTTCTGTGCAAACTCGCCTGCGGCTCAAACATGCACCCGTATGTGCTGACAATGTGCACTTCATAACGGAAGCTTCACTAATGTTGTTATAGGATACAAGTACCAGCCAGACAGATCATACCTGCATATCCATTCACTTTGTACAATAGCTAATTCCGAATTTATTCATATTCTTTGAACTATCTTATGACTTTATACTAATTTATAGTTTCCAACATAGTATCTGCATTGTTGGTGATGTTTATTTATATTTTGGCATAATATAATTAAAATGTATATCCGTTGCGATATCTTCATTTCTGACGATAATACATATTTTTACATAATAAAATACATCTTGTAACAGACACTCTTGCTGTTTAGTTGTACAAAACAGGCAGGATGTTATGCACCCTGCCTGAAAAGCTTTATAATAATATCAATATTTCACTTTTAAATAAATCATCTGTTCATTTAATCTTCATAGTCACTGTCATAAGTTAAATTGAATATTACATTTGCAACATTTCCACTTTCTTTTGATAACTTATAATAGTAAGTATGACCCGCATACATATATGCAGTAATTGACGCACTGGAACTTGAATCAAACCAGTCATATCTATCATTCGAACTATCCGGATCTGAGTATTCATATACATCTATACTCTTATCCAGTCCGCTTACACTTGGCACATAGAATTCATAATATCCGCTTGTTGTAGGTGTAAATTTAAGAATCGCAGGACTGACCGGAGATACTGTAATGCTCTGATTTGAACCCGTATTGACTGTGCTTATATTACTGGAAATAACAACATTTGCTGTTACCATAGTACTATTTCCTGCAACTGTTACATATGCTGTAGCCGTATAGTCATATATGGAGTTCTTCGTCTTGCTTGTTAATACATAATTTCCATTTTTCAGGTAAAGTGTATTTCCGAATCCACAGCTCTTACCGGTAGCATCATACCAGGTTTCGAATGAAGAATCTGATACAATTGAATTATTGGAATAAATCATAACCTTGTAAAGCGGAAGCTGGATATCATAACCTGACTGGGTAGCCTGAAGCGACTGGGAGTACAGATACTTCAATGTTCCTCTGTAAGAAGCTTCAATATCATATGTACCCTGCTCTAATGTAATAGAATATGCACCTTCACTATTTGCCGATGTGCCGATATCTGAACTATAACGGCTTGCTTTATTCTGATTTGTAAATGAAATATCTGCATATGGAACTGGATTTCCATTCATATCCTTTACAATACCTGCGATTGTAACGCCCTGCTTTACATGAGCTACAACCTGTGTAGAAGTCTGAAGAGCCGGATTATTTTTATCTGTTACAACAACAGTAAATACATAATCACCGGCCATTGGAAGGGTTCCATGTAATTCTCCGTCACTGTCAATCACACAATTATAGTTTGTGCCGGTTAACGCATAAGAATAACTGCCGCTTCCACCTGCAGCGGTTACATACCGACTGAAATCAACGCCCTGTGCAGAGCCATACACCAGATAAGACGGTGTTGCGGCAGCATAAAGACCGCTGTCATTATATACCAGCCATGTAACGGTCTCTGTCATACGATTACCTAATTCATCATCTGTTACGATCGTAACATTATAAACACCTGCCTGAACCGGTGAACCATAGAACTGAACATAAGAATAACTGTTTGAATAGACAACCTTATATCCTACACCGGCCGGTAAACCGGAAACTGTTGCAGTTGCAAATCCATAACCACCCAGAGCATATCTGTATCCACCTGAACTGGAATCCATCTTGGTACCTACAGCCACCTTGTAGATACTTTCATCTGTATACTGGAATGCGCCCTTTGTATAATAAACTTCCTTCTCCGTACCATACTTTGGAATTGCAACCTTTACATAATGATCCTCGTACAGACCTGTCTCATCATTCAGTGTTAAAATGTAATTTACACCATCTGAAGATGATATGCTGTCGATCACACACTGTTTTCTGTATACACCTGTTGCATACTCCTTTGTATATAATACGAAATCATTTACATTAAGTGATTTTGCAGGAGAAATAGATACCTGAACAGAATGATCGTTCAAAGCAGTAAGTCCTGTAATAACTGCAGGTACTTCCTGTTTCTTCTTTACTGTTACTTTACAGACTTTTTTCTTACCGGAACCATCCTTTGCAAGTGCTGTGATCTTTACTGTACCTGCTTTGATTCCCTTTACTACACCGTTTGCTGATACAGTAGCAATTTTCTTGTTTGATGTCTTCCATACAACTGACTTGCTGCTGGCTTTTTTAGGAGCAACTGTTGCCTTCAGCTTTAAGGTCTTGCCTACTGTCAGGCTTGCCTTTGTCTTACTTAACTTGATGCTTGTTACCGGCGTTCCTACCGTCACCTTGATCTTAACTGTTTTTTTCTTGTTTGCCTTAGAAATAACAGTTATCACTGCTTTTCCGTTTTTCTTAGCTGTGATCTTACCCTTTGCATTTACAGTTGCAACTTTCTTGTTACTGGTCTTATAGGTAACTGCTTTTGATACCTTTTTACCAGAAACGCTTACTTTCGTTTTCAGAGTAAATGACTTACCCTTTTTGAGTGTCAGCTGTTTTGCCGGCAGGTTTGTAACTGCTACAGATTTTACTTTACCGGTCGCCGCACTTACTTCCGCATCCGGAATTGTAAGCATGGAAACAGCTACCGCTACTGCAATTACAACTGCCAGAATACGTTTTAATACTGACATTTTTACTTGTTTTCTCATAAAAAATAGCCTCCCTTTATTGAATTCTTCTCCCAATTTCATCCGCTGAGAATGCAATATCACTCATATCATATGATAAACGTGATCATCAATTCTTCTATGTATGAATATGTACCCTCATTTACTGCTCCTTTTGTATACGAATAAAACTCGAAGAGCATATTCATTATATATCACATTGTTAATTCGTGCAAGAAATTTGCATACATCATGTGTATGTTGTATGTTGAGAATTCAGAATCAGCCGTTAGTTTTGTGAGGGATATGCAGCTATGGGCTGCCGGCTGGTGTTTGTATCCTATAACAACGCGTTTCTCTTCCTGTGAAGTGCACATGTCTTATCCGCACATACTCCTGTGCAAACTCGCCTGCGGCTCAGACATGCACCCGTATGTGCTGACAATGTGCACTTCATAACGGAAGCTTCGCTAATGTTGTTATAGGATACAAACACCAGCCAGACAGATCATACCTGCATATCCATTCACTTTTGTACAATAGCTAATTCTGAATATTAAGCTTATATTTTTATATAATAAAAACGAATACCCATTATAATGTGGCATGAGCATTAAGTCATTATAACAGGTATCCGTCTTATAATTGTAATCTTTTACGATTATCATTTTTTTTATTTCGCCACCACATGCGCGGTCACTGTCGCAGACCGTGTAGTATCCGTAACTGATATCTGAAGAGTTGCCTGATAGGTTACTCCATTTTTCTCTGCGCTACCGGTTAATGTATAATTGCCAACCGCCAGATAGAGGTATCTGCCTTTGCCCTGTACAACTCCATTCTCATCCTGCCACTCTCCCATTTCGCTAAGATCTGCAAAATCCGTATTATCCGATACGACAGTCTGCTGATATACAGGAAGAGCAAACGTAACTTCATTCGTAGCTGCAGCACTTACATAGTAATCACTTGCATAGACTCCTGCTCCGCCTCTTTCATCCTCAATCGAAATATCATAATATCCTTCCGGTACATAGCTGTACATTGCCATTCCATCGCTAATCTCCCCGACCTCTCGTGCATAGCTGATATCACTGTATGAATTATCCTTCCACTGGGATTCAAGTCTGCACAAATAAGTATCTATACCGGTATATTTGATCTTATTCCCATCCAGATCGGTAGCTGTAATCTGGAGCAGGACTCCCGGTTTTATAATAAAGGTCACTGTGCAGTATGTGAAAACATTGACATTCAGACTGTCAGTGATCTTTACCTTCATGGTATATTCACCAGCTTGATCTGTATCAATCGAACAATACTGTACTCCGGTTTTTGACATCACCAAATCCAGACAATCTGCTTTTGACACAACTTCATATTTGTAATTGCCACTTCCACCAATAGGACTTATCTGTGCTCCATACTTTACTGTATAAGTTCTATTTGGTTTGTTTGGAGTTGGAAAACTCAGGCATCCATATTTTGTAACATCCTGTGCTATGACTGCCCTTTCATCATATACTTTCCATACCTTGATATAATGAATCTTATTTCCCAATTCATCTACGACATCAACCTTTGTCTCCCAGATTCCTGTCTCTTTCAAGGTACCATAAAACTGCAGATAACCGGATTGGTCTGCGTCATCTACCACCTTATACGAAAGACCGGTTGGAAGATTGCTTACTGTATATACTGCATAGCCCTGTACATCCGGATCATAAACTCCTGAAGTATCTGAGGAACTGGTCCCTACCACTGTTCCTTTCTTACGTCGTACTTCCGATCTTATTGTTATCTCTGTCGGCTTTGTCCGATATGTCAGTTCTTTTGTACTGTTTAATGTCGGAACAGAAACCTGAACAATATCTCCATTATAAAAAATATCCTGTTTGTCCAGATAAAGCTTATATGTAATGTTATCTGTTGTTTCCAGATGATCGATCACACATTTTCTTACAAAGCTTCCGTATCCATATACCTTACTGGATACCGCGAAATCCGATGTCTGTAATACTTTTGCTTTATTTAATGTCACCTGAAGCACTGCTTTATTCACAATACTCACGTTCTGGATCACAACCGGTACTTCCGGAACAACCGGAGTCACCGCCGCTTTCTTCACAGTGATCCTACAGGCTGCTTTCTTACCGGAACCATCCTTTGCTGTCGCTGTGATCGTAACGGTTCCCGCTTTCTTTGCCTTTACGACACCTTTGCTTGTAACGGTTGCAACCTTGGTATTTGAACTTTTCCAAATGATTCCTTTATTGCTTGGTTTCTTTGGTGAAAGGGTTGTCTTTAAGGTCAGTGATTTACCAACATTTAAGTTTGCCTTTGTCTTATTTAACTTCACCTTGGTAACCGGGGTACCGACCGTAACCGTGATCGTACATTTTTTCTTCTTATCTGCTTTGGAAATAACATAGATCCTGGCGGTTCCTTTTTTCTTCGCTGTGATCTTCCCCTTGGTATTTACAGTCACGATCTTTTTATTGCTTGTTTTAAATGTGACTTTCTTTGATATCTTACCGGTCGTTGTTACCTTCGTCTTTAATGTAAAAGTTTTGCCCTTTTTCAATGTAAGCTGCTTTGCCGGCAGATTCGTAACCGCTACGGTTTTGATCTTACCACTGGCTGCATAGCTCTCTGTCTGTGGGACAGTAAGAATGGATACTGCAACTGCTATTGCTATCACCCATGCCAGAAATCTTCTCACAGACAAAATATTTCGTCTTTCTTTCATCTATACTCTCCTTCTGTTGATTCCCTTATCTGTTCTCATCCGAATCTTATTCCTTGACATATGCATATGCGGTCGTATTGCTTCCATTCACCGTCACATCCAGATAAAAATTATAAATTACACCACTTATACTCTTTCGACAGGTTAAATGATGAGTTCCATTTTCCAGATAAACGGTTTTGGTCGATCCATAATAACTTCCATCCGAAACATCCTGCCAATTGCCAAAACCGGTTATATTTTTCACTGCATCCGGCACATCCGGGTCCAGCTCTATAGTAACCTTATATACCGGGAGTGTGACATCAAATGACCAGACCGGATGCACATCATCTGTTCCATATGCCGCTTTCTGAGTCTTCAGATTATAAACAGTAGTACCTACTGTTCCACTATAACTGGATACCGCAACATCATAAGTACCAGCTTCCAGATCATCCATTAAAATGACTCCATCCTTACTAACACCATTCCATCTGCCGCTTACCTCATCCGTATACTCGGCATATTCATTTTGGTTCTTCATAGTGAATTGAAAACTGGTCAGTGGATCGCCATTTGCATCTTTTACTTTACCCTGTAAATAACCGCCTTCTATAATTTTTAGTGTAAGAGTTCCTGTGCTTGTCATAGAAGTGTCTGTCTTATCTGTTGCACGGATACGAAGCTTGTAGGTTCCGGTTGACAGTTTTGGGGATGATACCTGTATCCCAGCTCCACCGTTGATAAGTGAAGAAACTGCTAATGCAGCGCTGTCACTGCCTTCTTGTAGAAGCTCATATGTGTAATCACTTGTAGAAGTTCCGTTTCCGCCATATACCGCAAGCTGTGGAAGCGTAGTTCCCCACGCAGTTGTCAGAACCTTTTCTGCATCCTTTACAAGCAATTCCGTTCCATCATAAACCAGCCAGATGATAGTCATACTGAATTTGTTACCAAGTTCATCTTCATAGACTAATTTGCTTGTATATTTTCCTTTCTTTGTCACATTACCGTTAAATTTAAGTGTACATGTGGCAGCAGCTGTCTTGATCTGATATCTAACCCCTGCCGGCAGTCCGCTGACAGAGCAATTGGAATAGCCCTTTCCAAGTACCCGGCTCTCATCGACGGAAGCTCCGAGTTTGTATACATATGTTTCTGATTTTTCTATCGTATAAGTTTTCTCCCGATAGATACATTCTCTTGACAGATTTAATTTTGGAACTACTACTTTTATATAGGAGTTTTTCTGTAACACCGAATCTCCTGTAAGCTTAATCTTATAAGTAAGCGAATCCGTTGTTGTTATCTGTCCGATCGTATACTGTTTCAGATAGTCTGCACTTTCATATTTCTTTGCCCATACCTGAAAGTCCGAAGCCGTGAGTGCTGCCTGCTTTGTTAATGTAATGGTTAACATATCCGGCTGTGCTATATTCAGGCTCTTAACGATCAGTGGTTCTTCCGGTGTCGGGATTGGTATGATCGAAGCTGCTTTCTTCACTGTAATCTTACAGGTGGCTTTCTTACCGGAGCCGTCCTTTGCTGTTGCTGTGATCTTAACCGTTCCGGCTTTCTTTGCCTTTACAACACCTTTGCTCGTAATGGTTGCTATCTTGGTGTTTGAACTTTTCCAAATGATTCCCTTATTGCTTGGTTTCTTCGGTGAAAGGGTTGTCTTTAATGTCAATGATTTACCAACATTTAAATTCGCCTTTGTCTTATTCAGTTTCACCTTTGTAACAGGCGTTCCGACTGTTACCTTGATCTTACACGTCTTTTTCTTATCTGCTTTAGAGTAAATGGTGATCGTAGCGGTTCCTTTTTTCTTCGCCGTGATCTTACCCTTTGCATTAACAGTAGCAACTTTCTTGTTACTGGTCTTATAGGTAACTGCTTTTGATACCTTTTTACCGGAAACGCTTACTTTCGTTTTCAGAGTAAATGACTTACCCTTTTTGAGTGTAAGCTGTTTTGCCGGCAGGTTTGTGACTGCCACCGTTTTTACTTTGCCACCGGCTGCATACGATTCCTGTACCGGCACTGTCAGGATCGAGACAGCTACCGCAAATGCCAGAACCAAGGCAAAAAACCTTTTTATCATTGTTGTTCTTCCGTTTTTCATTCATACCTCCCTGTAAAAAAACTTGTTTTTTATGTAATTCTACGTCTTTTTCTGCTATATAGACATATAGCTTAATTATATCTGACGCCCTACATAAAAACAAGGTAACACATTCTATTTATACAAAATATCCAGTTGTTTTTGTGCAGTTTTTCCATTGTGCCTGTTGGTGGATAATACAAATCAAATCCCCTCTATAAATGATTTGTTGCGGTTCCGATTCGCTGCACATGCCCTATTCGTAAATACTCCTGTGCCAACTCGCCTACGGCTCAAACAGGCACCCGTATTTACTGGCAATGTGCACCTCATATCGAAATCCTCACAAGGATCATTCTATAGAGGGAATTTGTATTTGAATTATTTCTCCAACAGGCACTATAATCTTTTATATCTTCAGACAGGCACTATAACAAGAACCGGATACCCCTTGTAACATGACATCTGCGAGCATTTCGACAGGAGAAGTAAATTGCCAGTAAATACGGGTGCCTGTTTGAGCCGAAGGCGAGTTGCACAGGAGTATTTACGAATAGGGCATTTACTTCGAATCGAAAGCACAGCAAGTCATTTACAATGGGGTATCCGGTTCTTATTATAGTGTCGTCAGATGCGCTTTGATGCGAAAGCGCAGCAAGTCATTTATAGAGGGCATCATATTTATGTCATAAACCCAGCAGGTGTATTCCTACTTATCCTCGGCTATGGTAATCACCAACTGGGATACGTCATAGCCGGTTTTTCTGGTTACGATGTCTTCTACCTGTGCCCGTTCGGTATCGGACAGGTTTGCAACAGGAAGTGTAACATCGACGGTATCATCATTTACGGTTACGATGCAGTCAGTGTAGCCTTTGGCTGTCAGGACGGTTTCTGCATCTGTTTCTTTCTCGATCGTATCGGTAAGTTTTACATAGCTGTTTACTGCTTCATCTTTTGCTGCACTGTCCATCGTTTCATCGTTGATGATCGCAAGCAATGCTTCTTTGCTTCTTGCGCGGCTCTGCTCCCGGTTCAGTTTTGCAGTCGCAAGATTACTTTTCATAGTCTGAGCACTTGTAAGAACAGCTTCTCCGATATCCTCCTCATCACTGTTCAGTTCTACATTTTCTTCAAGAGCTGCCTGTTCCAGATATGTAGTATCGGTATTCTCCGATGCAGCTTCTCCCACTTCTGTATTGTCAGAAATGCCCATCGTTTCTTTGTCTGCCTGATCTGTAAGTCCATCTTCCGTAACATCCGCTTTATCGCTGTCATAGCTGATAACTTCGGCATCCGCATTTGTCTCCTTTGCCTTTTGGCGCAACAGGTCGTCTCTTTTCCCTGCATTGAAATTCAGATAACCTGCAACTCCGATCATAACCGACAGGGCAAGTATCACCAGACGGTTTTTCTTAAAGATCTTTTTCTTCATCCATATCCTCCATGCTTTATTCTTGTTCTAATACAACTATCTTATGCGCCGGAACATCAAATAATGCCTGAACCGCTTCGGTTATTTTTATCGCAATCGTCGGATCGGAAGCCCCCGTACAACTGACCAGAACTCCCTCAATCTCCGGTTCCAGTGTTTTGCTTACATAGGGATATTCGCCGCTGTCTGCATTTGTCATAACAGAAGTCTCACTCCTGCTCTTCTGACTGCTGCCATCTGACTCACTATCGGACTTCGTCACATCCTTCTCTATGATCTTCTCGCCTCCATCTTTTAATGTGATCATGACACTTACCGTTCCGACGCCTTTCACCTGAGACAGTATCCCTCGCAGCTTCTCCTCCTGAAATGCTATATAATCTTCATAGCCGCTGTTTGCCGATGATTCTTCTCCTGAAATTCCCTGTCCATTGTCTGAGGCATATTCTCCGTTCTGTTGTTTTCCGGTCACTCCACCGGACGTTTTGTCCTGTTTCGTTCCGGTTAAAGCATCAAGTCCGGAAAATCCGTTTTTCTTATCAGACGGCCAGAGAATGACCAGCAGACAAATACCTGCAAGCAAAATTCCCATGCACTTTCGAAGTGCCGCATTTTTATCTTTTTTCAGTTCCTGCAGCTTTTGTTTGATGTTATTCCATATTCCTTCCATGCTCTCTCACTCCATTATATGTAACATGTCCGCTTTTAGTACATGTTATTTTGTCTGATATCCATTTATAAATACTTTGATCCTGTCCTCACTGATCTTATACTCTTTTGCGATCTCCTGACGGAGTTTTGCTGCATCCACGATTGTATCTGCCGCAATTCCTGATACGCTCTCTTTTTCTGTTGTGTCTGCTGCACGATCGAATGATTCCTCTTTCTCTGCTGTTTTTTCACTTACAACATTGTCTTCAACGTCATTCTTTGTATCTAATTCTCCGACCGTAACATCAACCGCTGTGATCGTGTAATTCTCATCAAAGGTGATCGCCACCTTACTGTCCAGTTGGAATGTATCGCGCAAATGATCTTTGATCATCGTCTCCATGACATCTGTATAATATGTAACATCACCGTTTCCCGGTGCGCCTGCAACTGATTCATAGTAATAATCAAAGCTTAGAATATCATTTAAGCCACCCGCACTTAATACAGGTGTCAGGACAATGATCGCCAGTACAAAACCAACCGCCGTCTGCATGTATTTTCTGTATTTCTCATCGGGCAAAAGGAAAAACACCAGAGAAGAAAACAATATAAAAAGCACGATATTTTTTATCCAGGCTAACAACATCCAGCACTCCTTTCCACCAATTTCTGAAAAACGGTTATGCATGTACCCGGATGGACAACCAACTTTTCACCTCGCAAGCAACGTCATGAGTGTGAGGGAGATGATAAATAAAAAGGAAGCACACCAGATGCCACGCAGCATCAGTCCGATGGTCTGTGCCATAATGTTAATGCCGTCGGAAAACCGTTTATCTCCCAAAGGCTGCACAAATGCAGATACGATACGAAGAGTCAGATAGATCACTGCGATCTTGGTAACCGGCAGAAGCACCGCCAGCAATACGACGACTGCACCCGCAATCCCGATCGCATTTTTTAAAACCATCCCCGAACCGAGCAGGATATCCGAAACATTCTTAACTGTATTTCCACCCGGCAGCATACCGAAAGCTTTTAAGACGGCATTTCTCTCCAGCTTATCCACTGATGGAACCATCACTCCCTTTATCACATTCATTCCGGTTACGACTGCAAACATGGTTTTCAGGATCCATCCTGCAATATTCCTTAATAACGTAACCGTCCTTGAAAAATGATCCTCGGCATTTAACTTATTCACAAGTCCGACCACGCCACTGCATTTGGTAAGCGGAAATACAATCTGAACGATCACCTTCTCGCACAGAAAAATGATCAGCACCGTGATCTGATAGGTAAATTCCGCCGTGCCTGCACCATTTGTATAGGAGACAGCCAACGTATAAGCAGGTATAAAGGTGATCATCAGATCCGTAAGATCCGAGACTGCCGACACCGCTATATCGGAAACGACCGCAAACATTCCGAGCAGGATGGATACCACCATCAGATAGGTGACGAAGAAGCCGTTTCCACCTACCATCTTTCCAAACTTTCCGGACAGGTTCGTGAACACCGAACCAAGAATGACAACGGCAAGAAGCTGAAGGAGCAGGCGGTTATTGCTTTTTATCTCCCCTGTAAGTGTCTGCTGTATTGTTCCCAGACTGTAGTCAAGAAGCCCCTGAAGGTCTCCGTTTCGGATATAGGATACGACCTCCCGAAAAGAGAGTCCTGCCTGTTCTTCTGTCAACATGTCCATTTCGTCAAAAGCGTTTTCATCAAGTCCCAGATCCGTCTCATCAACATCCGATATATCTGTATCCACATCTGCCATTTTCATATCCGATCTTCGATATCCAGCAAACTCTCCCGGTTCGGTATTTATAAGTTCTGGGACAAACCCGGGTGGTCTTCCATTACCCGATTCCTGCATAGCAAACGTTTTCTGCTTCTTCCCGGCAAATAACACCACTGCGATTAAGATCAGTCCTGCCACAATGCCTGCTATAATCATTTTCGCTTTTTGTCCTCTCATAGTTCTACCCCATCAGACGAACAACCATATCGATCACATGGAACAGAATCGGCAAACTCATCACCACCATTGTCACCCGTCCGGCAAGCTCAATATGCGAAGCGATCGCTCCATAGCCTGCGTCCTTACAGATATTTGTCGCAAATTCACAGATATAGGAAATGCCAAGCATCTTAAGCAGGATTGATATATACTCCATATTGATATTGATGTACCCGGTGATGCGGTCGATGGAATCCAGTACATTTCCAAGTCTTCCTATGATAAAGCTGACAATAAATAAACACGCTCCAATACTTAAGAGCGTGCTGTATTCTGCATTCATTTTCTTTAGTTTTATCGCTACTAAAACGACCAGAACCGATGCCATACATACCGTAACAAGACTCATGCCTTTTCTCCCCTATCCACCGATATTTACAAGCTTCATAATGTCATTAAAGAATTCTACGATATATGGAATGATCCACGAAAGTACAAGGATAAGTCCCGCCAGATTCAGCAGGAATGCCAGCTCGTCCTTCCCCGAATGCTTTAATATCTGATTCAACAGTGCTACAAGGATTCCTACCGCACCTATCTTCAATAATAACTGTATCGTCATAAGCTCCTGCCACCCTTACCCTATCAGTATTATCAAAAAGATCCCTCCGAGTAATCCAAGTGACCTGGATACTTTATTTATCCTGTGTGCTCTGTCCTTTTGTTCTTCATACTCTGTCTGCATGTTCTGCTCCCACAGCTTCAGATTCCTGATCTGCATATCGATATCCATATAACACAGCCATTTTCCAAGCTCTTTTACCGCACCGATCTGTGCATCCGTCAGATAGCTGTATTCCATCAGACTTCCGATACTGCCTGTCCAGATCTGCTCAAAAGAAGAAGCATATTCTTCCGTCCGAAACTGCAGAGCCAGCCCGGCAAGCCAGTCTCCGATCCTTCCCCCTGCTTTATCCGATCCTTCCCGAATGATCTCGGTGATCTCCGATGCACTGTATGCCAGATGCCCATTTGCCATCCGGACAAATATCAGAAGCTCGTAGATATCTTCCACGCGCCGGTTCTGATAAACTCCTATCGTCTTTCCTATCCCATAGGAAGCTGTGACCACCAGAAGCATTCCAAGAATCTTTATATATAACATATGTACGCCTCCCTGCACTTATGACAGTTCTGCTACAGCCGCTTCATTTTCATATGCCGATGTCAGGCGTTCATCCTCTGCCATAAAGAGAACACTTCCCCGATCGTCAAATATCGTCCGGATCTCTCCTGTCCGTTTGCGATTGCTCAGCACGATATATCGTTCAAATACCCTCTCATCGACCAGCTTCCGTAGTCCCGGACGATTCCTGATATCATCAATGGAATTGCCATGTACGGTTGCGATCAGCTTACAGCCGCAGTTGATCACGCTGTAGATCGCATCGATATCATCCCGGCTGCCAATCTCATCCACCGCTATGATCTGCGGTGACATCGAACGGATCAGCATCAGCATTCCATATGATTTTGGACAACAGTCAAGAATATCCGTCCGTATGCCGATATCATTTTGTGGTACGCCTTTATAACAGGCTCCGATCTCAGATCGTTCATCTACGACACCGATAGTATTTCCTTTGAATCCTGGAAATCCATCCGACAACATCCGGATCATATCTCTAAGAAGTGTGGTTTTGCCACATCGCGGTGGGGAAATGATCAGTGTATGAAATGTCTCATTTCCATTTATTATGTACGGAAGAACCTTCTTACAGCATCCCTTAACCTGATGTGACAAACGGATATTGATAAATGATATATGTCTGACACTCTTGATCATTCCAGATTCCAGAATGACTTTTCCTGCAAGCCCTACACGATGTCCCCCTTGAATCGTTATAAATCCCTGCCGGATCTCATCCTCATATGCATAGAGTGAATAGTTACTGATATATTCCAGCGTTTCCCTTATATCGGCAGGTGCTACCATATATGCTTTCTTACATTCTGTGGTTCGCTTTCCCTTCTCCGTCACAAAATATTCCCGATTATCATAGATCACGATCAAGGGTTCATTCATCCTAAGCCTTATCTCCTGAAGCTTGTTATAATCATATATCTCACTCGAAAATATTCTCCTTAACGCTACGGATAATATCTTCAATATTTCATTCTCTCTGCTTTTTTCCAAACCGATTCACCTCATGCATATGTCATCTGTAACCATTTTCACCTGTCAGTTCCATCATCTGCCAATACTCGAAAAGCATCTGCTTTTCTGATATGATCTGATACCTAAAGTAGGATGTTACACACTTCTGATAGTTATAATGTATGCATGACAAATGAAATTTAGAACAAAAAAATACCACATTCCTTTCTGAATTTTTCAGAGTGAAATGTGGTATCAAAACCCGATGCGCAGATCTTTGACATGAAGCCCTCACAATGGATCGGCACCATGATCGTACATCCCTCGCAGCCCTGTGCAAAGCTTCGATCTGCTCGCTTCAGGCACCCTTTTTGTAATTTTCTTCTACTTCTTTTCCTGTCGTGCCAAGGTCGTTGACCCTGCCGGGTCTGCTCTCACGCACACCGGAATATTGAACGTTTGCCATGTTTGCTACCTCTCTTTAATTATTGGACATTTGTAACTATATCTATATCACAATGATTAATCACCTTTGACATTACCAACCAGGGGACGCTTCCGCTCGTTGAGTCCTGCAGCGGTACTAAGATGCTGCTTGCGCACCACCTAAGAACCGGCGGACTCAAATGCCCCTGTTTTGGTAAGTCAAGATGCTTAATCATTATCTGCTCCATGGATTTCGCAAATGTCTATCATATATTAAATAACGTATTGATCTACCATCAGGTTGTTTTGCCAATCGACGAGATCGGCTAATGTGATGCCCTCTAATACATCCTGTATTGCCTGATCGAGTTTCTCCCAGATCAGTACGCTGACACACATACTTCTGTTTTCGCAGTAGGCTGCGTTAGCGCCTACACAGTCAGCAGGTGCCAGACTTCCTTCTACCGTTTCTAATATCTGCCTCACCGTATAATTCTCCGGTGAAGCATATAACATGTATCCTCCACGCGCTCCACGGACACTTTTTACCAGTGATGCCTTATTTAATATTGCAACGATCTGCTCCAGATATTTGTCTGAAATATGCTGTCTTCTTGCAATATCCTTTATCTTAACCGGCTCACCATTATAATAGGTGGCCAGATCCAGCATCAGTTTTATCGCATATCTTCCTTTTGTTGATATCTTCATCTTGACCTCCCTGTCGTTGTTATCTGATTAAAATGATTCCATGCTTCTATACATCATCTGAATCTCATCTATTTTTTCTGCAAACATGATAAATTGTCGTTTGTATTGTAGTATACTATTTCTATAGGATTTATCAAGTACAAAATTATTTTTTATGGCGATCTATCCGGTTGTAATAAAATATTATCTTCTTTAATGCATCTTCCACTGAACAATCCACGTCAAATGCTGCATTTTCTCATTGTTATAAAGAAAAGGCAGCTGTCTTATGCAGGTAGACAACTGCCTTGCTCACTTATCGTAATCTCAATCTATCGTCTATCATGCATATGAAAAATAAACCGTATTCATCCATACAGTCTGACAACAGCAACAACACATTCCCATATCATATTTTCTGTTTATCCTACTGTTTTCATATGTCATGATCGAACCTCCTGTGTTTTAATCTCTACTTATCTCATAGGTTTAATATGTTTTAACTTTATGGGCTGATTATATATTACCAATATCTTCCTATCAATATATTTTCTCAATAATTTTTAAACTCAGCCAATTATTTTAAATAAAAAAGACTTTGTCGAAACAACTCATATCCTGAAAACTATTCTTCAGAAATTATCTTGTTCCCGGCAAAGCCTTTTCCTTTTTACTATTTAATTCATGCGTTCTTTGTTATTGATCGCTTCTTTCGAATTTTCTGCCGGTTTACTGGAAGAATCCGGCATCAGCGGACTTATTATAGATTCCATAACATCCAAGCGTAGTTGCATCAGTAGAACGAGTCTGCCACCAGGACAAGAATCCGTCAGGCAATTCTGAGACAGGTGCATCCGGAGTATAGAAATAAATCTCTGTTCCGCTGTCCATGCCGGATGGCTCTCCTTCTTTATAACGGATACCATCTTCTATTCGTTCTGCTTCTTTATCAATAACAACGCTGTCAAGCGTCATGGAATATGTATAATCATTTACTTTTTTGATATTTGCAAACTGTCCGCTGAAATTACAGAAATACACCGTTCCATTTGGATAATCATTCTCATCTCTTTCTCCCATTTCCGAATCGGAAAATGCTCCCGTAAATGATCCATCCTCAGATAACGTGAGCGTTGTACTCCACCCACCGGCTCCACTGCTAAATACCATATCCATCGGATAAGTACCCGGCAGAGATGACACATCTTCCGACTGTGCTTCCGTTGTAGAAGCTTCAGCCTCTGTTGTACCGGTATCTTCTTCAGAAGAAGCCGCCTCTGTTGTCTGTGTCTCAGTCTCGGCTTCTGTCTTCTCTGTCGTTACTTCGGTTGATACCTCCGTTGTTCCTTTCGTCTTTTCTGTCGACTTTGATCTTTCACCATTACATCCAGCCAGCAAACCGGCTGCAAGCGTTGCTGCAAGTACTGCTGTCACGATTTTTCCTGATTGCGTTATATTCTTTCTCATGTTTAAAATCCTCCTGCATTCATTTATAAATACATTTCCGGAATTCTTATTGCGACTCTCATCACAATGCCTTTCCTCGGCTGTTTTCGAATACAAAAAGTATATGCTTGTCATCCCGTTTTGTCAGCTTAATTATTCGTTATAGATGTTGCATTTCGTTTACGATTATTACGGTTCTTTAACCAATCTTTGAACTCCGGCAGGGTCTTTCTTCCGGCTTCCGTAACCGGCTTCACCCATTTGCCTGATCTGGTATAAACAAGCTCGATTGCCAGACGCACCAGCTCATCCGTATATACAAATGAGAATACCGCAAGGAAAGGCAGATGTAAGACCATGCCTGCGATCCATGTCGCCGGAACGCTGACCAGGAATAAACCGCCAATCTCCACATAGGTTCCGACTCTCGTCTCACCTGCTGCCCGATATCCCTCATTCATAATATAGTTACAGGTTCGAACGGCACCGAAAAACAGGTAAATATATAACATATACATGCCATACCGAAGTGCCTGATCACCCAGTCCAAATAAGCCAAACAGCGGTTCATGCAATAACGCACAGATCAGCACAATCCCGAAAGTAACTGCCGGACAGAATAATGCCGACCGCTTCATAAACCGGTATGCTCCCTTATGGTCACCGGCGCCGACAGACTGTCCGATCACAACACTGGTGGCATTTGACAAACCACCGAAGAATGCATAGACAAAGCCCTCGCAGACACGGAACGCCGCCATAGCCGCAATCGCGGATTCATTCTGATGTCCGATCACAATATTGATCAGCATTTGTCCTACTCCATAAAACAGTTCATTGCAAAGGATCGGAAATGCATTTGACAGATATACTTTGATAAATCCGCCATGGAATAAGAACATCTGACTCAGACGAATCCGCACCTTGCATTCTGAACGCATCAGATAGATAAACAGCAGTAATAAATTGATGATTGCAGATGCAAGTGTTCCGACTGCTGCACCGGCTGCACCCATTTTCGGTGCGCCGAATTTACCGTATATCAATACAAAGTTCAAACAGAAATTCACTACCAATCCTACGATGGAACAGATAAGCGGCGCTTTCACCCGCTCTGTTGACCGTAGCAGGAAGCTGATAAGTACAGCAAATACCTGAAGCGGATATGCCCATCCGACGATCCGCATATACGGCTTTCCGATCTGGATAAATACTTCTTTATCTGTATATACCCCCAATAAGAATTCCGGTCTGATAATACACAGAGATGCAAATGCAAATCCCACGATTGCCATACAGATGAAAGTGATACCGAATGTACGGTTAATTCCCTTTTCATCATCCGCTCCCCAGTACTGGGAAAAGAACAGGATCGACGCACTGGCGAAGCCCCAGTAGCAGCTAAAGAACAGTGAGCTGATCTGCGAACAGATACCAACTGCTGCCACACACGACTCTCCCAGTCTTCCGATCATGATCGTATCTACCATACTGGCTGTTGTAGTTAATAAATTCTGTAATGCGATAGGAAATGCAATCGTTAGCATCACATACAGAAAGGATTTTTTGTTTTTCATATTTCATTTATCACGTTTATGAAACCTTGATCGTTACCTTTTTCGTTTTGCTCCTATATACAGAGGTGCCCTTTGCTTTAACCGTAACGGTATAGGTTCCTCGTGGTGTTCCCTTCTTTACTGTTACGCGTCCCTTTTTTGTAACAGTAATATATTTTTTTGCTTTTTTAGCAACGGAATACGTTACCTTTCCCTTAGCTTTCTTAACACCAACTGTAAAGGTATGCTTACTTCCCAGTTTTCCGGTTGCTTTTTTCACCTTATATTTTTTAGAGGTGACATTTAATTTCATTGTGTTTGATTTCTTGATCACAAGTTTTGCGACATTGGATCTGGCCGTGTTGCTGTTTTTCGTTGCCTTTGCAACTGCCACTACATAATAAGTTCCAACTTTATATGGATATGATGCCAGTTTCTTTTTACACTTAGCATCTGAATAATACCGATATGCGATTGCTCCTGCTTTTCCTTTTACAACAGCAGCATCTATCTTCTTTTTCTTTCCCGTATAGGTGACAGTTTTATTTTTCAGTTTCAGGACAGGTGTGGTTTTCGCAGACTGATCCGATTTTTTATTTTCTTTTACAGTTAAAGTAATCGACGCCTGATAATATCCTGTCTTACCTGTAATCTTTACCTTACCACTTCCTACAAATGAAATTTTTCCATTTGAGTCTATGGTGGCAACACTCTTTTTGTCCGATGTCCATGTTATATTGCTGCTTGTAAATGGACAATAGATCTCAAATCCCGGGTTTATCAGCATCATTTTCGCATTCATGTGCTTCCCAACTACATAGGAATCTGCGTCTGTCTGTATTTTAAATTTATATAAATAAGTCTCAGCATCTCCCCACATTATGCCTGCAGTGGTAACCGCCTCTGTAAATTCGCCTTTGGGGATATTGACACTCTGTATTACCATCCGGTCTTCCTGTTTAACTGCTTCCTGTGTCACCTTTGATCCAAAGCATTGTACCCATGTATAAGTTCCATTAATATAAAAACATCCAACACCTATGGAAGTATAATCTTCATCTAAAATATTTTCTCTATGACCTGTTGAATTCATCCAACTATCCATTACAGATTCAGACGTTGTCTGATTGATTGCTATATTTTCTGCTATCATATTCTTATCTGCCGAAAAACAGGATGCTCCATCCGGTCTGGTATGAGAGAATAATACAGCCTGATCGCCCGCTCTAACCATAGCAGTTTCCAAAAGACCCGTATCCATAGTCAATGCAGGTAATCCATTTTTTGCTCTTTCTTCATTCACCTTCGTCAATACTTCAAATGCTTTTGTATAGTCACGTTTTCCGGTAATCCGTATGGTCTCCACATATCGAAGTCCATTTGCGCCGAATTTGACCAGATCCTTATTCTCGCAATTTATGATAACAGTTGAAGAAAATGCATTCTCATCAACAAATTGCGTTGAAGCCGGAAGTGTTATCGACTGAAGAGACGGGCAATTTGCAAATGCTTGACGATATATAATCTTTACGTTTGGAAGGTATACATCCGTCAGTGAATAGCACTGTGCAAAATCAGCATAAGCTATTGATTCCAGTCCTAATCCACGGAATGTCTTAAGGTTACTGCAGCTGTTAAATACCGACCCTCCCCATTCCTTCATCGTCGCAGGAAGCGTTATTTCAGTCAATCCCGAACATCCTAAAAATGTCCGCATTCCAAGTGTTGTTAATCCGCCAAAATCAATAGAGCTTATATTTTCACACTCTTCAAACATAGAATAAGAACTCTCTTTTAATCCACTGCCAAATTTTACGGCTGTGAGCATATTACATTGCTCAAATGCAAAATAACCGACTTCGCTGATCTTATCTGAAATCGTCAATATTCCCGATAACTGAGAACGATAGAATGCTCCTTCCCCCAGCGTAGTTACATTTGCAAAGTCTACTGAATTTAAACCTCTTACATTATAAAATGCATATGCTCCAATCTCCTTTACATTTGCCGGTATCGCAAAGGTTCCGACTCTGCTTTGGAACGGATACATAACAAGCACTGTTCCATCCTTTGAATATACAATACCATTCTGTGCAATATAGGATGGATTTCCCACTGCAACTGTATAACTCTCTATCGTGGTATTTCCGAAAAACACTAATGGTGAAATAGATGTGATACCTGCAGGTATTTCATATGTTACAGCACTTGTTCCCTGGAACGCATAAGATTCCAGGCTTGTGGCACCCGGCGTTACAATCTTTGTTACAGCCGAACAATCACAATATGCACCACTGCCAACTGTATTCACACCAGATGGCAATACAATCTCTGTCAGTCCATAGCACTCATAAAAGGCGGCATCTCCGATCTTTGTCAATGTATCCGGATAACTTACCGATGTAATCGATGACATCTGTAAAAAATTCCGGTTTCCTATACCTGTAATACCTCTCTGGATTATAACTTTCTCAACATTGAATGTAATCCATGGTGCTTTATTTGATGAATCAGCATCCGGCATATCGCCACTTCCTGATATCGTAAGCGTGGTACCGGAAAGGCTCCATGATATATTCCCCCATGTTCCGCTCTGTGTTGTACTGTCAGTGCTATACATAGCTATATCATAATCAGAATACAACTCCGGTCCCGAACTATTTTCTTCTATTTTTACATATCCTGCTGCCGGCTCCTGATCCGCCTCTGTCTCAGCTATAATATTCGATGTCTGTTGCTCTGCATGAACAAGCTTAACCGGAGTCCAAAGCATTCCGCATATGGCTCCGATTCCTAATGCTATTGTAAATTTAAATCTGTAATTTCTCATTTTTCTCCTCCCATATTCATATATTATTCATAACTATACTGTATCTTTAAAATGTCGTTTTGTCTATAGAAATAATCCCATTTTTCTCCATTTATCCATATGCTCTGTTTTTTCATATGATCACTGGCGTAAAAATTCTCGTTCTACCCGTGTTATTTTTAAAAACAATTTATATAGCATTCTGTTCGTGTTTTTTGTTTTTACTATTGTCTTATTTAAAATAGAATGATAATGTAATATACAGAAAGCACGGTATATCTTTCATTAATCCGATTATATCGGGTCATTTTCTTTTGTTACTATAAATAACATTTTGTCAAGGAGTACATTATGAAGAAATTATCTACTGCGCAGCTTGCAGATACTATTATAAGACTACGCAAACAACAGCATATGACTCAGGCACAGCTTGCTGCCGAAACCGGAATCAACCGTTCCTTAGTTTCACGTATGGAGAAGCAGGATTTTATGCCATCGATCGGACAATTAGAAGCTCTGGGCGATGTGTTGCACTTCGATATCACAGAATTATTCATCAGCGACCTACCTGTGAAATATCCTTCTCCATCACCATTAAAGATCGCAATCGCCGGAACCGGCTATGTCGGATTGTCCATTGCCACGCTGCTTGCACAGCACAATCATGTGACCGCTGTTGACATTATCCCTGAAAAAGTAGACATGATAAACAGACACCAATCCCCGATCCAGGACGAATATATCGAAAAATATCTGGCTGAAAAAGACTTGGATCTGACTGCCACAACCGATGGAGCTATGGCGTATAAAGATGCAGACTTCGTTGTAATCGCAGCTCCGACCAACTATGACAGCACAAGAAATTATTTTGATACATCTGCTGTAGAATCAGTGATCGAGCTCGTTCTGGACGTCAATCCCGATGCCATCATGGTTATCAAATCCACGATCCCGGTAGGCTACACAGAATCTGTCCGAAAAAAATACCACACCAGAAATATCCTGTTCAGCCCGGAATTTCTCAGGGAATCAAAGGCTTTATATGACAATCTGTACCCAAGCCGTATCATTGTATCTACGGATAAGAATGACATCCGTCTGATCGAGGCTGCCCATACATTTGCCGCCCTCTTACAGGAAGGCGCCATAAAAGAAAATATCGAAACGCTATTCATGGGATTTACCGAAGCAGAAGCCGTAAAATTATTTGCAAACACCTATCTGGCTCTCCGCGTATCCTACTTCAACGAACTTGATACCTATGCAGAGACCAAAGGACTGAACACCAGAGACATCATAAATGGTGTCTGTCTCGATCCCCGAATCGGCAGTCATTACAACAATCCATCCTTTGGCTACGGTGGTTACTGTCTGCCAAAAGATACAAAACAGCTTCTTGCAAATTACAATGATGTTCCACAGAATATGATGAGTGCGATCGTAGAAAGCAACCGCACCAGAAAAGATTTTATTGCAGACCGCGTTCTGAATCTTGCCGGATATTATGACTATAACTATAATGGAAATTATTCCGCAAACCGCGAAAAAGAATGTATTATCGGCGTATACCGACTGACAATGAAAAGCAACTCTGATAATTTCCGTCAGAGCAGCATACAGGGTGTCATGAAACGAATCAAAGCCAAAGGAGCAACCGTCATCGTCTACGAACCGACACTGGAGAACGGAACAACCTTTTTCGGAAGCAAGGTAGTAAATGACTTAAATGCTTTTAAATCCATGTCGCAGGCGATCATCGCCAATCGGTATAATTCTGATCTTGACGATGTCCGGGCAAAGGTCTACACCAGAGATTTATTCGAACGGGATTGATGGAGGTGAAGTGCACTTAATATGTCCACATAGACATCTCCTGCTCCGGTGATCACCACCAGCTGTGTATCGCACATATCTAAAAACATATCCAGCGAATCACACATGCGAAGCATCGTCCACACCTGTTGCAGACTGCGAAACATTGAATCGAAAAATACATCTCTGGTTGTATATTTCTCTCCGGCAAACAGTCTGGCAGTCACCATCTGGATATTGGCTACCCGCTTGTTCAACTTATTCAGTACTTTTTCACGAGACGGATCAATTGCATGATATGTAACACGTAATGTACTTTCTAAAAATGTCTCAGTCATCATGCGATCCGTCAGGAAATCGTACTCCGGCATACAGATGCTCATCGCAATTATCTTTTTCTTTCCCGGTGTATAATCCTGTAAATAGTTTCTCTCTTTATCATATAAAACAAGAGCACCTTTCTCTTTTAAACGAAGTTTATGCCATAAGATCTGTTCCTGTGCATACAACATACCTTCCCCAAGCGTCTTAAGAACATCGACATCGTCAGCCTGTTCATAGCTGCCGGGAAGCGGACATTTCTTTATCTCGACAAACATCACCCGCTCGCTTCCCTCTAAGATCATATCGCAATTACGTTCCGGCAGATCTCCATCCGGCAAATATTGTCCTGTGATATATGGGAAATGCTTCTCCCGGAACATCTGATACACCATTTCCTCCAGCCGTTCGCCCTGATATTTGCTGAATACTGTTCCATATCTTGCAAATATGATCTGAAACATCGCCTCATAAAATGCATATCCCTCCATCCTACCATCCAGACAGAAATATGTGTCCGCATCCAGTCTGACAAGCGGCTTGCGCCAGCTATTTGTCGCATCGAGATAATAAGAAAAATCAACATTTATGGAATCTGCATCATACGCAATATCCTGTAAGATCTGATCTAATTTGTATGAACTGATACCTAACCGATCGGCAAATTCCTCTCTTTTAAATATCCTCGGTCCCCTTGCCTCCTGCATCACATACACGGCAAGTTCCTGATAATTATGAAACGAATATGCTCTCATCTTTTCTTTTCCGGTGCCATAATACGGTTCCAGCATATTCTGTAAAAGGAGCTTTACATACTCCGGATGATATTGCCTTGGAATACACATTTTCTCAAAACAAAGATTCTTTGCCAGCTTATATGGGAAATCCTCTATCTCTGTAAAGACATCCTCCCAAGTGCGATATCCCTGTATCTGTAGCACTTCCAGATAATCCTGTGCAAGCCGGATCAATTCCTGATATCTGCGTTCTTTATATGAATCCGTAAAAATCGATTCTGTTTTAAGGTATTTCAAAGATAACTGCAACAGATACTGATATGGAATTCTTACTTTTATATTTCTTCTTTCCCCAAGTGAGATCTTATTCCGATAGATCAGATACCTGCCCAGTTTCTCGTTATACTTTCCGGATATCTCCCATGCAAACATCTGTCTGATCACATACATTCCACCAAGTTCTTTTACCCGGCTCTCTAAATCATCAATCAAACGCTGTTCAGAATCTGCATCAAATTCAGGTTCACCAATCACAATCTGAAAGGAATATCCTGCCTTTATCAGATTCTTCGTTGATTCAATCAATACTTTTGTATCCTCAGACAGCACCGGCGCATATAGTTTATTTGCTTTCTTTGATGCCCGATAAAGTTGTCCGGCTGCTTCCATAATCTGTGGCAGATTGCTTACTTCGTAATAAGTACCATTTGAAAGATATGCCATCGTATGTCCAAGTATTTCTTCCTCAAGTTGAAAACTCCTGCCATTAATTGCTTCTTCAAGCTGCAAATGTACAATGAGTCGACGGAAATAAGTGCTTTGAAACCATGTTCCTTCGTACGTTTTTTCTCTGGCTTCATCCCGCTTATCTTCTTCATTTCCTTTCCCATTGTCAATGAAAACTGCCAGGCTTTTCAGCTCCGCCTCACATTCCTTTACTGACCGGTCGTTGTCCAGCCATGTATGTGTGCGGAATTTGTCTGCTAATTCTAATGTGGCATGATATATGTTGTTGAATGTTTTAGGGTTTGGTTGCATGGGTATCCTTTGTTTTTCTATTTTTTATAAATCTTCTGCCTTATATAAGATATAACCTTCATAATAATAACAATGGTCTATAATTCTATTATTCAACTATTTTTACACAATCGAGGTTGAGGATAATTAATCATTCTACCATTTCCTGCACGATCTAAAATATCAATATTAAATGTTTGCACATATTTTCTACCAGACGCATCTTCGAACTTAATTGAAATTGACATTCTAAAAAAATTTTTTTCACTTTTATCATAGGCCATCAGTATAACAAATTTTTCTCCTACCATAGCAATCGGATCGCGAACAGCATCATAACGATGTATTGCAAATTCCGTCATATTTAATCTTTTCGCAGTACAATTCAAATCAGGAATTATATTATATGCTGATCCTCTTCCTTTATTTATAAATGTCATCTGTAAAACAGTCTGTTCTATATTAGACTCAGTACTAATTTTTGAATTACGAAATACGAAATATGGTTCTTCGTTAATACGAATTTTTTCTTCTGTATCATATTTATCTTCATTTCTCTGCTCTTGTAATCTAGATATTTCTTTTTCATACTGTTTCTGCTGTTCATAATATCTATAATCAGATACTTTTCTATCCTTTTTAGCCCTAATTACCGAGACCAGAAATGTAAAAATACTAAACACAAAAGCTCCCGTCGCTACCATTGCACTATATAATGATGCATAGTCCTTATTTTCTTTTATCCATTCTAGCATTAATGAATTGTCCTTTCTAACTTAATATATTAACTTTTTTATTAATCCTACATTTTATCTATTATTAAACAAACGCTTCATCCATGAACTCTTTGTTATCTTACTTTTATACATAGCATTTTCTTCTTCATTTGCCTTTGAATTTCCGTATTGATTATCAAATATACACATTGCTTTTTTAGGAACGCCTTAATATATTAAATCAAGAATACTATATATACTTATATAAATTAGTTATACTAATATAATAAAGAATTTAGGGTATTTATAAATTTATTCAAATCTTCATAATCAAATATATCGTCACATAGATACAAAATAAAGTGATCTTCATCAATTCCCACTTTGTAAAGATTGGCCGTCAATACTTTATATAAATTTTTCCCATCATTGTCACCTTTAATTTTCGTTCTTGGATCATTTTTATAATCAAGTAGAATACTCTGTAGTGATCTCTGGGTAAAATATTTGTCACCAATTAATTTTATGAAAATCGGGTCAGGTATATCAACAAGTTTTGTTTTTAAATATTTCTCTATACTTGGAATTGGTAAAAAGCACTTATGAAGATTTTTATACTCCTTTTTCTTGGATATTTCTTTTTTAACATCCCCATCATAAATGCTAATAATCCTTTTTCCAACACCAAGCGTGTTGTAAGTAATCATGTCATGATGAAGTTGTAGCATTTGATTACATCCACCTGCAGGTAATACACAAATAAGCTTACTATTTCCAAATCTATTATTTCTTATAACTTTTTCCACTAATGCTTTAGCCAACATATCTTCTACTAATAGCAAAAAATCAAAACCATTAGGGACATACAAATTTCTTATGGCATAATTAGGGTAACATGGGTTTGTACAAACAACATTTCCTCCATTATTTTCAAGTAAAAATATATTTTTGCTTGGAATACGATGTAATAATTCAGCTGAATGTGTTGAAAAATAAACAATTAATTCAGTGGATGATTTTTTTACAAGTCCATCAAGAATTTCAACAAGACGATCTATTGCACTCGGATGCAATGCAAGCTCAACTTCATCAATTAAAAAAAGCAGTTTGTCAGTTCCTGTATTCCTTACAACAAGATTATTTATAAAATCAATTAATGAAATCAACATACTTTCACCACTGCTCATTCTATACTGACTAATGTATTTATCTCCAATTTTCCTAAAATATGGCATTCCCCTAAAATTGTACTTTCTCGCCAATGAACGATTTTTCACCTTTAACAACGAATTGTAATACGATTTATCGTTATGTAAAATATATCCTAATGTCTCCTTTACAAAATCATCTGCTTCTATTAATTCATCTTCAAAATTATCAACTTTCATAAAATCATCAACTAATCCATAATCATAAAATCTAGTACCAAAAAATATGCTTCCCTCGTAAAAGCCCTGTATTTTGATATTTGTTCCTAATACTGGATGTCCCCTATATAATTCAGTTACATCTGTAACTAAACGATTATCTTTAAATCTCCAATTATCAGCAAGTTCATCCATCTCTAAACAAATTAAACTTTCTTGTGATAAATCATTCTCTGACAATAATTTATTTGATGATTTTTTTATCATCAACGACAAAGCTAGCATAATAGTGCTTTTCCCGCATCCATTTTCGCCTACTAATGCATACATTCCTTTTTGAGATGGAAGAAATAAATCTGCATACTGAATGTTTTTAATATTTTTTATTTCTAAATGAATACTCATATAAAACTCTCTATTCTTTTTAGTGCAAGTTTAACAAAAAGCCTTGATTTTACGGCATTTGCTAAATCGTTAATAGGTTACATATATTTACAAAACAGAGTTTTCTGGATATGAAGCGACTTCTAAGAGTCCATTTCTGATGATTTTAGGTACAATAAATAAAACGTCGTTTGTTTTTCCCTATGAAGGCTTTCTTGTTCTCCCAAATTCCTCCACAGTAACTAACCTCTCATATCTACCAGGATCACCTGCCTCTGCCGGGTCCTACATTCCTTCGTTCTGCTTATCCATAGTTGGGTGCTGCTTATGCTCCTACAGCAGGGTCTTTGCCCTATAAAAAATGTCAACGCAGCTACTAGCTCTACTTTGTTTTATATACTTTTACATTCCTGTTTCACAGCACCATTGACGGCGGACGCTTTCCTGTTTACAGTACTTCTTTCTTATGCGGCTATAACTCCTCTTTCATGATGAATATCTGACATCATTTTAAACCGGTCATAGTCCACACCTTTTGTTAATACCGCATAGAATATGCGAATTAACTTACAACTGACAGCAATCATTGCCTGTCTTCGTTTTAATGGATTTTTTACACGAGTCACATAATAATCATAGATTGTTCGAAACTCTTTGTTCCTTGCCAACAATGGTATCATTACCTGATACAAGATCTTTCTGAGTTTTCTTCTTCCTCGCTTGCTGATTCTCGATCTTCCCTTATGCTTTCCGGAACTGTTTTCTACTAATTCCAAACCGGCATACTTTTGGATCTGTTTCGGCGACTTAAAACGTCTTATATCACCTACTTCAGCAATAAATCCTGCTATTGTAACACTTCCTACTCCTTTAATGGCGAGTAACTTCTCCACATGCTGTACTTTCCGAATAGTCTCTTCCAGTACCTTATTCACAGCTTCCAGTTGTGAAGTCCATAATTGATGTTCCTCAAGCAGCATACATAACTCACTTCTTGTTCCAATTCCTCCATACAGACCAACACTATTGTGTGCAGCTTCTACCAGGTTCTTTGCCCTATCTTCTGTAACGCCTCTGCCACGCATCTTCTTATCGTGCCAGATCTTTCGGATTCCTTCTACTCCAAGTGCAATTACATCCTTCGGCAATGGTGCTTTTTCAAGCACCGCCAAACCACTTGCGGCATCAAATCTTGTATATAATCCCAGATACTCCGGGAAGTGTATTGCAAGCCATCTCTGGATTCTGTTTGCAGATATGTTATGCTGCTTCATAATAATCCTGTCACGGCTGTATACCAAATCTCTTATCTCGGCATAAATGTCCTCTGGCATGTATGGAATCGAATATCTTCCATCCACTACCAGCTTTGCGATTGTTTTTGGATCCTTTAAATCTATTTTCTTTGGACTATTATCATCAAGTTCCTTGATCTTCTTAACAGAGAATGGATTGACCATTACCAATGTTTTCTGATGATCCTGTACATACTTTGCAAACGCAAACCAGTAATGACCAGTCGGCTCACAGCCAATCAGAACTGCAGTCTTTTTATTCTCATTTTCAGCTTTTCTGTCCAAAGCTGAAAGGAATTAAATCCTTCGATATCATTCTGAAATGAAAAAACTCGTTTTGTAAGCTCGCGCCCTCTGTTATCAAAAGCTCTTGCATAATGCGTCTGGCTTCCAATATCAACTCCAACAACCAATGTTGTATCTGTTGCTTGCTCAATTTTTTCATTCTGTGTATAATTCATGTTGAACCTCCGGTGTTTTGATTGTTTTGTTTACATCCGCCAAGATGCAACTCAATCATACCTTGAGGTTCTTTTTTATTCAATTGGCGCTTTTAATGAATTACAGGAATGCTCCATAATGTACATTTCCTTTATATAAATTCGATATATCAAAAATGTATAATATTGATTTCTACAACACCTTGATATTATTGTTAATTGAAATTAATTCTGCCACCTCATCAAGCTCAATAAATGTTATTTTTTTCCCAGAAAGTCTTGCCAAATGTCTTAATGTCCCTTTTAATGAAGCATCTATATATTGTGGAATTATTACAGCAATCATTTGGCAACGTGTATCTATCATTCCTTGTTCAACAAACTGGCGGATAATTTCTTGTCCTTCTCTAGAAGTTGATAATAATGGTTTCATAATTTTCCTATCATCAGAAGTCTTTTGTGAACGGTTTTCACTGTTCTTTTTTATAATACCTTTTAATTCATATGATTTATTTCCTACCTTAACTTCTCCTGACATATCTCCACATTCCATTCCCTTGTGCGGTTGAAGTTTAAATTTAGGCAAAACTGAATAAAATATTTTAGGCAAACACATCATCTTTTCATTTTGCATACATCCTCCTTCAATTTTCTTATAAGAACATCCTCCAGATTCACATTTTTCCTTCATATTAACCGCATATGATTTTAAACGCGTTGTAATTTCTATTGGATTATGTTTGCAACGGTGTACAAAGGGAACATAATAAAAAACTTAATAATGGACTGCCAATCTTACACAAAGTACCGCCCAAACGAGACTACGGGCGGTATTTTTGTATCATGGCGGAGAAAGGAGGAACTTCCCACGGGGGCTTGACTGAAAAGTTGAGCCTCTTTTTTCATGCCAAAAAACAGGAGGTAAATGCTTATGGCAGATGATAAAACCACAAAAACGCCGGAACAGCCGGTAACGGATAGCGGGCCGGGCAAGGAAACGCCTCCCGCTCCCCCAAAAGAGCCGGAGAAGGTTTCCGTTTCTCCGGAGCCGGAAAAAAAGACGGAACCGGAGGTAAAGAACCCGCAGGTTTCCGTCTATAACTTCGCTGAAATTATGAAGGAAAAGAAGGTCGAGGAACGGGCGGCAGCTCCCAGCGGGGAAAAGCCTGCCCCGGCAAAAACGGAAAAACCGGAAAAGCAGCCGGAGGCTCCGAAAAAAGCGGAGGAAAAACCCAAAGAGCCGGAACAGCCGAAGCGCCGGGGCCGTCCCCCGAAAACAGATAAGGACAAGGCCGCAGCCCCGAAGTCCAAAGCCCCCGCACAGAAACCGGAAAAGGCGGTCAAAAAGGAACCGGAGAAAAAAACGGCTCCAACGATACAGGCCGCTCCCGCTCCGAAAGGACCCGAAAAGCCAAAGGATGCTCCACGCCGGGGCAAGGAGCAGATCATCTATATCAAGCTGAACGAACTCCACGCCTTCAAGAACCATCCCTTTGAAGTCCGGGATGATGAAGAAATGCGGGCTATGGTGTCCAGCGTCAAGGACAAGGGCGTGACCCAGCCCGCTATCGTCCGTCCCCGTGAGGATGGCGGCTATGAGATCGTGTCCGGCCACCGCCGCCAGAAAGCCAGTGAGCTTGCCGGATATGCGGATATGCCCTGTATCGTCCGAAATCTGACAGATGATGAAGCCATCACACAGATGGTGGAGGACAATCTGAACCAGCGTGAAGAAATCCTCCCCAGTGAGCGGGCCAAAGCCTTAAAAATGCAGCTTGAAGCCATCAAGCACCAGGGCTCCCGCACTTCGGGCCAGATTGACCCGAAGGACGCAGGTAAACGCTCCAACGAGATCGTGGCCGAGCGCAATAAGATGGCGGTCAAGCAGGTGCAGCGGTATATCCGTCTCAATGAGCTGGTTCCAGACCTGATGAAGCTGATGGATGAAAAAAAGCTGGGTTTTACTACGGCGGTGGAGCTTTCCTATATCGGCAAGAAGAACCAGAACTATATCGCCGTCGCCATTGACAGCCAGCAGTCCTCGCCTTCACAGGCGCAGGCAAAGCGTATGCGTGAGTTGGACGAAAAGAAGCTGCTCAACGGGGATGTGATCGACGGCATTATGATGGAGGACAAAAAGGAGGTAGACAAAGTGATTTTGACAGGTGCGGAACTGAGCAAGTATTTCGGCAAGGAAACTACGCCGAGGGAAATGAAGGACCAGATCATCAAGCTGCTGGACGACTGGAAGGGTCAGCAGAAGGAACACGAAAAGCCGGAGAAGAAAACCGAACAGGAAAAGTAAGCTAAAACTTCGGGTCAGCATGGCCCGAGGATTGCGGGGCTCTGCCCCGCGCCCCGAAGCTCTGGAGATATAAATTATTCCCCGTCGCCAGTTATTCCGTAGCATAGCCGGGAAAATCAGTCAAGGGCAGCGCCGCCGCAGGCGGTGCCAGAGGCACCCTTGACGGATTTCTCCCGGTTATGCTTTTTCCCGGTCAAGCGACGGGGATATAAATTCTCCAGAGCCGTTCCCCTTCCCGGGGGAAGGGGCGGAGGGGTTGGGCGAACTCTTGCTTTTCCCTAAACCAAAACAGAAATGGAGGCTCAACCAATGAAACGACCTTTAGCGTACCTGACCGCCGCATGGAGCGGCGAGCCGGATGTTGATATGGAGCTGGCGGCCCACTACTGCCGTCTTGCTTATGAGGCGGGCTTTTCCCCGATCTGCCCGCTCTTGTATCTGCCGCTGTTTTTGAATGACAGCGTTCCCGAGGAACACAAGGCCGGGATTGATATGCGCCGGGATATGCTGCGGCGCTCCCACACCCTGATCGTCTGCGGCAGCGCTGTGGATGAGGATGTAAAAAACGATATTGCGGTTGCCGGGCGGCTGGGCATTGCGGCGACCACACTGGAAGGGGTGCTTGCCGTGAAGGGACACGGCACCCCGGGCCATGCCGGACATTAAGCTGGGAAGCCTTTTCGACGGGATCGGCGTGTTCCCTCTGGCTGCTTCCCGGTGCGGTATCCGTCCGGTATGGGCCAGCGAGATTGAAAAAGCGCCCATCTCCATAACCAAAAGGCACTTTCCCGACATGGTGCATTTGGGGGATATTACGAAGGTGGACGGCGGGAAAATCCCACCTGTCCATATAATTACCTTCGGTTCCCCCTGTCAGAACCTTTCTCTGATTGGCAACCGCTCCGGCCTTGCCGGGGCAAAATCAAGCCTGTTCTATCAGGCGTTTCGTATCATACAGGAAATGAGGGATGCTACTGATAACCTATATCCAGCTATCGCTGTTTGGGAAAACGTCATGGGAGCGTTTTCTACAAATGACCGGATGGACTTTAGAGCCGTCCTATCCGCCTTCTCGGACACCGAAGTTCCAATGCCTCCTTCGGGAAGATGGGGAAACGCCGGAATGGTGCGAGGGGGAACGCCTGATGTGTGCTGGCGGCTCATGGACGCCCAGTATTGGGCAGGCTCCCGAAGGCTGGCACGAAGGCAGCGGATTTTCGTCGTGGCGGATTTTGGAGGCAGACGTGCCGCAGACATACTATTTAAGCCCCGTCCAATGCTCCCACTTCCTCCGCCTTGCGGAGAGGGCGGGCGGGCCGCCGCCGAAGGAGATAGAACAGCTTCTTTTGAAACAGGGTGGCAGATACCAGTCATCCACCCCTTTCAGTGCTTCCGTATGCGGGGAGCGGCAAAAAGGCAGGAAGAAACGGCCTTCCGAAACAGCTTCGGATTACCAACTGACCCTTTTCCCACTCTTTTAGCCAGTGATGTAACGCCCTTTGCCTTCTGGTATGAGGGCGACCCGGAGGGCGGCTGTATCCGTTTTCTGACGGAAACGGAAAGCGAACGGCTGATGGGGCTGCCGGAGGGCTGGACAAAGTACGGGGCGGACGGCGTGGAGATCCGGCCTCTGCAACGTTACAAGGCGCTGGGAAATGCGATTGCCCTCCCTTGCGCCGATTACATTATGGCCGGGATTTATGAGGTGCTGGCTGACCGGGCCGGAAAGGAGGAATAAGCCCATGTTTGAAGCCTATATAACCAACACCGCCCTGTACCCCTTGATGGGGATCGAGGTAGGGACAACGGTACATTTCCCCATGACGACACAGGAGTTGCAGGCCGCCCTTGCCAAAATCGGGATAGACGGAAAACGGTACAGCGAAGTGTTCTTTACCAGCTTTGACAGTGATGTGCTGGGGCTCTACGATCATCTCTACGAATGTGAGAACATCGACGAGCTGAACGAGCTGGGCCACGCCCTGCTGGAAGTACGGGATAAGGGCGGACTGGAAACCTTTGAAGCCGCTCTTGTCTTGGGAAACCACACACGGAGCGTGAAGGATTTGATAAACCTGACCCAGAACCTTGACCTGTACCGCTTTTACCCGGATATTTCTGATGATGAAGGGCTGGGCCGTCTTTACGCCGACGAGCTTGGGACCATCGACATACCGGAGCACATTCAGAACTACTTCGATTATGAGGCATACGGGCGGGATGTGCGTATCAACGAGGGCGGCGTATTCGCTCCCGGTGGGTACGTGTCGGCAGTCCCGGAGGGCTTCAAGGAGTATTACCACGGGCCGCAGGACATTCCGCCGGAACACCGGATATTTGCCTATCCTGAAAAGGCCGAGCCTGTCCACTCCATTCTCGCTGCACTCAAACGGTTTCAAGAAGCCCCGCCCGCTCCGAAAAAGGACAAGGCGGGGCCTTCCCATGAAGAACGGTAAGACTTCGGGCCAGCATGGCCCGAAGCATGAAGGAGGTGCATACCATCAACTATTACCCTATCAATGAAGGGGCCGCCCGTCGGGCAAAGGAAATGAACAGCTTTTCCGACTACAAGGAAGGGAGCGCAACGGCGGAATACCGGGCAATGGTGGACAAGGCCGCCGCCATAGCGGAACAGCAGAAATCCCGGGTGGACCCCATGTACCATGAGAAGATCGACCATCTGTTAGACACCTACGCTCGCAAGCTGGCCGAAAACATGAACCAGGGATTTGTCATTGACGCAAGGGTTCCCTCTGTGATGATCGCCGGACCTGCCAATTTCCCGGTGGGAAAAAAGGAAAAGCAAAACCGGGCTCGGGACAGCAACATGGAGGAATGGCGGTATATTCAAGGGCTTCTGGATAAGATACGCAGTACCGGCATGGGCGGGATCAGCGCCGATGACCCGGCAGCGATTGAAAAGCTCCAGAAGAAGCTGGACGGGCTGGAACGCTCCCAGCTCATTATGAAGGAGGTCAACGCCTATTACCGCAAGCATGGCAAACTGGATGGCTGTGCGCTGCTATCGCCGGACCAGATCGAAAAGCTGAAAGCAAGCATGGCGTCAAGCTGGCGGAGCGACCCGAGGCCCTTTGAAAGCTACCAGCTTACCAACAACAATGCGGAGATCCGCCGGGTAAAGGCCCGTATCGAACAGCTTTCCAAACAGGCACAGCGGGAGTTTTCCGGCTGGGAATTCGACGGGGGCCGTGTGGAGATGAACCGGGAGGACAACCGCTTGCAGGTATTCTTTGATGGAAAGCCTGACGCAGACACCCGGGCCGAGCTGAAAAGCAGCGGCTTTCGCTGGGCTCCCAGCGTAGGCGCATGGCAGAGGCAGCTCACGGACAACGCCATCCGGGCGGCTGACCGTCTGGAATGTATCAAGCCGCTGTCCGGCGAAAAGCCCTCCCAGCTTCAAAAGAAGCCCTCTATCTTGCAGACCATGCGGGAACAGGGCGAAAAAGTCCAGACGGAGCCGGAAAAGAAAGCTCCGTCCGGCAGGGATGCCGAGCGGTAAGCCTCGGGCCACATTGGCCCGAGGTTTTCTGTTCCCCGATATTGTACGGGGGCCTCCCGGATAGCGGGGACCCCGACGGAAAGGAGGTTTTATGCAGGAAGAAGTAAACCAAAAAACGGTTGCCCTTTCGATCAGGACAACGAAGCTCACAGGAAAAGTGCTGGCTGCCGCTCTTGGCAAGGTGGTTCGGGCGCTGCAAAAGCACCACCAGAAGGCGCTGACCCCGCAGGGACGCCAGAGCGTGAAAAAGCTGATGAACCACTATGGCGGCAAAAGTGCCATGCCCTATGTGGGAGCTCCAAAGGAGTTTGACCGGATCGCGAAGGAGTTCCATGTGGACTACGCTTTCCATAAAGTGAGCCCCGGTCATTACCTGCTGTTTTTCAAAGCCAATCAGGCGGACGCTATCACGGCGGCCTTCCAGAAGTACAGCGCAAAGGTGCTGAACAAAGAGCAGGACAAGGCTTCCATCCTCGGTCAGCTTCGGAAATTCACGGAGCAAATCAGGACGCAGGCAAAGGAAAAGCAGCGGACCAGAGAGGCGGTGAAGGACGGACGTTGAGTGACAAGATCAGAAAATATGTGCTCCCAAACCTGCCGTACCTCTTTGTGTTCTGGTTTTTCTCCAAAATCGGGACGGCCTACCGGATCGCCCCCGACACAGACTTCGGGACAAAGCTCATGGGGATGCTTGATACCTTCCCCAAAGCCTTTGAAACCTACTGGCCGGGGCTGGGAGGTATTGACCTGCTGGTGGGCCTTGCCGGTGCGGCTGGGATGTATCTGCTGATACAGTCAAAGATCAGGCAGGCGAAAAAATTCCGGCGGGATGCGGAGTACGGCACCGCCCGCTTTGGAACAAAGGAAGATATAAAGCCATTTGTTGACCCTAAATTTCAGAACAATGTCATTCTGACCGGGACGGAGTTCCTTACCATGAACACCCGTCCGAAGATACCCGCCAATGCCCGGAACCTAAACGCCTGTGTCATCGGATCGTCCGGCTCGGGAAAGACAAGGTTCTGGTTGACCCCGCAGCTCCTTCAAGCCCATTCCTCGTATGTGGTGGTAGACCCGAAGGGCGGCACTCTCGACCAGTGCGGGCGGTTTCTGCAACGGGAGAAATACAGGGTGCGGGTGTTCAACAGTATCGACTTTTCAAAATCCATGCACTACAATCCGCTGGCCTATATCAAGACAGAAAGCGATGTTTTGAAATTTGTTACCGCCCTGATTGCCAACACCAAAGGCGACGGCAAGGAGGGCGACGAGTTCTGGACAAAAGCAGAAACCCTCTTGTACTGCGCCCTTGTGTCCTACATCGTCTTTGAGGGGCCGGAGGAAGAACGCAACATGAATACGCTGGTGGAAATGATAAACAGCATGGAAGTCCGGGAGGATGACGAAACCTTCAAAAACGCGGTGGACTATATGTTTGACGGGCTGGAACGCCGCAGCCCCCAGCACTTCGCCGTGAGGCAGTATAAGAAATACAAGCTCGCCAGCGGCAAGACAGCCAAAAGCATTTTGATTTCCTGCGGTGCAAGACTGGCTCCCTTTGATATTCCCCAACTTCGGGAGATCATGTCTTATGACGAACTGGAGCTGGATAAGCTGGGGGATGAAAAATCAGCGCTGTTCTTTCTTATCAGCGACACGGACACCACCTACAACTTTTTGGTTGCCCTCGCTTTTTCGCAGATGTTCAACCTTCTGTGTGAACGGGCTGACAACACCTATGGCGGGCGTCTGCCCTATCATGTGCGGGTGCTGTGGGACGAGGCTGCCAACACCGGGCAGGTGCCGGGGCTGGAAAAGATTGTGGCCGTCATCCGCTCCCGTGAGATCAGCCTGACGCTTTTTTATCAGGCAATGAGCCAGTGCAAGGCATTGTACAAAGACCATTCCGAAACCATCATGGGCAACATGGACAGTATCGTATTCCTCGGAGGCCGGGAGGCTTCCACCCTAAAGGATATTTCGGAAAACTGGCTGGGCAAGGCCACCATCTCCATGCAGACCGAGGGCCGAAGCCGGGGACAGTCTGAAAGTTACAGCCAGAATATGCAGCGGCTTGGCCGGGAACTGATGACCACCAGCGAGATCACCACCATGCCCGGGGATAAATGTATCTTGCAGCTTCGGGGGCTCCCGCCCTTCCTGTCCCCGAAGTATGACTTGAAAAAGCACCCGAATTACAAGTACACAGCCGAATTTGATAAAAAGAAAAACGCCTTCCGCTTGGAAAGCCTGTTCCGCCACCGGCCATTGAGACTAAAGCCGGAGGACGAATACACGGTGTACGAAGTGGACGGCTCCGACACGGACGAAGAAGCTGACCTGTTGAATTTCGATGATCTGGACAGCGACGAGTTTGTGTAACTTCGGGCCATGATGACCCGAAGCGCCGCCGATGTGGGCGGCTTTTTTTGTACCCAAAACCATCAAACAAAATGGAGGAACGTATATGGAATTTTTCAATCAGGCAATCGACATTCTTAAAATTCTGGTCATGGCTCTTGGCGCTGGTCTGGCGGTATGGGGCGTCATCAACCTTCTGGAAGGTTACGGGTCGGACAACCCTGCGGCAAAAAGCCAGGGCATTAAGCAGCTCATGGCGGGCGGCGGTGTCGTTCTGATCGGCCTTCAGCTTATCCCTCTGCTGTCCGGGCTGTTCAGCTAAATGTCACCCGTTGTCCCTTTTTCCAGAAAAGGAGCTGATGTATGGACTTTATCATCGACGCAATCGTTGAATGGCTGAAAGGTCTGCTCGTCGATGGTATCATGGGAAATCTGGACGGCCTTTTCGATAACGTCAATCAGAGCGTTGGCGAAATCGCCACACAGGTAGGCACGACCCCGGCGGACTGGAACGCCGGGGTCTTTTCCATGATACGACAGATCTCCGAAACTGCCATTCTGCCAATCGCCGGGGTCATCCTCACTTTTGTTATGACCTATGAACTGATACAGATGCTCATAGAACGCAACAACCTACATGAAGTTGACACATGGATGTTTTTTAAGTGGGTGTTCAAAACCTTTGTGGCTGTGATGATCCTGACGAATACCTTCAATATCGTGCTGGCGGTCTTTGATGTGAGCCAGCATGTGATCCAGCAATCAGCGGGCATTATCCAGAACGGGACAGAAATCACGCCGGATGTGCTGGACAGTCTGCGGACAGAGCTTGAGGCGATGGAGTTAGGCCCTCTGTTCGGACTCTGGCTCCAGTCCTTCCTGATCCAGCTTACCATGATTGCCTTAAACATCGTGATTTTCGTCATCGTATATGGCCGTATGATTGAAATTTATTTACTCACAAGTTTAGCGCCTATCCCGTTTGCCACAGTCCCCAACAGGGAAACCGGACACATGGGGCAGAACTATTTCCGCTCCCTCTTTGCGGTGGGCTTTCAAGGTCTATTGATCTTAGTCTGTGTCGCCATCTATGCGGTGCTGATCCAGAGTATCGCCACCGACGGCGACCCCATCGGGGCGATCTGGGGATGCGTGGGATATACGGTGTTGCTGTGTTTTACCTTATTCAAAACAGGCAGTCTTGCAAAATCCATCTTCGGCTGCCATTAAGAGACTTCGGGCCATGCTGACCCGAAGCGGAAAGGAGAAATCCATGCAGGAAAAAACTGCGGGCGGAACACCAGCCGCCCCTATAAAGCTGGATGTAAGCGTGCGGGTCATCGAACCTGTGAAAAATCTCATGGGCTTTGCCAGCGTGAAATTCAATGACTGTTTTGTGGTGGAAAATCTGAAAATCGTCCAGGGCAGCAAGGGCCTCTTTCTTGGGATGCCCAGCCAGCCGGACGGCAAAGGCGGCTATCGGGATATGGCCTACCCTGTCACAAAGGAGTTCCGGGAACAGCTCAATACTGCTGTTCTGCAAGCCTATGAGGCAAAGCTGGAACAGATGGCGGAGCGCGGCTCTGTGGGGCGTGCGTCCATTAGCGACCAACTCAAAGCCGGAAAAGCGGCTGCCGAACAGGCAAAGGCAGGGCGGCCTCCGAAGGAAAAGCCCAGCCGCAGTGCAGAGCGTTGACCTCGGGCCATGCTGGCACGAAGCAGAAAGGAGGCGGGAACCACGCCACGCAAACGGACGGGCTATGACGCGGCCTGCTATTACGACGGAAAACTGCTGGGTCGCTGTACCAAAGCGGACAGCGACGCCTATACCCTGTTGATGAACGCCTGCGGCGGGGAGGCCGCCCGTGTCCTTCGGGAATATGCCTATTTTTCCCCGGAACTGAAAGCCATCTTAGAAAAGGCAGCACTCATGCAGGCAGACCGGAGACGGACGGGCGGAATGTTCCATGCGCCGAAAAGCTCCCCGTGGGGCGAGGTGCAGAATTGTGAAACCCTCTGTCCGGGGGTGTTTTTGGTATCTACCGCCAGCCACGGCGGAACGATGGTGGCAAACGAGGTAGCCGCCGTTCTCTCCCCAGCAGCCAAAAAATGCGGCTTCAAGGACAAGGGCTATATTTGCTATGAGGAGGACGCACAGGAAAGCGTAGTGCTCCGGGAGCTGCTGGACAAAAAGCTGTGGAAAATCCCTGACCGCATTAAGGACAAAGGACAGTTTGAAGAAAAACTCAATCAGTCCATCCGGCAGTATCACCCCGAATACTGGCGGGCAAGGCAGAGCGGACGAGAGGCCGCCGAAGCTGCCCGCAGCACAGCCCCGGCCAAAGAGGCCGCAAGATAACCTCGGGCCATGCTGGCCCGAAGCAATAAAGGAGGTGTACCAAAATGGCCTATGTGCCAGTACCAAAAGACCTTTCCAAAATCAAGACAAAGCTGGCCTTCAACCTAACGAAGCGCCAGCTTGTTTGTTTTTCCAGCGCGGCGGCGGTGGGCCTCCCGGCTTACCTGTTTTCCCGTGGCAGTATCGGGAACAGTGCCGCCATGTTCCTGATGATCGGCCTCATGCTCCCGTTCTTCTTTCTGGCTATGTATGAACGAGACGGTCTGCCGCTGGAAAAAGTGCTGAAAAACATCATCCGCACACGGTTCCTCTATCCCCGTGTGCGGCCTTACAAAACCGAAAACTTCTATGCGCTGCTTAGCGCCAGAAAGGAGGCGCAGCCGATTGCGAAACAGCAGAAGGGCCGGAAAGCCCGCAGGCAGAAAGCCTGAAAAGCAGGGCCTTACCGGCCTGTTCACGAAAGGAAAGAACATTCCCACCACCGCCCAGCAGACCCTCCCTTACCGGGAAATGTACCGGGACGGGGTGTGCCGGGTAGCGGACCGCTATTACACCAAAACCATTGAATACGAGGACATCAACTACCAGCTCGCACAGTCCGAAGATCAGGCAGCCATCTTTGACGGGTGGAGCGCCTGCCTCAACTACTTTGACAGCAGCCTTCCGTTCCAGCTTTCCTTCCTCAACCACCGGAGCCGCCCGGGCAGCCGGTACAGCGTGAACATCCCCATGCAGGACGATGATTACAACAGCGTCCGGTGTGAGTATGTGGAAATGCTGGAAAACCAGATCGCCAAAAGCAACAACGGCATTGTCCGCACAAAGCTCCTGACCTTCGGCGTGAATGTGGACGACCTTCCCACCGCCAGGGCAAGGCTGGAACGTGTAGAGGCGGACATTTGCGGGAACTTCAAAAAGCTGGGCGTCAAGTGCCGCTCCCTTTCGGGGCTGGAACGGCTGGAGCTTCTTCACGGGCAGCTCCACCCCGGCAGCGGCTCCCCCTTCCGGTTTTCATGGGATATGATCCCCAAAACCGGGCTTTCCACCAAAGACTTTATCGCCCCGGACAGCTTCGACTTCCGTTTCAGCCGTCTGTTCCGGGTGGGGACGACTTGGGGTGCCGCCTCCTACTTGCAGATTTTGGCCTCGGAGCTCTCGGACAAGCTGCTGGCGGAGCTTTTGGAAATGGATGCGGAAATGACCATCACTCTCCATATCCAAACCGTCGATCAGGCCGCCGCCGTAAAATCCATCAAGGCCAAAGTCTCCGACATTGACAAGATGAAGGTGGAGGAACAAAAGAAGGCAGCCCGGTCAGGGTACGACATGGACATACTTCCACCCGACCTTGTAACGTACAGCAACGACGCAAAGACCCTCTTGGAAGATTTACAGAGCCGGAATGAGCGAATGTTCCTTCTGACCTTCCTTGTGGTAAACATGGCCCCGACCCGCCGGGAGCTGGACAATGACCTGTTCACGGTGTCGGGTATCGTCCAGAAATACAACTGCACCTTGAAGCGGCTGGACTTCCAGCAGGAGGATGGTTTTCTTTCCAGCCTTCCGCTGGGCCATAACGGCATTGAGATCAAGCGCGGCATGACGACCAGCTCCACGGCCATTTTCGTTCCCTTTATGACGCAGGAGCTCCGCATGGATGGCGAAGCCGTCTATTACGGGCTCAACGCACTTTCCCATAACGTCATCATGGCAAACCGGAAAAAGCTCAAAAACCCCAACGGCCTGTTCCTCGGCGTGCCGGGCTCCGGCAAATCCTTTGCCGCAAAGCGGGAGCTTGTGAACGTGTTCCTTGCCACCCGTGACCGGATCATTGTGGTAGACCCGATGGGCGAATACTCGCCCCTTATCAAGCGGCTGGGCGGACAGGTCATCGAGATCGCCCCGGACAGCCCCCACCACATCAATCCGATGGACATTGACCTAAGCTTTGACGAGGAAAACCCGATGGCGCTGAAAGCCGACTTTATCCTGTCGCTGATGGAGCTGATCGTTGGCGGCAAGGATGGCTTGCAGCCGGTGGAGCGGACCGTCATTGACCGCTGTGTACGCCAGATGTACCGGGAACATTTGCAGGACCCGGAAACAAGCAAAATGCCGACCCTCCAAACCCTGTATGACCTGCTCTGTTCCCAGCCGGAGGGCGAGGCGGTACGGCTGGCAACTGCCCTTGAAATCTATGTGTCGGGTTCCCTTAACGTGTTCAACCATGAAACCAATGTGGACTTAAACCGCCGTCTGGTATGCCTTGACTTAAAAAAGCTGGGGGCCGGGCTTCGGACGATTGCCATGCTCATTATGCAGGACTTGGTAAACTCGCAGGTGTCCATGAATTTCCTCCGCGGTATCGCTACATGGTGCTACTTCGACGAGTTCCATGTGCTGCTCCGTGACCGGCTGACGGCAAGCTACTGTGTGGCGATCTGGAAAATGCTGCGAAAAAAAGGGTGCGTTCCCAGTGCTTTAACGCAGAACGTGAAGGATTTTCTGGCAAGCCCGGAGATCGAGAACATCTTTGAAAACTCGGACTTCCTTGTGCTGCTCTCGCAGGCACAGGGGGACCGGCAGATTTTAGCCAAACAGCTTGGGATCAGCCCCCACCAGCTTTCCTATGTGACCCATACCAATTCCGGCGAAGGGCTGCTGTTCTTCGGGAATACCACCATCCCGTTTGTTGACCGCTTCCCGCAGAATACCGAGCTGTACGCCATTATGACCACCCGCCCGGAGGACAAAAAACAGGAAATGAACCGGGCATAACGCACTTCGGGCCATGATGGCCCGAGGTTTGGAAAGGAGGGATACATCATCGGAAAGAAACCGGATAAACGGAATTTTCAAAGGCCGGGGCCGACGGAGGATACCGGGAGCAATCGCCCCGGACCGGCTGAACGGGAAGGGCCTTCCCCCGCACCATCCCGACGCCTGCGGTTTAAGGACGAGGATACCGGGCAGGACAGTCCTTCGGGCCATGATGGCCCGAAGTCCAAAAGCGGCAAGTTTCAAGAGGACAGACGGAAAAGCCGTCCCTCTGACCGCATGAGGCAGGAAGATGAAGCGGACGGGCCGCAGGATACCGGCAAGGCACAGGAGCCGGAGGGCTCCGCCGAGAAGGCCGGGAGCAAAAAGGACAAGTACCAGAAAGCACAGGCAAAAGCGGAACACGCCGGGGAAAAGCTGGGAAAGGCCCGGGAGAAACTGGACAAGACCGAGGCAAAACGGGCAGCGAAGAAGCCGCCGGGGCTTGCGAAGAAAGCTGTCCGGGGAGCCCGCACCGAAGCATGGTTTTATCTCCACAACAAAATCCACGAAGTTGAGCATGAAAATGTGGGTGTGGAAGGAGCCCATAAGTCGGAACTTGTGGCCGAGGCCGGAGCCCGGAAACTGACCCGGTATGCCAAACGGAGATACCGGGAACACCCGGCCCGGAAGGTGGCAAAGTGGGAACGGAAGGACATAAAAGCCCGGGCCAATGTGGATTTTCAAAAGATGGCCTCCGATCACCCGGAGCTTGCCAGCAATCCGCTTTCCCGTGTGCAGCAGAAATGGAAACTGAAACGCCGGTATTCCAAAGAAGCAAAGGCGGCTGCAAAACAGGGCGCAAAGGCCGCAAAGAAAACCGCTGCCGCTTCGGGAACTGCGACCCGTCGGGCGGCGCAGTTTGTGACCCGTCATCCCGTGGCGGTGCTGGTCCTGCTCCTGCTGTTGCTGCTCTGTTTTCTTGTGTCGGCGGTAAGTTCCATCTTCCCCACGCTTGGCAGCGGCCTCGCCAATGCGTTATCCGGCACCTCCTACGCCTCGGAGGATACGGACCTGCTGGGGGTGGACGAGGACTACACAGCGCTGGAAAACGAGCTGGCGCAGACGGTAGCGAACATCGAAAGCACCCATCCCGGCTATGACGAGTACCGCTATTCCGTGGACGAGATCGGCCATAACCCCTATGAGCTGGCGTCCTATCTCTCGGCAAAGTACCATGTGTATTTCCGTGAACAGGTGCAGGACGAGCTGCGGGAGATTTTCGAGGCACAGTATGAACTGACCTTGACGGAGGAAGTCGAGATACGCTACCGCACCGAAACCAGCACCGACCCGGAGACCGGGGAAACCACCACCGAGGAAGTTCCCTATGAGTATTACATTCTCAATGTGACCCTCACAAACAAGACGCTGCCTGCCGTGATCCTGCCGAGGCTTAACGAACAGCAGCGGGAAATCTACACCGTTATGCAGCAGCTCAAAGGCAACAAACCCTATCTGTGGGAAGGGATTTACAACGGTGGCGAAGATACCGGCCCCAGCTATGAGATACCCGGCGAGGCGCTGGATGACCCGGCTTTTGCGGCGCTCATGGAAGAAGCCACAAAGTACATCGGCTGGCCCTATGTGTGGGGCGGCTCCAGCCCGTCCACCTCCTTTGACTGTTCGGGCTTTGTCTGCTGGGTGTACACGGCCAGCGGCGTCCACAACCTGCCCCGTACCACGGCGCAGGGCATTTACAACCAGTGTGCTATCATTTCTCCCTCCGAGGCAAAGCCCGGCGACATTATCTTTTTCACGGGAACCTATGACAGCCCCGGCCCTGTATCCCATGTGGGGATTTATGTGGGCGACGGGATGATGCTCCATTGTGGTTCGCCCATCCAATACGCAAACATCAATTCAAGCTACTGGCAGACACATTTCTATGCCTTCGGGCGTTTGTGAGCCAGAGGAAAGGAGTCCTTGCATGAACAAAATCGACAAGCTCGATAAGGAACTGGAAAAAGCCCGGGAGAAGGCCGCCGAATGGCAGGCCAAAATCCGGGAGCTGGAAAAGCAGAAACAGGAGGAAGAAAACAGCCAGATCGTGCAGGCGGTGCGCTCCCTCAAACTGACGCCCGCCCAGCTTATGGCTTTTCTGAATGACCCCAAAAACAGCCTTACCGCTTCGGGCCATACTGACCCGAAGCCGGAGGCACCCGAAAAGGAGGACACGGCCCATGAAGAAAACTAAATTTCGCAGGCTGGCGGCGATGGCTGCCAGCCTTTTGTGTTGCCTGATCTTTACAGTCCCGGCTTATGCACAGAGCAGCGAGCCGCAGCCGGAGACAGCTCCCTCCCCGGCAGAAACCGAAGCAGAGCCGGAAACCCAGAACCCCTTTACCCCGGACGGGACGGGAACCGTGGTGGACAACGCCACCGACGAGGATGGAAAGGAGTTCTACACCATCACCACAGCAGACGAGAGCGTGTTTTATCTGGTGATCGACAAACAGAAAACCAGCGAGAACGTCTATTTCCTCAATACCGTTACCACAGACGACCTTCTGCCTCTTGCTGAACAGGGTAAGGAACCGCCCAAAGAAGTGACCCCTGAGCCAGAGCCAAAGCCCACCGAACCGGTGGAGGAAGTACCGGAACCCAAGCCGGAGAAAAAGGACAGCCCCCTTCTCTCTCTGCTCTTGATCGGTGCGGTGGTGCTGGCCGGCGGTGGAATTGGTTACTATTTCAAGATTTACAAGCCGAAGCATGAAGCCCCGGATTTGGAAGATGATTACTGCGAATATGAGGACGGGGAGCTGGAGGAGATCGCAGAGGAACCCGAGGACGAAGATACCCCGCCATGGGAGGAAGATACGGAGGAATGAGAATGAATTTTACAAGCAGCCCTTTTGAACGAATGATGAAGGAAGTACCGCACCCCGGCTGGGACAATGACGACCCTTGTAAGGGATGCCGTTATTACAAGGAGTGCAAAGGAAAGAAAAAACAGTGCCGGAAGAAGTTCCGGGCGCTGATCGTGGAGCCCCGCCCTTCGGGCCATCGTGGCCCGAAGTCATAAATGGACGCCCGGGAGCTGACCCGTGACGAGAAGAAGAAAATCCGCACTCTGGTCACGGGGATGTGCGCCAACTATGACCGGGAAAGCGGCCTGTGCCTTCCTCTTGACTGTGCCTGCTATATGCTGCACAAGTGCTGGACAGGGGCGTACTGCCGTTACTTCCGTGAGGCTGTCCTGCCCCTTAACCCGGAGCTTCAAGCGGCGCTGACAACGGAAGGCATCTCCCCGGAGTTGCGGGCCTGTGCGGTCTGCGGAAAGGCATTTTTGCCCGAGGGGCGTCAAGCCTACTGCTCCGACGCCTGCAAGGCCGAAGGGAACCGACGGAAAAGCCGGGAACGCATGAGGAAACTGCGGGAGAAAAGGCCGGGCGGCTGTTACGATTTGCCGCCTCCAAAGGCTTGACATTCCGGGCTTTTTTGAGGGTGTTTCCGGGGTGGGAATATCTTATTACATTCCTCCCCGGTCTGCCCTCTTATTTCGTAACATCCAGCACTTCGGGTCATGTTGGCCCGAGGCACAGAAAGGAGGAATCTCTTGGAGACAGTACAAGGATATGTGATTTTGAAAGCTGCCACCTTTGAAACCGGACACGGCTTTGCGCTGGGGCATAATCCGGGAGCGCCGAGCCCCTTTGTGACCTGGCAGTTTACCGAGGGGGAAAACGGCCATCGGGATTACTACTGGGGCCGCTATGGAACCAGTCAGGCGTGGGCGCAGAGGGACTTTGACCGCCGGGTGGACGACTATCAGCAGTTTTACCATGCGGCGGTCAAGCATACCGAGCTGGGACCGGAGGGCGTTTACCGCTATTATTCCACCCAGCGGCCCGTGGACATAGGAACTTACCCGAAGCCGCCGGATAACCAGCCTCTTTCCATCGTCAACTACGATGATGACAGGCGGCGTCCTGTGGCAGACGGCAGGCTGATGGCATGGGGCGAACTGACCTACGCAAAGCCGCTGACCGAAAAGCAGATGGAGGATTATGAGCTGAAACCAGCACCGGGCAATCCTGACCGGGTGCGCCCATCCATTACTGCCCGGCTCAAAGATGAAACCAGAGGGCAGGAACCCCCGAAGGAACCCGGCCAGAAGCGAAACCATAAAAACCATGAGGAACGATAAAGGAGGATCGCCATGCACGAAAAAGACAACTATCTGAAAACCGCCGAGCTCTCCACAGAGCAGAACTGCAACATGATCGACGGCGTACCCAACAACACGCCCATCCCGCCCACGCCCCCGGAGTTGGACACAAAACCGCTGGATAAGGTAAAGGAGCCCAAAGAACGCCGGAAAGGCCGGGAGCTGGAACGCTGATGGAGAACCGCAAGCGGAATGTCCATCTGCACGTCATGGTAACACCGGACGAGCTGGCGGCCATCCATGAGCGGATGGCCGAGGCGGGCATTTCCAACGCCGGGGCTTATGTACGGAAAATGGCTCTGAACGGGTATATCCTGCACATCGACCTTACGCCCGTAAAAGAGCTGATCTCTCTGCAACGGCGCTGTTCCAACAATCTCAATCAGGTCGCCGTACACGCACACACCTATGGCGTGTACCCGGAGGAAATCGACGGATTGAAGCGGGACTATGAAAAGCTGTGGGGCGAGGTGTCAAAGGTGCTGCGGGAGCTTTCCGAGCTGGTGGCAAAGTAAGACGAGGGCGGCAGGCTTCCGTTGCGGAGCTTGCCGCCCTGCTCTTTTTTTACCACTTCGGGCCAGTATGACCCAAAAGTTTGGGACAGGATTTACTAATCTTTCGCAACATTTATGTCCCCGGGCAAGCATGATAAAATAGAGGTAGGAAGGATAGATAAAGGAGGTTTTGAAGATGAAGATACTGCTGAAAATATTGGTTGCTCCCTTTGCTTTAGCGTTGTCCCTTCTGGCGGCTCTGCTGGTGTTCCTATTTGATATTTGTGCCGTCCTGCTGACGATTGCCTCTGTGATCCTGACGGTGCTGGGTGTCGCTCTCTTTTTCACGCCGACGCCCATAGGCGGGATTGTATTTCTGTTTCTTGCCTTCCTTCTTTCGCCGTATGGACTGCAAGCGGCGGCGGGCTCCCTTCTTTGGGCGCTGGACGGAGGCAAATCCGCTCTGTACCGGTTTCTGGCAAGTTAAGCAGCCTCGGGCCATACTGGCCCGAAGTCGGGGCGGTCTGAATGGGCCGCCCCTTTCTCATGGAAAGGAGGAATGATTTTTGGCTACCACAACTTTGTTACAGCGCCATGCGGGCGAAGGCGAAACGATTGCTGAGGCTATCCGGGATTGTCTGGACTATGGCAAGGACCCGGAGAAAACAGAAAGCGGAAAGTATATCTCCGCTTATGAATGTGATCCGGCCACCGTGGCGGACGAGTTCCTTTTGGCAAAGGCCAGCTATGCCGCTATGACGGGCCGGGAACAGAAGAAAGAAAATAATGTGCTGTGCTATCAGATACGACAATCCTTCTATCCGGGCGAGATCACCCCGAAGGAGGCGAACCGTATCGGCTATGAGCTGGCTATGCGCTGGACAAAGGGGCGGCACGCTTTTATCGTTACCACGCATACCGATAAGCAGCACATCCATTGTCACATTTATTACAACTCCACCACCCTTGACTGCACCCGGAAATTCCGAAATTTTTGGGGCTCCAGCTTCGCCCTTCGGCGGCTCTCTGACAGGCTGTGCCTTGAAAACGGGCTATCCATCGTGGAGAACCCGAAGCCCCGGAGCAAGGGCAAGTATCGGAACTATGGAGAGTGGCAGAAAGACCGGAAAGGGCCGCTTTCCTATCAGGACAGGCTGCGCCTTGCCATTGATACTGCGTTGGCGGAACGCCCCGCTGATTTGGACGAATTTCTCAATTTGATGAAGCGGGCCGGGTATGAGGTCAAGACGGTTCGGGGCGGCGGTATCAGCTTCCGGCTGACCGGGCAGGGACAGGAACGCTTCACCCGTCTGCGTGCCTCCACGCTGGGGGACGGCTACGACTTGCAAGATGTTCTGTCCGCCATTGAGGGCAAAGAAAAACGCCCCGGGCGCTCGGAGCGGAAAATCAGTCTGGCGGTGGATATTCAAGCAAAGCTGGCTGCCGGTAAGGGGCCGGGATATGAACGCTGGGCGAAGGTATTTAACATTAAGCAGATGGCCGCCGCTCTTGCCTATATACAGGACAATAACCTGACCGATTATGAGCAGTTGGCGAAGAAAGCCACCGAGGCGGCAGACCGTTTCCATGTTATTTCCGAACAGGTCAAGCAGACGGAGCAGGCCATGAAAACCAATGCCGGGCTAAAGGCCGCAACGGTTCAGTATGCCAAAACCCGCCCAGTCTTTGAGCAGTATAAGGCGACGAAGTACAGCCGGAAATTCCTTGCGGAGCATGAGGCCGACCTTGAACTGTACCGGGCTGCACAAGCGGAAATGCGCTCTCTGCTGGGCGGGGCGAAGCTCCCCAAAATGGATGTGCTGAAGGAAGAAGGCCGTAAGCTCACAGCAAAGAAAAAACAGCTCTATGGAGAATATCAAAAGGCACGACGGGATATGCAGGAGATCGTCACGATCAAAGCGAACATTGACACTCTGATGGGCTACACCGAACCGGGAAGAAAGCAGGAAAAGGAGCGTTAAGGTTATGAAAACAAGGAGCAAAGCGACGCTGACACTTCGGGCCATGTTGGCCCGAAGATACGGGTTTGGGGCGAGCCCCAACAAGCCGCCTTTGTGCCACTTGTGGCCACAGAGGCATTGCTTGCCACTTAGCGGCACCCCCGAAAATGGCGCAAAAAAACAGAGGCCCTTATTCTGGAACCTCCGTTTCTCTGGCTTTCTTGAGCCCTTCGGCTGTGGCCTCCATGACAACAAGCTCTTTCTCGTTCATGGAATTTAGGAGCACATCAATATGCTTTCTGCAAGAGCTTGACCTTGCCCCTCCGTCCGCATGAATAAACTGGTCAACTGAAACGTCAAACATAGTAATGAGTTTAACAAAAAGGTCGAAGCTGGGATACTGACCTTTGTTCTCAATATTCATAATGGTACGGGAGTCACGGTCTACCAATTCCGCAACATAGGCTTGCGTCCAGCCCTTTTCTTCTCTGGCCCGTTTGAGAGCCGCCCCGAGGCCGTGAAAGTCAAACCTTCTTTCATTTTGGTTCATTCTCATATCACCCTATATCATTGTACATTTCGGGTTGGATTATGAGAATGTAATGAAATTTTACATAAAGTAGTATTTCATTTCATCAATGTGCAGCCTCCAACTTGTACTATTCGAGGTAAAGAACTATAATGTATTCTGTGGAGGCGCGAAATGGACTATATGACATTGAAAGGGGCCGCCGAAAAGTGGGGCGTGACACCTCGTAGGGCAAATTATTATTGTGCTGGTGGACGTATCCCCGGTGCTGTGAAAATGGCTGGTGTTTGGCTGATCCCTAAAGCTGCGGAAAAGCCGATTGATGGCCGGACAAAACAAGGGAGGTTGCTGAAACATGAATAGTGTTTTGATTATAGACGATGACAAGAAACTTTGTGCCTTGATGAAAAAATGTGTGGAACAAGAAAATTTATCTGCGGTAGTAGCACATGGCGGCTTAGAGGGTCTGAGGCTACTGGAAAAAAACAAGGATACCTGTTCACTAATTATTCTGGATGTGATGATGCCAGATATGAACGGGTTTCAAGTATTGCAGAAAATCCGAGAGAAAAACAATGTGCCGGTGCTGATGCTGACCGCCAAAAGCGACGAAGAAGATAAGGTTTCTGGTCTGCGGCTGGGAGCGGACGATTATCTGACAAAGCCGTTTGGAATTAACGAACTAATGGCTCGTGTCAATTCTCTAATCCGGCGCTATACCACCTTAAACCCTGTGACCGGAAACGAAGCCGCCACCATGCTTCTGAAAGATATGGTAATTGATAAAATCAACCGAACCGTAACGGTTCAAAATCTCCCGGTAGACTTGACCGGCAAAGAGTTTGATTTGCTTCTATTTTTGGCGTCCAACAAGGGTCGGGTCTTTACTAAAAAACAACTTTATACGCAGGTGTGGACAGAAGAATATGATTTTGACGACAATAACCTCATGGCATTTATCAGTAAACTGCGAAAAAAAATCGAGCCAAATCCAGAACAACCTTTTTATATTCAGACTGTCCGCGGTGTAGGGTATCGCTTTAACAAGGAGGCATGAGCATGGAAATTAACCTTTATCTATTGTTGTCCTTATTGATTGCTTTGCTGGTAATCAGCTATCTTTTGGGAAAACTTCACCGCGTCCGTGGTCAGCTTTTTCTTATTAGGGATGCCCTAAACGATATAAAAGCCGGGAATTTGAACCGCCGTGTATTGGTGCGGGAAAGCGACCTGACAAAACAAATCTGTTATGATATTAACGAGATTGCCATGAGCAGCCAATCTCGGCTTATACAGCAAAAGCAATCCGAACAGGCTTATAAACGGCTTATGACAAGCCTTTCCCATGATGTAAAAACCCCTCTTGCTTCTCTGGTTGGATATTTGGAGGCTGTGGAAAGCAAGATGGTAACAGGAGCTGAGAAGGAAGAATACATTCGGGTGGCTATGGAAAAAGCCCACCACCTGAAAGATTTTGTGACCGCCCTGTTTGAATGGGTGAAGCTGGATGCCGGGGAACAGATTTTTCATTTTGAGGTCTGCGACCTGAATGAGCTTTCCCGTGACATCATGGCTGATTGGGTGCCGCTGCTGGAAAACCACGATCTTAGCTATGAAATTGAGATACCCGAAACAGAATACATGACACGGGTTGACTCTACCGCCTACACTCGTATTCTCAATAATTTACTGCAAAATATTCTGACGCACAGTGATGCAAGCAAAGTTTTCCTGACCGTGACTGAAACTGAGCAGCAGGCAAAAATCGTTGTTGCTGATAACGGCAACGGGATTGCCGCCTCTGATCTCCCGCATATCTTTGAACGGATGTATCAATGCGATCACTCCCGTTCTGCCAAAGGGAACGGGCTGGGCCTTTCGATTGCCAAAGAGTTAGTCAGTATTCATAAAGGAACGATTACAGCCGCTAGTGTTCCCGGAAACGGAACAACCTTTATCATCATACTTCCGAAAGCTCTGTGATCCCACGGAGCTTTTTTTGAAAAAATTTTATCTCGGCAAGGTTATGGCAAGGTTTGCGTTTTATAATTGGAACCATGAAAGGAGGAAACCGTATGACGATTATTACAACTGAAATCCAGAAATGGAAACGGAATAAAATTGTCTGGTGCATTTTGGCTCTAACACTTCTGCTTGGAGCGTTTGCGATTGAAAGGGCTTGCAGCATTTCAAGGAGCAGTCCCTTTATGGATAGTTTTGGCGACCTTTACACACTGGCCTTTAAGAATCTGTCCAGCCTGTTTCTGCCGATTGTGCTGGGAATGTTTGCAACGACACTGTTTTTCGATGAACACAAAAATGACACGATGAAAGAACTGCTTATCATCCCTATTACAAAAGCACAGCTATACTTTTCAAAAGTCGCTGTGGTTATTCTGATGTCCGTAGGACTGTGCCTGATTACTTTTCTTTTGTGTGTTGTCGGTGGGCTGATTGCCGGAGGCTTTCCCGATCTGAACGCCCAAACACTGATGGACGCTGGTCTTTTGTATCTGGCAGGTGGTATTCTGATTCCCATAGCCATGCTTCCGATTGTGTTTCTTTCCACGCTGTCAAAGGGATATATCCTGCCCATTGGCGCAACGCTGCTTTATCTGATTCCCGTAGTCATTGCCCCGGCTTATCTTACGGGAATACACCCGCTGGCAAGCGTGATGGGGATTTATCCCCATATTTCCGAAGCGGCCGCAGCTATGGTAGAAAGCCTGATGCAAGGCGTTTTATTCAATACTTCGCCGCTTGTTTGTGTCGGTTCGCTGCTCTTGATCGGTGCTACATTTGCCGCCGCATCCGTAGTGGCTCTAAAAAAGCAATCTTACTGAAAGGAAAGACCTATGAAACGATTGAGTTGTTTATTACTCGGTATTCTGCTTGTTTTTTCTCTTTGTGCCTGCCAGCAGGCCGCTCCATCTTCCGGCGAGGCTCCCGACCAACAGGCCATTACGGAAGAAGCAACCGAATACTTTAACCAAATGATGGATGGAGATTTTGAAACTTTCTTCAATGCGTTGCCGCCGGGCGTACAGGACAATATTTCTGCGGAGACGATACAGGAAACATGGGAAGAAGAAGTCGATAAGCTGGGCGGGCTGCCGGAGAACACTTCCCCGGATGTGTCCTGCTATGTGCCGGAACACTCTGACCAAATCCGTGTTGAATTTGTCATTCCTTGTGACAAAGGCAATTTCAAAGTATTCATCAACTATTTCCCGGATGGCAGCCTTTACAACTATGTTATCTGGAAGAACGAAACAAAATGAGAAAGCGAGGCATTTTTATGAGTGATCTTGTGATTGAAACCAAAAAGCTGACAAAGATTTACGGGGAACAAACTGCCGTTAATTCTGTGAATCTTCATGTAAAACCGGGCCGGATTTATGGACTTTTAGGACGCAACGGAGCCGGTAAAACCACAATTATGAAAATGATTTTGGGCCTTACACCAATCACTTCCGGCGAAGTAGATGTGTTCGGACAGAACATCAAAGGCCATGAGAAACGCATTTATCCCCGTATTGGAGCCATCATCGAAACTCCCGGTTTTTATCCGAATCTGACCGGCACAGAAAACCTTGAAATTTTTGCGAAGTTACGAGGGACACCCCAGCCCAATGCCGTCAAGAACGTGCTGGAAGTTGTGGGATTGCCCTACAAGGACAAAAAGCTGTTCAGTAAGTATTCCCTCGGCATGAAGCAGCGCCTCGGTATTGCCAACGCTATTCTGCATGACCCGGAGCTTTTGATTTTGGACGAGCCGACCAATGGACTTGACCCTATCGGTATAGCCGAAGTGAGGAACTTTATTAAGAATTTAAGTGTGGAGCGTGGCAAAACCATCCTAATTTCCAGCCATATACTTTCCGAAATTTCACTGTTGGCAGATGACATAGGCATTATCGACCACGGGGTTCTGCTGGAAGAAAGCAGCATGGAAGAATTAGAAAAGAAAAATCGGAAATACATCCAGCTTCAAGTGTCGGATATTCCAAAAGCCTCTTTAATTTTGGAAAGGCAATTCCATGTGACCGATTATGCGGTGCAGGACGAACACAACCTGCGGCTTTATGACACCGCACTGGATATGGCGGCAATCAACAAGGCCCTTGTGGTGCAGGATGTAGCTGTTATCAGCTCCCAAATCTGCAATGATACCCTTGAGGATTATTTCAAACAGATCACAGGGGGAGAGGGAATTGCTTAAACTGATACAAGTTGAATTTCTAAAACTGCGCCGGAGAAAGTTTATCTGGCTCATGCTGCTGGCGGCGCTCTTTATGCCACTGGCTGCCGTATTTTACTTTTCAAGTGTCAAAGGAACCGGTGTGGACCCCATTATGTTTTACAAATGGACAGCGTTCAGCTATACCCCGTGGATCATCCTACCGGTAGTGCTGGGGATGTTGTGTACCATGCTGATGTATAACGAAAACCAGTATGATATGCTCAAACAGCTTTGGATTGTACCGGTCAATAAAATGGCATACTTTTTCAGCAAGTTTGCTGTGGTGCTGGTGTATTCCATTTGCTTTATGCTAGTTACCGCAACGGCGTCCATTCTGACCGGCATACTATCCGGTTATATTCCCTTTGACAGTGAAAGTGTCCTTTATCTTTTGCGGAAGTGTATGGAAATTTCTCTGTTGACCGCCTTTGCGATGTTACCAGTACTGGCGGTTGCCGCAGCGCAAAAGGGCTATATTCTCCCTGTTTGCCTGACGCTGATTTATACATTCCTCGGCTTTATCCTCTTGATGGTGAATATGTACCTACATCCGCTGTCCAGTATGACCGCTATTGTTATGTATGATATTCCGGGTGTTGTATTCGATCAGCCATTAAATATTCCAGCCGCATTTCTGTGTATTGGTGTATGGGCTGCTGCTTCGGCTGTATTGGCGAATGTGGCATTGGTTCGGAGAAAGTGAGGTGCAAAAAATGATGAAAGATTTGCTTTGGGCGGAGAGTCAGAAACTCCACCGTTCCAAAATACTCTGGATTGCTGGGTTTGCAACAGTCATGGTAGGGTTGATCGTCTTTGCACAGGGACAGTTTACATTCTATGACCGCCGATATATTGACGGGGCTGGATGGTTTATGACAGCGGCCCAATCCCTTGCTACCTTTTATGTTCTGCCTGCTGTAATTGCCCTATTGGGAAGTTATATGATTTGCCGGGAGGAACAGGAGGATACCTTAAAATCTCTGCGGCTCATTCCCGTAGATGAAGTGAAACTGACACTTGCCAAAATGATACTTGCCTTTGTGTTCAGCGTTCTGATTTACCTTTTACTTTTTGCAATTACCTTTCTTGTCGAGGCAGTTTTGCATTTAGAAGCACTTTCCGTTGGCCTTGTGTTAGAAAATCTGAAAATATATTTTCTGGATGGGGTAGGCGTATTCTTTGCAATTTCTCCTATTATCGCTCTGGTAGCGCGGATGAAAAAGGGGTATTGGCTGGCTCTGGTATTTGCAGAAATTTATTCGTTTGCTGGATTATTTGCGAGTATGTCCCAGCAGTTAAAGACGGTATATCCCATGACAGCCGTTTTCAATATCTCTGGTTATTATAATGCAAATATGTTTCAGGTTTTAATCGGCGTTGTAATTCTGATGGTTTGTGTGATTTTGTCATTGTTAATTTTGAAAGGATTGAACCGCAAGACTAAATAAATGCAATATATCTAATGATCTGCCGGACGACGGCAAAAGAAAAAAAGCCGTCGTAAAGCAGACACATTTTCACGCGCCTATGAAGCGGCGGCTTTGATTTTCAGAGCCGCCGTTTCTTTTCGTCTATCCTAAACCAACGACGACCTAACACCGTGTAAATCCACGGCGGCATATAGGAGGATTGCCGCCGTGTCTATTTTTGTCTTTTTTCACAGTACCCATGATCTGCACCAGCTAAAAAAAGCGTAGCTCCCCCTCCGGGTTATTCCGGCTATGTATGCGAAATTTGTTGGAACCTTAACTATCATGTCATTTCATGCGTCCGTGTGGCTTCATGCCGCCCGGGCGCTTTTGTGTTCTTATGGGGCTGCTTCGGGTCATGTTGGCCCGAAGTCATTCCCCGGTGCCGCTCCCCGCCGCCTTCGTTTCGGTCACTCGTCAACCAACAACCGAAACGGAGGTCAATATGGCTATTATCAATTTGCGGGACTATTACCCATTCTATACATCGGATTGCTTCATGGAAGTATCGGAAGAAGTTGCAGAAATGTTCAAAGAGTTTGATCGTAAAGAGGCTGCTTATCGGCTGCGTACATACCGCCACAAAGCCTACTATTCCCTTGATCGGGATGACGGGCTGGAGCATGAGGCTGTCTTTGTCGCTTTATCTCCCCATGAACTGTATGAGCGGAAAGTGACCATGCAGGAACTTCACGCAGCGATTACCAGTCTGCCAGACAAACAGGCAAAACGGATTTATGCCCATTTCATTCTCGGCATGACCAAACAGGACATTGCCCGGGCAGAGGGCGTCCATGAAAAAGTAGTTCGTGTCGCAATCGAGCGAGGTCTGCGTCGCTTAGAAAAAATTTTGAAAAATTCTTTGTAAGGCGTACCGATTTAGGCCGGAAAATGAAATGGCTTATGAGAGGTAAAACACTTCGGCTCACAATGGCCCGAGGTTCAGACAAGCCTCATGCAGATTGAAAATTGAATAAAAAGACACCCGGATACGAAGGGGAACGCGCTGTGTGACAGACCCGCCATGACCTCGGATTTCAGAGAATACAGTCTTTGTAAAACTGAGCGAGCGAACAGGTCCATGCCATAGGTGGGGCAAGGCTGGCTCCACCGGAACAGGCGCAGAACCCGGATACTTGCGTTTAGTCACAGTCCGAGCGTTGAAGCGGCCTTGCAAGCCGTGAGCCGTCGCAGGCAATGAGAACGCCTTGCCATCAGAATGGGGAGAGTTGAAATACTATGGGGCATGAAGCCTATGTCCGTCCGATGTGTCTGAAATGAAGTGAAAACCTATGGGGAGCCCCCGGCAATGCTGTCTGATGATAGGCCAACCGATCCGGCGTGGCTCCCCATCTTTTCAAAAGAGGAGCACTTTATGGGAAATGCGTTTGGAATGATCCCCGGCTTGGAACCGGACGAATGGAGCAATGACGCCTGCCGTGGTTATGTCATTATGGCAATGGAGAACTGCGGATTTTCAAAGAAGGATATACGGCGTGTTGTGGGGCAGCTTTATGAAGTATTTGACCTCAACAGCGTGGAGGACGCCAAAGAAAAGTACCATTCCAGTCCTTACTGACCTCGGGCCACATCGACCCGAAGTGGAGAAAGCTCAAAGGGCGGCACCTGCGGGGTGCCGTCTTTTGACATTTCCCCACGGGACAAGTGGGAAAGGCTGGCATATACACGCACTTTCGCAAAGGAGGTTTTCAATGACGCAAGCTGTCACTTATGAACGAGAAACAAAGGCTGTCGCATTTCAAGGGAAGATCATTGTGCTGGAAAGCCTCACGCCGGTACTTCCCCCGAAGGAGAAAGCACAGCGCAAAAAAGAAATTGAGCGTTGTCTTTATGAGGTGTTCAGCAAATATGGGGACAGATTTCCCTAATCATTCGCAACATTGTTGTCCGGGGCTGCTGATGGTATAATATAGTTGTAAGGTTGGTAGCTCCATTCCAACAAGGAAAGGAGCCCAATATGGAATTTATCAGAGAAGATTGTATTTACGCAAGACAGTCAGTAGACCGCAAGGACAGTATCAGCATTGAAAGTCAGATTGACTTTTGCAAGTATGAATTGAAAGGTGGGAACTGCCGGGTATTCAAGGACAAAGGCTATTCCGGTAAAAATACGGATAGGCCGGAGTTTCAAAAGCTGTTGGGCGAGATTCGCAAGGGAAAGGTCAGGCGGGTCATCGTGTATAAACTGGACCGTATAAGCCGCTCTATTCTGGACTTTGCAACGATGATGGAGCTGTTTCAAGAGTACGATGTGGAGTTTGTATCCTCCACGGAAAAGTTTGATACTTCGACCCCGATGGGCCGGGCCATGCTAAATATCTGCATTGTATTCGCCCAGCTTGAACGTGAGACAATTCAGAAGCGTGTCACAGACGCCTACTATTCCCGGTGCCTGAAAGGCTTTCACATGAGCGGACAGGCACCATACGGTTATCAGTTAGAGCCTACTGTGGTAGAAGGTATCCGCACAAAGAAAATGGTTGCCGCCCCCGTAGCCGCCGACCATGTTCGGCTGATGTTTGAAATGTACGCTGAACCGGAAACCTCCTTCGGAGATATTACCCGATACTTCGAGGAACATGACATAAAAATTTATGGCAAATCCATGTTCCGTACATTTCTTTCCCAGCTTTTAAGAAACCCCGTTTACGCACAGGCCGATTTGGAGCTGTACGAATTTTTCAAGAGTCAGGGCGCAGCGATTGTCAATGACGCTTCTGACTTTGCCGGAACAAACGGCTGCTATCTCTATCAGGGACGGGATGTGAAGGAGGACAAGGACAGGTGCTTAAAAGACCAGATACTTGTTATCGCTCCTCATGAAGCACTCATTTCCTCTGACACATGGCTGAAATGTCGGAAAAAACTTATGGCAAATACCACCTTCCAGCAGGGACGAAAACCGAAGAACACTTGGATGGCTGGAAAAATCAAGTGCGGTCATTGTGGGTATGCTCTGAAAGCCACCCATGTACCAAACAGCACCGGGTATTTCCGCTGTACCAAACGGACGGAAAATAAAGGCTGTCCGGGCTGCGGGAAAATCCGCAAAGAAGAATTTGAGCAATTCATTTTCTCGGCCATGCAGGAAAAGTTCAAAGATTTTCAGATACTCCACGGCAGGGAGGAAAAAGTCAATCCGAAACTGACAGCCTATCAAGTGGAACTGGCACAGGTGGAGGCAGAAATTGAAAAGCTGCTGGATACGCTGACCGGAGCCAATGCGACCTTGCTTGCCTACGCTAACAAAAAAATTGAAGAACTGGACACCCGACGCCAGACCATTTCAAAGGCAATCGCTGAATTGAGCGTTGAAACCATATCTCCCCAGCAGATAAAGAAGTTATCCTATTATCTCGACAACTGGGACAGCATAGATTTTGACGACAAAAGAAAAGCCGCCGATGGTTTGATCTCTACGATCAAGGCCACCAGCGACCGTGTTCAGATAGAGTGGAAAATCTGACATTTCCGCTCTATCGCCCCTCATTTCTATTTTATCTTGTTTGTACCCCTTGTACACCGATGTTTAAAACATTCAATTTCCACAAACGGAATTTCTACCCTCTCTTGTGTATTTTCCGAAAGATTTGCTATATGTATCCAATCACCTGCAATACAAATACTATAATTTAACGTATCATCCTTATATATTTTTCGTATATTTTTATCTATCATTCGAATTAACATTGGTTTTGGAACATACCAATTTACAATTTCACATGTTTCATGGCCTTCTGCACATTTCATCTTCAACGGAGCTCCACATCCGCATTCACGTAAAATACCTTTGCTTATTCTTAATTCTTCTCCGCATTCTGAACAATACGGAACCTCATAAGAATCACATGTCTTACAAAATATTCTTGAAATTTTAGTAAACCATTTATCATTATCCAGTAAAGATAATTTATCGTTAGGTATTTGTAATGCATAATCATCATCTCTATTAAGGGCTGCAATAACTTGCGTTAAATACCAATTTAACTGAGTTATTTCTGATGTACTTACTCCAGTCCATTTAATTTCCTGTCCAACTTCCTTAAATATTTCTTCTGCTGGTTGACCTTTCAGATTTTCTATTTCTTCTAAAATAATACCTATTGCGTTTTCCGACCACTTAAATAACACTTGTGCTGGTAAATGTTTATATATTCCAATACTTCCATTTCGAACATTATATTTAATTGTTGCCTCTATGTCACTTGTAATTGACGAAATAAAACTTCCCGATGTATCCATACGATCATTTCTAATTCTATCTATTTCTTCCTCTTGCTCAATAGTAATTCCTCCCGCTCTTGAAACAATTGTTTTTTCTCCATCTTTTCCCTGTAATACAATCCTACTTATTGCCTTAAAATTTGTACATTTATCAATAGCTGACTTAGGCGGTTTTATTTGTACTATAGAATTTTTTAATACGTCCGCAATATATTTCGTAATGTATATTGTCATTTTTTCATGCTTACTAATACATGCTAAATATGTTTCTGTCCTTCCTATCCATAAGCATCCTCTATGTTGTTCCCAAATATTTGCATTTTTACCATTTTCATCTATATACATATATTCTCTGCTATAAACATATAAAATCTCTATACGATCCAAATATTCTTTAACAGATAATATTTTTAATTTTCTATATCCTGATAAATCTATATACTCCTCCTTATTTTCTAATTTTTTTATTATTTCATAATCGGATGCTTCCAATTTGCTGCCAAATGTCCACAATGTAAATGTAACTCGATCCCCATAAATATAATCATTTACATATTGCTCAATTTCCTCATCCGAAAGCCCTCCATAAGATAAAATTTTGCTGATTATTACACTTTTTCCTTTCCATTTATTTCCTTTTCGTCTATACACATTTTTTTAGCAATTTCATGTAATGCATACCACGGCAATGTTTGTAATTTTTGTTTTCTCTCTAATGTATCCATTCACAATCCTCCACATATAATATAATAAAGTAAAGAAATTTATTTCTTCATTACTTATTTAGTTTCCGTTTTTACATATCAATATTACAATTCTCGATCCCCTTAAATAAAGGGAATCAACACAATACTATTATTTTCACTTATACTTATTCAATTATTCCGATTCATGGATTTTAATTAGATCTGCCCCAAAAGGCATAAAAGAAATCCCCCCTCTATTCGATTATTTATATTTTACATATTACCCCTATTTATACGCAAAGTCAACATTCTTCGACATCAAAACGCTACTTTGTTTATCAATCAAAAAAGCCAGCCCAGCCTCCCCTTTTCCATCCAAGGTTCCGCCGTTCCAGCTCAATCTCATTTATCTCTATTAACCACCAATCTATACATTTCCCTGCATATGCTCACAACCACGATAGCGCCCACATATCCCAGTGCATCCAACACCAGATCAAAGGAATCAAAATGTCTCCCGACAATGAATATCCGAACGGACTGATCACACAACGATATACACATACAAGTTAATACTGCCAACACCAACATAGTCCAAATATTCTTCGCTGCAAATGCATAAAAAATACTAACACAGATGCCGATGATCAGGAATTCAAATACATGTGCCCATTGACGTACTGACCAATCCACAAATGCACTGACCCAGTTAAGGAAATTTTCCACAAGAGGCAGATGCCCCACTCTTTCCGAAAGGGCAACCGTATCATCCGGTGTCTGGAATGTCAAGTAGAATAATATACATAAAGTAATCAGGACAAATACAAGTGAAATGATCAATGGTTTTCTGGCTTTATTACCAATCAATTTCTTCAGCATAAACATCCCCCTTTTCCCAACAAAATCTAAAATTTTATACTCATAATGCAAAAACTTCATCCTAATCTGAAATCAAGAAAAAAGTCCCTCACCTCACAGCGAAGGACTATACTTTCAACTCAACCATTTATATACCGCGTATCGATCAGCGGTAAACTCTCACCCCCGACCATTTATATACCACATATCGGTCAGTGGTGAACTTTCTACTCTACCGTCACACTCTTTGCAAGGTTTCTTGGCTTATCAACATCCAATCCTCTGGCAACAGATACATAATAACCAAGCAACTGTAATGGCACAACTGCAAGACTAGCAGCGAAATGCTCATCCGTCTTCGGAACATATACAGTGAATTCCGCTGTGTCCTCGATGGAATAATTGCCTACGGTTGTAAGTGCCATAAGGGATGCACCGCGGCTCTTGCATTCTACCATATTACTAATCGTTTTCTCATAGAGTTCCGGCTGAGTCAGCACGCCGATTACAAGAATGCCGTCCTCAATCAGGCTGATCGTTCCGTGCTTCAACTCACCGGCAGCATATGCTTCAGAATGAATATAGCTGATCTCTTTTAACTTAAGGCTGCCTTCCAGACAAATCGCATAATCAATACCACGACCTACAAAGAAAATATCCTGTGCATTCGCCTGTTTGGCTGCAAACCACTGAATCCGCTCCTTATCTTCAAGAATTCTGCCGATCTTATCCGGAATCGTCTGAAGCTCTGTTATATATCCTGTATACTGTTCTTCTGTGATCTCACCACGAACTCTTGCAAATTCTATCGACAGCATATATCCCGCAATCAACTGTGCACTGTATGCCTTGGTTGTAGCAACCGCAATCTCCGGTCCGGCAAGAGTATAGAAAACATTATCTGCTTCACGGGCAATCGATGAACCTACAACATTCACGATACCAAGAGTCTTCACTTCCTGCTCTTTTGCAAGACGAAGTCCTGCAAGTGTATCTGCCGTCTCACCCGACTGGCTAACCACGATAACCAGATCATTTTTATTCAAAATAGGTCTTCTATAACGGAATTCCGATGCAAGCTCCACGCGAACAGGAATTCTTGCAAGATCTTCCATCACATACTGAGTAACAACACCTGTATGATATGCAGAACCACACGCTACGATAAATACCTGTGAAATGTTCTTAATATCTTCCTCACTCAAGCCCATATCGCTCAGGTCAATTCTGCCATCTTTGATCTTAGAATTCATCGTATCCAAGATAGCCTTTGGCTGCTCATGAATCTCCTTCATCATGAAATGCTCATAGCCACCCTTTTCGGCAGCTTCTGCATCCCATTTGATCTCAACCAGATCTTTTGGGATCTCATCGCCATCCAGATTGTAAAATGTTGCCTTACCGTCAGCCAGACGACCAAGCTCCATATTTCCAATGTAATAAACATTTCTTGTATATTTCAAAATAGCAGGAACATCCGATGCGATATAGCAATTCCCATCAGCAATACCAATAATCATCGGGCTGTCTTTTCTTGCAACATAGATTTCATTTGGATACTCTTCAAACATCATTGCAAGTGCATAAGAACCACGAATACGAACCATCGCATGATTAATCGCATCTACCGGTGTATGTTCATATTTCTTGTAATAGTAATCCACAAGCTTCACAGCAACTTCTGTATCGGTTGAAGAATAAAAAGAATAACCATTCTTAACAAGCTTCGCCTTCAGCTCCTGATAATTCTCGATAATTCCATTATGTACACCTACAACATTTCCATCATCACTTGTATGAGGATGTGCATTTGTCTCTGATGGTTCACCGTGCGTTGCCCATCTGGTATGTCCGATACCACAAGTGCCAAATACAGCATGTCCTGCATCTGTCTTCTCAATCAGACCTTTCAAACGTCCTTTTGCCTTAACGATCTTTATCGCTGAGGCATTATCTCTGACAGCAATACCTGCTGAATCATAACCCCTATACTCTAACTTTGACAGACCATCCAAAAGAATCGGTGCTGCCTGTTCCTTACCTACATAACCAACAATTCCACACATTTGTTTATTCTCCCTTGCTCATTATTTTTATCATCTGTATCAATACCTGAATGTATTATTATTGTCAGATTTATCTGCGATTGTATCACTCTTTGAAATGATATTCAATCTCTTCAATTTGAATTCGATATTTTCACGTGCTAGTAAAAAATTGTCAAAACCATGCTAATAGGCTTAACTGCATTCAATAATGTCAGCTTCTATTGTTTTTCTAATACAATATTTATAAATCTATCTGATCCAATACGTGTCTGACTGCTAATACTCTCTTGTCAGTCATCTGCCTTATTTTAGTTTTCTCTTGCCTAACATCTAACATTTAAAATGTGCACATGCAGCAAAATCCGTATTTCATCGTATTCTATATGTACACTCCGATTGCTTTATTTGGACGTCCGTTCCAATTTCATTTTCTACAAGCAATTTTCTAACATCTGCTTCAGATAATTCACAGTTATGACCGATGCACACAGACTTTAATGCTTTTGACGATTCTTTTATCCATGGAATTTCATAATGCTTCTTTATATGTGTTTTTAAGTCACTAACACTAACACCTTTCTGCGCAAATTCAATTTCTTCAATTGGATAATAAACAATTCGAATTTCTGCTTCAGACTCAAAAGTAGGGTTTTTCACAAACCCTGAATAATGTTTAAATGTAGGACGAATGCACATTATCCATGCCGATGTTCCCTGTTCTTTCAATGCCCTATAGCAAACATCTGTCATTTGTGCTTCAAATTCTTCTGAATGATATATAACAGTATCACACCCTATGGCATTTGATTGAACAGTGCTCGGATGCGGTTTCTGTTGCCTAATGCCGTCATTATGAATAAACCAATTTATATCAAATCCTAGTGACAACCCTCTTGTGTGATCTCCATACTCAGTCCATTGAGAGGATATATCTTCTTTCTGGCAAAAACACACTCCATACGGTGGTCCAGTTTGGATTTCTGTCTTGTACTGTTGATCAATCAGCTGAATAGCATTATCCAAAACATCCTTTGGAATGTCGGTTTGCTTTAATCTTTTCTTGACGCCTTCCCAAAGAACAACAAAAGTTCTAATTACTTCCTGCTCATCATTAGAATCTGTTAAATCACACAGCCAAAGCACTTTACTCTTTAAAATACTCTTAAACGTTTCAACTGTACAATAATGATAAACCAGATATGTTTCGCTCATTCACAATCACCTCAGTATTTTCAATATTGCAAGACACATCTACTCCTACCGCTACATCAAGCCGCCGAACATTCCCCCACTGCGTTATAGAAGATGTCTGATAGCTGTAACCCATCATGATCGTGCTGCTTTTATCGGACATACCTTAATGCATTGATAGCACCGCACACACTTGCTTTCATCAATCTGCGGATACTCAAATTTCTCTTCATCCTCTACCATTGAAATAGCTTCTTTCGGACAAATAGCATAACAGGCTGTACATCCACAGCATTCTTCTTTTCTTTTATATAGTACCGGTATTTCTCTTTCCATATCCAATCACTCCAAGATTGTATTTTTTATTATAGTAATCAACCAGCTTAACAACTACTTCTGTATCAGTCTGGCTATAAAAAGTGTAACCATGCTTCAGCAGTTTTTCTTTCAGTTTTGTGTAATTTTCGACGATACTGTTATGTACACCGACTACCTCGGACTCCACTGCACCAGATCCAGAACGAGTACAGTTACCAGAAACATGCGGATACGCATTAATCTGGCTTGGCTCCCCGTGTGTTGCCCAGCGAGTGTGTCTAATACCACAGGTTCCTTTCAATGCCTTACCGCCAGCTGTTTTCTCAATCAGATTAGACAGACAACCTTTTGCTTTCATGACCTGTGCCAGACTCACGCACCAGAATACGGCCAGTATCGCTCAGTGCTTCAGCAACCTTGGGCACCGCTTCCTGTGCAGCAGGAGCATTCTGTGCGGCTTTCTTATCGGTCACAAGAACATTCTCCAACACCTGCGGATAGATTTTCAATGGTACCGCCAGTTCACTCATCGTTTTCTTCTTCGCCAACATCACTTCCATCATCTTCAGACTGGTCAGGATACCATCGTCAGTGGTTACATACTTAGAGAAGATGATATGACCGCTCTGCTCACCACCAATGCGGCAGCCGTTTTTAACCATGTATTCATAGACATATTTGTCGCTCACAGCGGTCTTAGCGTAACCGATACCCTACTCATCAAATGCTTTGTACAGACCAAAGTTGGACATGACCGTAGTAACAACTGTATTATTCAGCAGTTTGCCGCGTTCTTTCATATAGCAGCCATAGATGTACAGGATATCCGTTCCAAAGTATTTAGACATTTTTTATTCTCCTTACAATCAAACACGAAACACAAAGAGTAAGCCGTATTCTAAATTACTCTCTGCCCCCCCGATCACTCGAAGCATACTTTTCATTATTTTCTTTACCTTCCTTTTAACTCTTGTTTTTAAAGAATATTTAATCGGAGCTGCATATTTTTCTTCCAATTCTTCAAAACTCATTGTGTACATATCGTCAAAAAAAGTATCTCTTTGTGATGGCCTTATACACGACTTATATTCAGCTGGATTTCCTTTTACACCAGCTTCATATGTCACTTCTTTTAATTTCATTTCGCAACTGATATAGTTAAATATTTCTTGTCCCTTTTTTGTTCGAATTAATACGAGAGATGTTCCTAACCCGTCATTCATTTCAGGAGCAACATCTTTGATTCCCCAAAAATCTGCAATTGTTAAATCAGACTTTCTTTCTTCCTTGGCCGCACACTCATAGCAGGATGGCCGCAGGCAGTAATCTCTCAGAAACATCTGCATATAAGGATCTTTATCTCTAGATATATACAGTTTCTTTTCTTCACTCTGAGGTATATTTTTAAGCATCTCTTTCATGCCAAAATCAACCCAACCGTCATCCTTACAACGAAAATTAATATCCCTTAGCTTGCCACCATTTTTCTTTTCCTGGTATTCTGCGTATTTCTTCCATAGAGCTGGTGATGGTGCACCATGGCAAATTACATCTACACATATAAGATTGTCATAATCTCTTTCAAGAAAATTCTTTAATCCATTTACTTGACAGCCTGTTCCGGTAAATAGTACATGTCTTCCAGCTATTAAATTCCTTTTAACACTCTTAAACGTATTTCCTATCTTTGCCTGAAGATATTTTGATCCACGTAGCCTTGCCATTCCCACTTCATCTGTAACTGCAATAAACTCTGCTGAATAGCAATCCTCAGACATTGCGACACCATACACAACGCCTTGTTTATTAAGCACATACTCTGCCAGAGAGGAAAAAACTGCCCCAGAAGAACTGTTCAATCTCAAATCTTTATTTATATTGTAACAAGCATATACTTTTTCTGGCTTCATTCGCATTCCTCTTCTATAATCATTTCCTAAAAATTTTCCTAATTGGTCCCACAACTAGCTGTTTCTCTTCCGCATTCACCCCTAAGAAAAACATCGAAAGTGCATACACGATCATATATATAATTGCAAACACTCCCAATTTAACGAGTCCCGTAATACTGGCAAATTTCATAATGAAAAATCCGACTACACAAGGTGCAATCAATGCAGGGATAAACTTTGCAATTTCTTTCCAAAAATAAATCATATTCATTCCAATACGGGCATGATAATACCAATTCATGAAGATAGCATTACCCGCAATAAGAGAAATAGCTGTTCCAAGCGCAGCACCAGCTGGTCCCATAAGTTTAATCAGCGGAATGCTGATAAATATGTTGGCAATTGCAATTGCCAAATAGACAACTGCCCTTGCCTTATGCATATTCTTGGCTCTTTGAATCTCAATTCCAAGATTTTGTATTAAGGGAACTGTAACAGGAATAATAAGCAACAGTGCCACAGCATACGAAGCACCGTATTCCGTCCCTGCCCAAATTTTTACAAAGGGAACTCCAAAAAATATAAATCCAGACAAAATCAGTCCTAAAACCATAAACTGAATTCGTCCAACCTTTGTAAAAAGTTTTGTTAATTGATCATTATCATTTGTCTCGGCAACAATACGATTAACTTTTGGAACAAAAACATTTGACACGGACGAAGAAAACTGAAGATATAATGTATTAATCTGTCCGCCTACTCCGTATACGGCAACTGCTGTCGTACCAGCAAATCTACCTAACAAAAATTTATCTACGCTCCAATTAATTTGATCGATAATCTGATTCAGGAAGATGAAAAATGTAAACACCCACATTTCCTTAAGCAAACTAAGTTGAAGTCCTCTAAACGCGAATCTGATATGTAATTTTCTAAAACAATAGAACATATTAGATATCAATAACACAAATGTAAGAAATGTTGTTACGGATACCATGCCTATTGATCCGTACCCCATAATAAGTAATGGCAACGTCAAAAAAGGACTAAATAAATTCTGAAGAAGTATCAGCAGTTTTTGAAACAGAAACTTTTCGTGCGCCGTAATTGAGCAGTTAAATACACAATTCGGAAACGTCATTGCAAGGTTTATAATGAGCAGTCCCATCAAAACCTTAGCGGTAGCATATTCGCTTTCTGTAAGACCCGTACCAAAAATGCCACGAATTTTTCCTATCATTACAAGTCCACATAAAACACAGATAACAGAAATGGAACAGAAAATAAGCATAAACATTCCGTTCAACCTTGCAACGCCATCTTCATCTTTCTGTGCTTTATACCTTGAATAAAACCGTAAGTAGGAACTTCCAAATCCCAAACTTAAAAGACTCAAGTAAGAAACCACCGAATACACTAACTGATACAATCCGTATTCGCTTTGTCCCAAAAGGCGCAACATAATAGGGGTGTAAATTAAACTAACTAATATTTTTACTAATTCACCAGCATATGATAGTATAACACCGGCTTTTCGCTGATTAATCATATTTTTCATTTTTCAAAATTTTCTATTCTAAACCTTTCATTTATTAGACTCATTTACTACACAAACCTCATCCTGTTTGAACCCCAATATAATTTTAGCGACATACAATCAATTCTTCAATGCGCTACTCAAAAACTCTCTGGAAGATTTTTGCATAGTAAGAACATTTTTATCGACAATCGAGTAATCGATTGGATTAACTGTTTGGGTCACTAAATTTTCATTAATAGAAATGACACGATCCGGCGTTCCGTACAGTTTCACTAAATCATATATTCTAACGTTCATCAAATCTTCAGGATTATTTGTTGGTCTCTCTAACAAATAAAACTCCTTATGAAAAACATAGGAAAATACACCTGCATGGAATGAATCTGTTACAACAATTTCTGCGTGCTGGATAAGACTAAGAAATTCTGGAATTCCAATATCATATAACTGTTCATCACCAAAATGCCAATCCTGTGTCTTAAACTGAAAAACACTGCTATTAACAATGTGTGGAAGCGTGACAAGCTTTAATCCTTTTTTCTTAGCAAATTCTTTTATTTGTTTTCTTTGATTTCGGTCATCACCAAGCATATAACAAAAAATATACTTTCCATTGATGCACTGCTTTCCTGCTAACTCATGCCAACTTTCTCTGTCTACTAAAAGTGTCGGATCTAATACATGTTTTGTGTTATCAAAAATGCACCTTTTAAACTGCTCCACCGTTGCCTCTTCTCTTAACGAAACAGCAGAATATTTAGCTAATGCCTTTTTCATATATTGAATATACACATCCGGCAGGTTGCTTACCGATACGCTTGATGCATATGAAAAAACAATTTTATGATCTCTAGCATTTAAAAAATTGAATACATATCCATCATCAACCACACCTGGTTTCCAGATCTGATCGCTTCCACTTATAAAAATATCATATTCCTTTTTACACTCAGAAATTGTTTCTTCTGTATAAACTTTAGAATGCCTAATAGATTTTTCTCTAAATTCCGATACTTTTTCTGTACGCGAATTCAAGCATTCTGAATACCGCTTTGCAAAGAATCTTGTTACTATCTTAGAATATACGCGCCATACAACTTCAGCAATGCCCATTTTTACCAGTTTCTGCATTTTCGTCTGTTGCGGCGGCAGATATAACGGCTTTATATTCTCTCTTTTATAAGAGATTAGTTCACTATCATATCCCAATTCACTAATATACTTATCCAAAGCATAGGCTTGCAATAAGCCACCATAGTTTTTACTATTATAATAAAGTGAAATTATACCTACTTTTTTCATCTGACCTTAATAATCCTCTCACTTACTATCTATGAACAGCATTCAAAAAACCATCATAAAGAGTAACCAATGTTATTTTGCTTGAATCAATGTTATAACCTGCTTCGTTTATTTCATCCAAGTGTGATGTTCTTGTTTTTTCCCAATTTACTTTTTCATTCATCATCCTTTGTGCCCATTCAAGCGGAGTTTCATTTAAAGAATAATACCTGATATTTTCTGTAAGTTTTGTGTCTTCTGGAACTCGATCTGAAGCAAAACAAAATAATCCAGACGTCTGTGCCTCAACCGCAACCATTCCTAATCCCTCCATTTTAGAAGGAAAAAGAAGTATATCCATTGCAGAATACCATTTTTCAACATCACCCACACTTCCCATAAACAGGCATTTATCCGCTATCTCAAGCTCTTTTGCTAACTCTCTAACCGGTTCATCCAGTTCTCCCGCTCCTAGCCATAATAGCCTGGCATCAGGCACTAATTTCTGGAATTCAGCAAATACTCTTACTGAAAAAAACGGATTCTTTAAATAACTCAATCGTCCGACTACTCCAACTACAACAGCATTTGCCAGCCCAAGAGATTCTCGAATTTGATTTCTATTCTCCTTGTTGAACACATATTTTTCGGCATGGATTCCATTGGGGAGGATCTTAAAATTTCCTATTCCAAAGATTTCGTTGCCTGCTGCTGTAGAACAAGCTAAATGTGCATTAGACAATGTTGAACACAAATTATCAAAAACAAAAGATTTGATTTTATTTTTGTAAGTATCTGCCAGCTTCTGAGCATGGCTATGATACACTCTAACCGGAACTTTGTTTTTGTAAGCAGACAATAGAACGGCCGCTCCATTATGATTCGGCACATTTACATGAACAACATCATACCGTTGCCCCATAATTTCATCCAAAAATTTCATCTTCTTTTTGCTAATATAAGAATCTGCTTTTGGTATTAAATACAATTTACTTCCATTTCTAATAGCTTTTTTTTCGTTAGCTGTATCAACATTTTTTAGCACTAAAAAATCAACACACTTTGAACTTTTAATCAGTTCATCGTAATTATTCATGATACTATTCGTTACTCCATTATTTTGAGTAAAACTGCTAACCATAATAAGTATTTTTTTATCTTTCATATTTTCGCACTCTCACATAAATTGATATGGTACTACTCCATAGAATTCTGCTGCCTTAGTTATCGTCAGCCAAACAAAGTAAAAGCCGAACATGAAATATATGAACGCTCTAACAATTGGTACATTGGATTTCAACTTCATTGAGCTGATTGCATAAGGACAAAGAATCAAAATAAAAGGTGTAAAGTATAATGAAAATCTATTCAGAATATTCATGCGGAAAATCAATAAGTTAAATGTCGACGCTATCAAAGCCATATAAAGTAAAAAGCTTTCATTTTTCGCTAGGCAGTACATACTTTCATCATCTTTCAAAAAATGATTTTCTGTTTTCTTTTCCCACACCAAAACATAATAGCCAAGTAAAAATGGTACAAATGCAAGAATAAAATTATAAATCGTCTGGAGATTTATATGTCCAACACCTTCCGAAGCACTTGTCAAATATCGTTCATAATTGTTTCCTGTTCCAAAGAAATTGAGTGCAGCAGTATAGAAATTCATATAAAACAAGTAAAAAACTACCATTACTCCTACACCAATGATTATTTGTTTCTTTGTGAACCTTAGCCGATCAAATAGAATCATCAGTATACACAAAATAGCCGAGCTGTGAAAGGTTGATGCCAGCAAAATCAACAATGCAAATTTTATATAATCTTTTATTCTTCTTTCGCTATTATTCAACAATGTATAGGCAACCAATATGATTGAAATCGCCAATCCCTGCCTCATCATTGTCATAAATCGATAATAAAAACAGCTGAACAGCATAAGTTCCGTACTTAGTATAACATCCGTTGACTCCTTATAGATAAAATATCCAAATGCTGCGCACATTAGAAAAGAAGTCACAAAAATGAAAAACTGTACATCATTTGAAAAAAGATGTAAGAATCTAGTAAAATAGCAATATCCAATTTCGTAGCCAATCGTAGTTGAAAATGTAGGAATCTGCGACCAGCTATAATCTCCAATCATATTAAAACGTTTTGCATAGTGCCCCGCTAAATCCGTTCCAACACTTGGATCTCTTAAACTTGCCACCAAAATCAAAACACCAAATGTAACAATCAGATATATTTTTCTGCGTCTATTTGAACTGTTTGCTCGATACAAGTTTCCGTATATATATATAAATACAGCTAATACAAAATATATTGCCATTGCTATTCTCTCCTCTTTAACCTTTTTCCACCAGCTCTTTCAGCTTCTTTTTTAGTCCAATCGGAATTGATGCTTTTAAAGTCAGCATCACTCTTTTTATTCCAAGACTCTTTTTAAATTCTTCATCGACTGCATCATACCCCTTCGCATGATACAGTTTCATAATTTTCTCTCGTTCCTCGCTATAATGGGATGGTTTTCTCAGTTGTCCATTATTTGCCGAAATTCGTGTATAGTTGGATGCGACTAATTCCAACGAAGCTGTATCTGCTATTAGCTCCATACCTTTCTCTGTATTAGCCAAAACGCAAGAAATGCCATCATATACTCTGTCTTTCCACTTTTTATCTCTAAAAAGTTCCGGATGTTCATGTTCGATGCCCCAATAATCTCCGATAGTAATATCGCTATACCGCATTTCAGACGCATATTTACAGCTATAACAATTCTCGCGATAAGTCTCACCCTGGAGAAAATACTCGTAAAATGAAGAAACTCGACAATGAATATGCCTTGACTTTTTATTTATACCATATTTGATATAAAAATCCTTCCAGCCTTTTTTCTTATCCCTAAATTCAAAAGTCTCTACGCTATCTGAAAGCGTGTGGATGTAATCATTCAATAGTTTCTGACTAGGAACACCATGACAGATTATATCAACCGTAATGAGATTGTCATATTTCTTTTTTAAGTAACCCTTCAGAGCATCCACCTGACATGGTGTACCAGAAAAAAGAACTTTCTTGCCTGATTCAAGGTCCTTTTTAATACATGGCAAAACATCAAAAATATAGCTCTGCACATATTTGGAACCCTGAACTTTTGGAAGTTCCTCAATCGTATCAATTCTTATGTGCCTCAGCGTATAGTTTCCATCTTTCATCTCATAGGCTGCGCCGTATACAACACCGCCATTCTGAAGCATTTCTGTCGCAAATGCGCTGAATGCACCTCCGGAAGATGATTTCATTAACTGATCGTGATTTGTATTTGTTGCAGCATATCCCACAATCGGTTTAAATGCCTCATGGTTCTTTTGATAATTACATACTATCTTGCATAAACCACATTGCACACACTTGTCTCTATCAATCTGGGGATAAATAAATCCGTCTTGATCTTCTGTCATTTTTATTGCGTTTTTCGGGCATATGCTGTAACACGCACCGCATCCGCAGCAATTTCTCTTTTCATGAAAAAGCTCTATGTTATTCATCCGATTCACTTCTCCCCTTTCTGATCCTCATTCAAAAATTCTTCTGGATAAATGTTGTTGCTTTTACTCTTTCTCGTTCAAGCACATCATTGACTTTTGCAAAATCAATTGGTTCGTATTTCTTCTTATTATTCATTACACGATGTTCTGTTCCCGTAAGTTCCAGCACACTCTGCAATCTGGAATTATATTTACCAGGATAAAAAATGAAAAATTCTTTGTTGAAATTTAAAGAGAAGGCTGTACAATGGAACGAATCTGTAATCACATAATCAGCATAGTTGATCAACGACAAAAATTGATTCACTGTCGGTGTGTAGATCATTTTTCCCTGTTCTTTTAAGTGGTTCAGATAATAGCTCATTCTAACAATCCTACAGCCCGTTTTTTCAGAAAGTTCTTTAGCGAACTGTTCCATCTCTGAATTTGGATTTAAACGGTAAATAATAATGTATTTTTCCCGAATCATTCGAGGGGCAATCATGTCACTCCACTCCTCTTTATTCAGCACAAGCGTCGGGTCAAGGATGTGTTCAACATTTTTATATCCAAGTTCTTCCAAAAGTTCTTTAGCTTTATTTTCACGCACCGAAATTGCGCTGTACTTGTGTACATAATTACTCATTTCGGCACGTTCATTTTCCTTAATTGAGTTCATACCAATGCTGACCGCATAACCAACTCGTTTTTTTCCATCAGGAGCAAATTCCAAATAGTATGCTGGAAGTATTCCACCATTGTATTCGCTATTCCAAGTCTGATCGCTTCCAGTGCAATACACATCGGCTACCGGTGGATTCTTTTTTAAATCATCATAGTCCTTATATCTTCTTGTCAGTGATACATTTTGTGCTAAAAAATTCACACAGACCTTATTTCTCTTTATATTTTCTATTTTTTTCAATGCGACATACGCTACTGACTTCAATACATTTTTTCCAAAATGCTTGCTCTCAAGCCCATCTTTGAGCATAGCATCTTCTTCCGCATTCGGTCTAACATAGTCAATAATCTCAACCTTATGCCCCATCAACTCCAGCTTTTTTTGTGTTGCATAGGTCTGGAGCACAGAGCCATAATTTCTAATATAATGTAAAGTTATTACTGCAACCTTTGACATATTTTCTCCTTATTATCCAACTAGCTTTTTCTTCATAACCTTCATATACAGTGCTGGGCTAACAATAAACAGCAACATCTGAACTTTCTTTACTGCATGAAGTTCTGATGTCATAATTTCCCGTATATTACTCTTTAAATCTTTCTTCACGAGCTTCACAGCCTCTGAATCCAGTTTTCCTGCACGAACCATCGCATTTGCAATAGAAAGATCACCATTTACGCATTTATATCCTATAGCCAGATTTTTCATAGAGGCACAATTCTGTGCAGTTTCATCCATAATGGAGGTAATGTTGCTGTTCTGTTCCAAATACCATGCGATGCTGTGATCAGCATGAAATGTTGCCGCACCCTCACGTTGCGCATAATACGCATAGAGCGCATACGGTACATAAACAACCGTTCTGCTTTTAAATAAGGCGCGCATCAAAAATTCCAAATCCTCTGCCATTCTTTTACTGGTATCAAAACGCAGATTCTGGATAAGTTCCCGTTTGAAAAGTTTATTCCACACTGTCACTTGAACTGGTCGGCTAAAATCTGCTATGAGCTCAAATGCTTTCTTATTGTCAAATTTCAGCACATTGAAGTCATCACCCGAAGACCTGTGTACAAGTTGATCAGTCGCACCATCAGTAATTGCAAATTGGCACATAGCCATCTCTGCATCAGCCAAGACTGCTTGCCGATACATATCCTCAAACATCGTAGCAGCAACGTAATCATCACTATCCACAAATCCTACGAATTCACCTGATGCCACTTCAAGTCCACTATTTCTTGCTGCTGATACCCCAGCATTCTTTTTGTGGATTACGATAACTCGCTTATCCTTGGCAGCATACTCATCGCAGATATTTCCGCAATTGTCAGGCGATCCATCATCCACGAGTATAATCTCAATTTCCTTAAGTGTCTGTCCTAGCACAGAATCCAGACATCTAGTGAGGAATTTCTCCACTTTATATACAGGGATGATAATAGAAACTTTAGGTTTCATTGTATCCCCCCCATTAATTCTTCCTTGTGTTTAATAACAGATCCTGCTGGTACATCCTTATAAATCAAACAGTTTGCACCGATCACGCAATTATCACCTATGTGCACTCCTGCAAGAATTGTTACATTACTTGCTATCCAGCAGTTATTTCCTATAGAAACTTCCTTGCTTGTGAATCCCTGTGAATGAATCGAAATTCCAGCATTCTTCTCACTGTACTTATGGTTATGGTCGTATATCTTAACACCCTCGCCAAAAATGCAATCATTTCCAATCTTAATTTTCTTTATTGACGTCGCTGAAAAATAATTATTCACAAAACAATTATCGCCAAATTCAACACGACCTGTAGGTTCAATATACAGTTTAAAATTACCTCTGAATTTAAAATGCTGTCCGTATACAAATCTATCTCTGTATACGAAACGATAATATGCAGTTATCACTATCCGTCTGGCATTTATTAAAACTCTATGAACAAAAAACATGACCCTTACTCCTCACTAAGCATTCGTTCATAGCACTCCATCAGTTTTATAACGTGATGTTCCGAAGAATACTTTTCTCTATTAAAATCTTTTTCAATGTTGGACTGCAGTTTGGTTACAAGCGCATCACTTTCCATACTACAGATAGCCTTATAAAGAGCATTTACTTTTTTCCCTGAATAAATCAGTCCATTATATTCATGCTGAATGTAATCTTTACCGGCTGAGCAATCTGAAACAATACACGGCAGACAATATCCTCCCATTACCTCCGGGATAGTTAACGGAGCACCTTCATACCATACCGATGGGAAAACAAGTGCACGTGCCTGAAGGATATACTCCTTCATTTCCGCCTGTTGTTTCCATCCAACAAACTCTATCATGGGGTATTTTTTTTTCAGATCATCCAGTCTATCTCCAGAGCCAATTACCAGTCCACTCACTCCGGCTTTAGTGATTCCCTCACAGAAAAAATCTATGCCTTTCTCATACGACAAGCGGCCAATATACAAATATTTTTTATTTTTGCTGGCAGGAACAATTGACCGCAGTTCAACATTGATTGGATTCGTAATCACCATCTTTTTATAGCGAAAAGGAATTCGTTTCTCAGAAACATTCTCATTGAATTTTGAGATAAATGCCACATATAAGTCTGTTCCTTTAACCAGCTTGTGCATGCCAATCTGCCGGATAATTCTATACAGTTTATATATGTAACTTCTCTTGTCACAGTTACACGTCACACAATCAACGCTCAGTGCTTCTCTTTCACATATCTCTTTCTTTTGAAAGTCATAGCAACAGCCGTTTGGACATTGTAGAAAGTAGTCATGCATTGTCACAAGAACTTTAAATCCCATCCTCTTAATTGGAATAAAAATGGATGAACTCAGTACCTTTGACCAGCCGTGCATATGGATAACCGTATCTTTAGGATCATACTCTTTTAACAACTTCTCCATCTCCTGCCGTGCAGAACGATTGTAAATTCCTCTGATGATTCCACGCAACCTGTTGCTGTCTTTTATTGCTTCCTCTTGATTCAGGCATATAACATGTACGTTGCTATTTTTTAGCTCATCACATACCGAACCTTTTCCTGTAAACATGACAACATTGCTGTCTGTTTCTGCAAGTGAAACAGCACTTGTAACAGCTACTCTCTCAGCACCACCAGTTATATTTGCAAAATCACAAACAACAATAATATTTTTAACCTTCATGTCTACACTCTTCCCACCTGATTATTCTATCAACAGTTCTTCAAATTTTTTTCTTGCAACATTCCAAGTGAAATTATCCTTAATAAAGTCACTTCCATTTTTTCCAATTAAGCATCTATTGGCTTCATCTGTAAGCAGATCAGTGACCCAATCTGCAAACTCCGAATTATCGTCTGCAACAATCCAATCTTTACCGTTCACAGCATTTATATTTTCGGCTCCAATGCTTGTCGTTACAATGGGTAGTCCCATCGCCATTGCTTCAAGATTTTTGGTTTTTATTCCACTTCCAAATGTCATTGGGCAAACAAAAACCTTACACCGCTCCAGATAATCTCGGACGTCTTCTACACGTCCAGTAAAATACACGTGTTCTGATTCAAGCTTACGCAATTCCTCCGATACACCACCACCAATAACCATGAACACTGTATCCGGAACCTTTTGCAAAACAATTGGTAGGATTTCTGAAATAAAATGTCGGACTGCATTTTCATTGTGTGCTACACTCATTGCTCCCAAAAAGCCGACTATGTTTTTTGTTGCCTTAGGTTCGCGGTAATAGAAATAATCCACATCCACACCTATCGGAACTGCAACCGCTTTGTCTTGTTTTAATTCCTGATTAAATTCATAGGCCTCTTTTTCTGCGACAAATACTGTTTTTTCACATATCTGTCCAATTTCTTTTTCATATTTTTCCAACAAAGCAACCTCATTCTTCATTACTGCCAATTTCAAAGGTTTGACCAGCATTATTGCTCGGAGAACTTTCGGCACAGTATAAAGAAATGCCCCGTATGGATTTATTCCATCAATGTCATTGTCTAACTGTCTTTTGTAGCGCAACGAAATTCTATCATCCAGATCTGCAATTCTAAAAGAATCTATGTCTCTTATGTATTCAGTACTGCGAACCATGTCTCCAATTACGTATTTTGGATGTTCTTTTTCAACAAGTTCATCTACCATCTTTTTTGCTTCAGGACTCCAGTACAATGCTACCTGCATCGGTTTTTCATGCAAGATAATAGAATCTTTTACAATTCCCAATATGCGGCTTTTTGCAGACGCTTTTGGTAGGACGATTAATTTATCAATAAATTCCGGTTTTTGTGTAGGATCATCACTGCTCTCCAAAAATGCAGCGACAACCAATCGATAACCCAATTCTTCTGATAAAATTCTGCAATAATGATATAAAGATGTCTTTCTGCCAGAAGATGCCGGAAATGGAAGTCTTGGCATTATAAATAATATTGTTTTTTCTTTACTCATCCTTAATTTCTCCAAAAAATTCATTCTCTAGCATCAGACACAGACAATGGTAAACAGGAAGATGCAATTCCTGAATCATATATGTCTCAGTCTGTGGAACTTTGATACACACATCACTCATCTGCGCTAACTTACTGTCCTTTGCACCGGTCAGGCCAATCACCTTCATTCCTTTGGCATGAGCAGTCGTCGCTGCATACAAAACATTTTTACTGTTTCCACTTGTCGAAATGCCAAGAAACACATCCCCGGTCTTGCCATAGCCATTTACCTGCTGTGCAAAACACAGAAGCGGTTCGCAATCATTCATGTACGCAGTAGATAACGCCGGATGTCCATCCAGTGCAATAGCAGGAAGCGCACCTTGCAGGTTTTCTACAAGAACAGTTCCAAGCTCCTTATTTTCCTTAACAAGTTTATCTGCGAAATCTGCGTCTGGTTTTCGAGGGAGTTTGAAGCCTTTCATTAATTCGCCAACAATGTGTTCCGCATCTGCAGCTGATCCACCATTGCCAGCAATCAGTAGCTTTCCACCGCAACCATAGCAATCTCTAAGAACTTTATATGCCTTCAAAATATCATCTTTTGCCACTAAAAGTTCAGGATATCTTTTTACAAGTATCTCAATCTCATTCATTCGATTTCTCCTTAATTATTCTGGAAGGATTACCAGCAACAACGACATTTGAAGGAACGTCATGTGTCACTACGGCGTTAGCACCAATAACCGCATTGTCACCGATTGTCACATTGCCTAATACACATGCACCAGCTCCTATCATCACATGATTTCCAATTACAGGTGCACCACCCTCATTAATTCCTCCTGACCACTTGCTACCTAATGTTACATGTTGAAAAATAGTACATTTTTCGCCAATTATGCATTTGGGATGCACAACACAACCAAGTCCTCTATGGTAAAAATAGGTTCCTGCACCTATTGAAGCTTTAGCACTGATTGAATTTGCAAAGAGTATGTGTTCTAGAATATCTAAGAATCTTCCTATCTTCTGTAGCACTCCTCCATCTCGATTAATGAGAGCATGTGCCCACTTCCACAATATGTTCATTTCTCTCCTCACTTCATACCTGAATTTACAAATGAAGATAGCGATTTAACCGTAACCATCTGACCATAGTTTTCATCAACTTCGCTTAAAAGCACAGTCTTGCATCCAGCATTGATGCCAGCTTTAACATCGTTTTCCCCATCGCCAATCATCCACGACTGTGACAAATCAATGTTATAATCTTCTGCTGCTTTCAACAGCATTCCTGGCTTCGGTTTACGACAGTCACATTCAATCTTCAGTTCCGGGCACTCACCTTCATATCCCTTATGAGGGTGATGCGGGCAATAATAAATGGCATCCAAATATGCGCCTTCTTTTCCAAGGAGTGTTTCCATCTTATTGTGGATTTCTTCAAGTTCATCAAAAGACACTTCTCCACGGGCAATAACCGGCTGATTTGTCACAACAATTGCTAGATAACCAGATTCATTAATCTTACGGATTGCCGTCGCAACGCCATCAATCAATTCAAAATCATCTATCTTTCTAAGAAACCCAACATATTTATTGATAGTACCGTCTCGGTCAAGAAATACCGCCTTTTGTTTGTTTTTCAGATTTTTTCCAGAGACTCTGCCCTCTTTATAATCTGCACATACAGAGTAATACCTCTCTGGAGTGCCCATGTCTTTGACATACTCTGGACTGTCATAACAGAACATCTTTCCTGTCCCCGCTAATGGTTTCAATAACTGACGATCCAAATCGACTTTTACCGGTTTACCATTTGCGCCATTTTTACCTATTAAATCTGCATCAATACCGGAAAACTCCAGTACTTTAGGATTAATAACATGTAAACCTGCATTCACACGATTTTTGTAGTACTGTGGCCGTGCATCTTCCTTGGTCAACCACTTTTCGACTGTGCCATTTTTATCCGCGACAATTAGTCCGCTATCATAGGGATGACTATTCGGATGCGTAAAAAGTGTAACCAATCCGCCACGTTTCCGGTGAAAAGCAACAAAGCGGTTAAAATCCACATCAAACATCGCATCTGCATTTAGGAGCAAAAAATCAGATGTCAGCTTATCTTTTATTTTGAACAGCGCACCTGCATTGCCGAGTGGCTCTTTTTCAAAATAGTACTCAATATGTACACCAAACGGCTTTCCTGTTGCCGGAGAGTTTCCAGAACCGTCACCAAAGTAATCCATAATAATATTTCCCAAGTGACTTACCGTCATAATAATGTCATCAAATCCCTGATCTTTCAGACATTTGATTTCTCGTTCCAATACCGGAATGCCTTCAATTTTTATCATCGGCTTAGGAATATCACTCGTTACAGAGGAAATACGAGTGCCTTTCCCGCCTGCCATAATCACTACTTTCATGTCTCTAATCCTTCGGTGTATAGTCTTCCGGTGTATAATGGATTATACGCGTTCCACTATCTTCAAATTTGAACGGAATATAGAGTAGGTCGCGCATCGCCCAACGAACAGCATCCTGTCGTTCCGGCTGTACATAGAATACAAGGAATCCACCACCGCCGGCACCAAGAAGTTTTCCGCCCAAAGCACCAGCAGCCATTCCTTTTGCATAAAGTTCATCAATGCTATTTGTGGACACCGCTGATCCCGTTTGACGTTTCAACTTCCATGTGTGATCCAACAACCTACCGAAATCATCAAGATTCTTTTCCTTATCTGTCAGAACTCTCTCTGCATCGTCAACTAAAGACAGCATTTCTTTTAACTGTCCTGTTTTATCAACCTTACCTGAGGCATTTACTTTCTGAACGTCAGAAGAAAAGCGAGTAAAACCAGTAAAGAACATCATTAAATTTTGATTTAGCTGCTTCTTTCTCTCAGGTGAAATGATCATAGGTAGGACTTCATATCCATCCGCATTAAAGTTGATACGATTAAATCCACCAAATGATGCTGCAATCTGATCCTGCCAGCCACCTGCTTCCTGACACAGATTTCGCTCCAGATAAATTGCTTCATCTGCCAATTTTTTCTTATCAGCATATTTTCCTTTTAGCGCATAAAAGGCATTCAGCATTCCTACTGCAAAAGAACTTGATGTTCCTAACCCGGAACGTGCTGGGAGATCAGCTTCATATGTAAGACGAATTTCGTGCATGTCTAGCATCTTCATCGCATTGCGAATTGCAGGATGTTGAATGTCATCGATATTTGTCACACGCTCAGTTTTTGAATAAGATAACTCAGTAGAGTAATCAAAGAAACGTGGCAGGTGTCTAACGTTCACGTAACAATATTTATCAAATGTGGTAGACAAAACGGCACCGCCATATTCTTTAAAAAAGCTTTCCATATCTGTTCCGCCGCCAAAAAAAGACATACGGAAAGGTGTCTGTGTAATAATCATTTATTTACTCCTCTGGTTCTTCTCGAACCAATCCCTTAAAAGTACCTTCATATCTATGTACACATCTGCTCTTCACAGATAGTATTTCTTTTTCCTTTTGCTGCTCCTAGTCAGCTAAGTTTTCCCTTAAAATTTCATTATATCCAAACCAATATCACATCGATCCTTCACCCTTCAACACAACACCCACTGTCTTGAACAGTATCTTGATGTCGTTTACAAGACTCCATTCATCGATATACTTACGGTCTAATCTTACAACCTCATCGAAATCCGTGATATTACTTCTTCCGCTGACCTGCCAGAGTCCTGTGATACCCGGTTTGATCGCCATACGTCCTCTATGATGGGCGGAATACTTCTCCCATTCGTCCTCTGTTGGCGGTCTGGTTCCGATCAGACTCATATCACCCTTTAACACATTGAAGAACTGCGGGAATTCATCGAGTGACCAGTCACGGATCCGGTTTCCGATGCCCTTCTTGATCGTACCATCCGGCAGCTTCTTGCAGCCAATGATTCGCGGATCATATTCCATCTTGAACATCATGCCATCCTTAACCTGATTCTGCTCCATCAGCTCTGCTTTTCGTGCTTCCGCATCCATATACATGCTTCGGAATTTATAGATCTTGAACTTCTTACCATTCTTACCGATACGGTACTGCGAGAAGAAGATCGGTCCCGGTGATGCAATATAGATACATGGTGCAAGGATGATCGTAAGAATGCCTGTAAAGATACATCCCACAATTCCACCAAGGATATCGATTGCCCGCTTCACAAAAGCCTGATACATCGTTATATATGTAGTGCTGACGGTCAGTACATGATGACCAAGCTGTTTATCGAATACATACTGATAATTAGAAAGCTCTGCCGGAACACGCACCCGCACATGAACCGTGATTCCCATATCTGCAAGCTGTCCCAGAAGATTCTCCGGAATATGCTTCTCAAATGGTATATTCACATAGACCTCATCTACCCAGCCATGCATGATCTGTTCCAGAACTTCGTCTGAATATGTATATATACTAAGCTCCAAATCTGCATATTCTGTATTGTAGCTTTCTGCCTCATCCTCAGTTGCATCTAATAATACAACACCTGCAACCCGATACAGATTATAGTATTCTGTATCCATTTCTGCAAGTAACGCATTCAGATATTCTTTGACTGTCACGATCACAATAGATTTCTTTGCCACACGATGTCTTCGTATATATTCCTTCCAGAGAAGTGTAACCACATAACCCATAACCAGATAAATCATGCCAAACAAAGCCATAACCTTTCTGGAATAGGCCGCACCCATCTTCATCATGAACAGAACAAATACTGCCAGAAGTACAACCAGTACAGACTGCTTCACGGATGCGATTGCTTCACGAAAACGTCCTCGTTGCAATACGCCTTTATATATATGACATACTATGGTAACCAATAATTGAAATAATGTCAGAAGTACGGCTATTGTCCGATATAACTTACTATGATACGGATTCTCTGTTCCCATCCGTATAAAATACGCCATACAATAAGATGCATGCAGTGCTATCAGATTCAGCACTGTAAAATCCAGATGTTTTAACCAGCCCTGCGGTCCTTTTCTATACATTGTATTCCCTCATTTCCCTCATAAATGTGTTCATCATGTATCTTTATCAAGTCAAGCTATATAAATATAGTTGTTAATGGCTTAGAAATCCTTAACGCTTCTTAGCCACTAACAACTATAATTCAATTCTTATTAAAAGTCAATTTTCTACGTTTAAGTTGAGTGTAGAAATTTCCGGAAATAATACTGTTATTTTAGGCAAATTTTCCAAAGTATTCGACGCAGTTCTACAACTTATATCCATTCTTCTTTAACAGCGCTCTCGCTGTCTCCGGTGAATCCACACCTTCTGCATTCTTGATCGGGGCGAATTCATAGTCTCTGACAACCTCGAATGGCAGACAGTCATTCATGAACTGAAGCATATCAAGAGCAAGTGTCTCGAACTTATAGCCGTTCGGCTCCGCAGGCTTTACCAACTCTTTTTTCTCATTCATATATGGAATAACCTTCTTCGCAGCATGAAGCGGCATATTCTCGTTTAAGAGCACCTTCAACTGATCAACCGGGAAGATATAATTTAAGATCACCCCATAGTTATAGGCATAGTCACCGTTTGCATTTTTCTCAAACCGCATATCATCTGTTAATTCATAATATTCTACGATATGTGGCTTTCCATCCAGATTACAAAGGACGCCTACCCGTTCATATGGATCTGCTTTCTTTACGACTTTTGCTGCCGACTGGTAATCCTCCATCATCATTGCTCCAAGGAATACCGGGTCTGCGATCTTCTGTAAGACATTGTCTACAGCGAATACATTGATATACCGGATGCCTTCTTTATCAAGCTGTTCTACCAGTCCTGCCCGTTTCATGGATGAGAACCAGCCACCATTTCCATTTGGTGACAGGCAGATCTTTGATGGTGCTTCCATCAATATCTTTCCATTAAAATCAACGGATGGTACCAGCTCCTGTTTGAAGAAATGCAGATACTCCTCCTTATATTCAAAATTCTTATGCTCTGCAAAGAAGGATGTCGTTGCTTCGTAGTTCTTATCACTGGTCATGATATAGAGATGGATCCATCGTCCAAGTGTCCTCACAACAGTCAGGATCGTCTTCACCTGACATTCGAAGATATAGAGATCTCTCGTCAGTCCGATATTGTATGTGCCCTTCGGCCCATCAAATCCAAGTCTGGTTCCCTGACCTCCGGCAAGCATAACAAGAGCGAGCTGTCCTTTCTGGATCGCCGTCTCGCCAAGTACCTTGTAAGCGAATTCGTATTCTTTGATCGTATCAAGCGTTAATGCCGCTGTCGGTGTGATCGAGCCGGTCTTTCCGGCTGTGCCTTTTTCTTTTAACACATCAAACATCGAGAAGTCTATCTCGCCGATCTGTAACAGCAGGCTCTGCTTCTCTTCATCGTTTAGTTCATCATAATAGGCGAGCACATGCTCCTGCCCGTACTTTTTCAAAATTTCCAAAGCGTTTTCATATGTCATATATTTTCCCTCACATTTCTATGTCGCCACTATGTATGAGGTTAACTATACTATTATTCCGCAAAACGCTTCCGCTCTATCTTCGACGTAGCGGTACATAAGGCTGCAAAGGACGCAGCCTAAGTACCGACGCTCAGATAGGTTTGCTTCATAATATATAGCAAAACCTCATACTCGTGGCATTTACGTTATCTTGTTTTACACTGTCAGTTAATAACTATAGATACATTGTATGCAACAAACCGCGCTTTGCGGAATACAATATCTGCTTTACATAGCCAGTTAATGACTGCGGATATATTGTATGTAGCAAACCTCTCTTTGCGTCGGTACTTAGGCTGCGTATTTTGCAGCCTTATGTACCGCTACGTCAAAGATAGAGCGGAAGCGTTTTGCGGAATACAATATATCCGCAGTCATTAACGTCCGTTATTCAATGCATAACACGTTTTCTCACTTCTAACGTCTCTTTAAAGACCTTTGCTACATCCTTTAATCCAATCCTTCTTCCGCCCCTGCTGTCATCCCGGCTGTAGTTCAGCTCAATCGGAGCTTCGCAGATCTTTCTGCCATCTTTTGCTGCCATGGCAAGGATCTCAATATCAAATGCATATCCTTCTGCCTGCATCTGGCTGACGATTGGTTTGATCACTTCTTTTTTGAATAACTTGATACCGGTCTGTGTATCGTGGGTGTTCAGATGGAACATCATCTTTAACATCAGATAATATCCATAGCTCATAATCTTACGCAGCATCGGATAATGGAGCTTCGATTCCGGATGCAACTTGGAACCGATCACGATATCGGCGTTCTGCTCCTTCATATCTTTTAAGAATCGTTTCAGCAGGATCGGTGGCAGTTCCAGATCGGAATCCAGAAATGCGATGTATCGTCCCTCTGCTGCTGCGATCCCTGTCCGGATGGCATGTCCTTTTCCACCATTCGGCTGATACGAGATCCCCCTGATATGGGTATCCTGCATTTCAGCCCGGTGGATACACTCTGCGGTATTATCTGCACTTCCGTCATCAACTGCTATGATCTCATACCGTTTGACGAAACCGGACAACACCCTGCTGGTTTCAAGCAGATTATCTGCTATATGTGTTCCTTCATTATAGGCGGGCATGACGACAGATAGGGTCATATCCCCTTCCTTATTTGTTTCCATGGTCAATGTTCTCCTGTCTGACAGTCTTATTCTTCTATGTTCGCCTGTTTTACGATACCGTAGACTGCCTCTCTGACGATTTCCGACATGGATACACCTTTTTGCTTTGCATACTTTGAAAGCAGTTCATGTGTATCTGTGTCGATTCTTAGTCTCAGAATTGTGTCTTTCCGTTTATCGGTCGGTCTTCCCGGACCTCTCTTGATTTCCTCTGCCATCTCCCTGCTCCGTTTCTTTTTATTTAAAGAAAATACTTCTTTACTCCATGTATCGCATATCCTGCAAAATATCCAAGTGACTTCACTGTTCCAAATCCCATCTTCCGGTATACCTGATACGTCATCTTTGCAGAATGTAATTTGGAACCTGATTTACTGTTCTTCACCATCCGGTAAAGCAGTAACGGTTCATTGATGCCTGCTGCCTCCCCGTATTTCTTAAGGATCTGCAGCCAGCAGATATAATCCTCGTGAGCATCATCATCCCCCATCGGGAACTCTGCTGCCACCTCACGCTTCATCACTACGGATGAGCAGTTGATCACATTTCCATATAACATACCTTTATAAGTGATCTTCTCCGGTACCGGCAAGATCCGCCCGGTATGGGTTCCGTCCTCTTCCATCAGTTCTCTGGCAGTTGAGGATAATACCACTCCGGTCTTCTTCATAACAGCAAGCTGCTTTGAGAGCTTTCCCGGCCGCCAGATATCATCGGAATCTAAGAATGCTACATATTCGCCCTCTGCAAGCTGCACACCTTTATTTCTCGTTGCTGCTACGCCAAGATTGGTTTCATTCTTATATAGTCTAACCTGTGGATTGCTTTTATATTCTGCCAAGCACTCCGTCGGATCCTCCGGTGAACAGTCGTCGATCACGATGATCTCTGATATCACATCCTGACAAAGTGCGGAATCGATTGCCTGTTTAATTGTTCTACTGCAATTATATGCCGGAATGATCACGGATACTTCTGGTTTCATTTACTTCTTTTCCTCTACACTATAGAAGGCATCCTCGGCTTCATCATGCGGATGCTTGATGCCTGTTTTCTTTGTCTTGTCTTCACGGATCGCTGTCGTCTGATTTGCATCGATTCCTTCCGTGTTCTCCTTCTGGAATAAGATCTTGAAGGTCAGCAGGATCAGCTTCAGATCCAGCCATAAGGAATACTGCTCATAATATGTCAGATCAAGCTTCACCTTATCTCTCGGTGTGGTGTTATATTTACCGTAGACCTGCGCATATCCGGTAAGTCCGGCTTTCATCTTCAGACGATAATCGAATTCCGGGAAGGTCTCCCTGTACTGCGCTGCGATCTCCGGACGCTCCGGTCTAGGACCTACGACTGACATATCACCCTTTAAGATATTAAAGAGCTGTGGCAGCTCGTCTAAGTGTGTGGCACGGATCACACGGCCAACCGGTGTGATTCTGTCATCATGCTTTCTTGCAAGCTGTGCGCCATGTTCCTCGGAGTCCATCCGCATACTTCTGAATTTCATGATCTTGAATACCCTGCCATTTAGGGTCAGACGATCCTGTTTATAGAATACAGGGCCTCTGTCATAGAGCTTGATCGCAAGTGCGATCAGGATCATAAACGGTGAAAAGATAATGATCATGATCAGAGATACGATAATATCCATCAGACGCTTGAAGATCATATCTTCTCCTGTCAGTCCCTGGTTTCTGGATAATAATAACGGTGTATCAAACAAATGGATCGGTTCTGCTCCTAAGATAATGATATCCGATAACTTCGGTACCACATACGAACGGATTGAATGCTCGAAGCAGTATTTTACCAGTTCGTTTCTGATATATGCCTTTGTCTCACAAAGGATAACGCCATCGTACTGTAAGATTTTTTCTTTTAATGCTTTCTCACCTTCACTGACATGAATACGGTCAGCAATGATATATTTATCTTTTCTGGCATTGATCTTATCAATGAATTCGGTCGGTGTCTTATATCCGTAGACAAGCAGTAAATGTCTCGGTGGATAGAACTTGCGGTACATCATCCTGCAGACAAATACCCATATAAATATAACTATGATCTCTAAGAATGTAAGCTCGATCATGTTCAGTGCCGGCAGATAATTACGGGCAATGATACACAGCTCGATATAACCTACGATATTTGCACAGACCAATGATAATATTTGTGAAAAGAGAACATCCATCACCCGGAGGAAGCCTACTTTATAACCACCATACAGCTTCGTAAACAGATAAATGATAATCGCATACATACCGATTACCGCCCAGTTACCTTTGTTCCAGAACGGAATCTGGATAGCCTGAGTATTATCTGCATATTCGGTATACCACATTCTCGCAAACAGCAGTACTTCCGCAGCTAACAGAAGCACGCCTTCCGAAAATGTAATAATACGTTTGTAAATGTCTCTCTTTCTCACATGTCTGGTTTCTTCCATATCAATCTCCATCCCACCATGAGAGGTGGTCATCAGGTGGATATGCCACCTGCTTTCTCTTCATTTTTTTCTATTGGTATCGATTATTTTAACAGCTCACGGAGCATCTGGTTTACGGATGCCGGATCTGCCTTGCCCTTCATTGCTTTCATGGTCTGTCCGACCAATGCGCCAAGTGCTTTTTCTTTTCCGCCACGGAAGTCTTCGATCGCCTTTGGATTATTGGCAATTACTTCTTCTACAACCTTACGGAGTGCACCCTCATCATTTACGGTGGCAAGTCCATGTTCTTTTACATAGCTTTCCGGTTCGATATCATCTGTAAATATCTTCTCGAATACTTCCTTTGCGACATTGCTGTTGATGGCTTTCGCATCTACCATCTGTATCAGCTTTGCAAGGTGCTCTGCGCTGAATGACAACTCATCTGCATCGATGGAATGTTCTTTCATCAAACGCATGGTCTCTCCCATCAGCCAGTTGGATACCTTCTTCGGATTTGCTCCGAGAGCGATCGTCTCCTCGAAAAGGTCTGCCATCTTCTTTGTATTTGTAATGATATCTATATCATAGTCTGGGATATCATACTCTTCTTTATACCGGATCTTCTTCTCATCCCGGAATTCCGGCTGACGGCTTCGGATCTCCTCCATCCACTCGTCACTGATCTGTACCGGTACAAGATCCGGATCAGGGAAATAACGATAATCCTGTGCATCCTCTTTGGAACGCATTGGATATGAATATTCCTTGGTATCATCCCATCTTCTGGTCTCCTGTACAACCTTTTCACCTGCCTCGATCAGGTCGATCTGACGTTCTCTCTCGTTCTCGATCGCATGGGCGATAGCCTTGAATGAGTTCAGGTTCTTTGTCTCTGTTCTTGTTCCGAATTCTTCTGCTCCGACTTCACGAACAGACAGGTTGACATCGGCACGCATCGAGCCTTCATTTAACTTACAGTCTGATGCTCCGAGATACTGGATGATCAGACGTAATTTCTCAAGATAAGCAATTACTTCTTCCGCAGAACGCATATCCGGCTCAGATACGATCTCGATCAGAGGCACACCGGAACGATTGAAATCCACCAGTGAACTGTCTGTATATGGATCATGTACCAGTTTACCTGCATCCTCTTCCATGTGGATCTCATGGATCCTTACGAATTTCTTCTTGCCCTCTACTTCGATCTCTACCTTTCCGTTTCTGCAGATTGGGTAGTACAGCTGAGAGATCTGATAGTTCTGTGGATTATCCGGATAGAAATAATTCTTACGGTCAAATTTACAGTTCTGTGTGATCGTACAGTTGGTTGCAAGACCGACAGCAACTGCTTTTTCTACTACCCCTTTATTCAGTACCGGAAGGGAACCCGGCATACCGGTACATACCGGACATGTATGCGTATTCGGTGCACCACCAAATGCGGTACTGCAGCCGCAGAATATCTTCGTCTTTGTCGCAAGCTCTACATGAACCTCCAGACCGATCACGGTTTCGTATACTTTACTCATCTTACAGACCCCTTTCTGCTACAGCGGCAGGCTGCTTGTACTCTCTTGTCTGCTCAAATGCATATGCCGCCTGAATGATTGCTTTCTCGTTAAATGCATCTCCTACCATCTGGACACCGATCGGCATGCCGTCTTTGTCGTATCCGCATGGAAGGGAAATACCCGGAAGTCCTGCAAGGTTGACCGGAACGGTGTATACATCGCCCAGATACATCTTGATCGGATCGGATAAGGATTCACCCATGGTCAGTGCAGTTGTAGGTGCAACCGGACCGAGGATGATATCGTATTTTGCAAATGCTTTATCATAAGCCTGTTTGATCAGGGCTTTTACCTTAAGTGCTTTTACATAGTATGCATCATAGTAACCGGATGACAGGGTAAAGGAACCTAACATGATACGTCTCTTTACTTCTGCGCCAAAGCCTTCGGAACGTGTCTTCTTATACATGTTGTGAAGGTCTGTGTACTCTGCTGTACGATAGCCGTATTTTACGCCGTCGAAACGTTCCAGATTCGAGCTTGCCTCTGCGGATGCAATGATATAATATGCAGGAATTGCATATTCTACCATACCAAGGTCAAATTCTTCCACGATCGCACCTTTTTCTTTTAATACTTCAGCTACATGGTACACAGCATCCTTGATCTCAGGATCCAGTCCTTCTGTGAAATAGTCCTTTGGAAGTCCGATGCGCATACCTTTTACATCGTCCTTTAATGCGCTTGTAAAATCATTATCCGTACGTTCTACAGATGTAGAATCTTTCTTATCATACCGGGAAATGATCTCTAATATCGTTGCACAGTCTGTTACATCCTTTGCAAGTGGTCCGATCTGGTCAAGAGATGAACCATATGCAACCAGACCGTATCTGGATACTCTGCCGTAAGTTGGCTTGATTCCTGTTACACCACAGAATGCTGCCGGCTGACGGATCGATCCACCGGTATCGGAACCGAGTGCACACGGTACTTCTTCTGCTGCAACAGCGGCTGCTGATCCACCGGAAGAACCACCCGGAACTTTATTTGTATCCCATGGATTCTTTGTCTCGCCATAATAAGAAGTCTCGGTTGTACTTCCCATTGCGAACTCATCCATATTTGTCTTGCCTACGATCACGGCTCCTGCTTCCATTAATTTCACAACAGCATCTGATGTATAGGTCGGTACGAAGTTTGATAAGATCTTGGATGCGCAGGTGGTAAGTACACCGTTCTGACACATATTATCCTTGATCGCGATCGGTACACCTGCCAACGGGCTTGTCAGCTCGCCGCTGTTGATCTTCTTCTGTATTTCTTCTGCCTGTTTGAATGCACCTTCTTCATCTACGGTGATAAAACAGTTATATTCTTTGTCGTATGTCTTTATATTCTCGATGCAGGCTTTGGTTGCTTCCATAACGGAGATCTCTCCGGCCTTGATCTTCTTTCCAAGCTCTACTGCTGTCATACTCATCATATCCAATGTCCGTTACCTCCTAATCAAATGTTCTTGGCACCTTATAGCAGCCATCTTTCTGCTCCGGTGCATTTGACAGCATATTCTCTCTGTCGTCGCCATTTGTTACTTCATCTTCACGGAATACATTATTATAAGAAAATGTATGGCTCATTGCTTCTACATTCTCAGTGTCCAGTTCGTTTAACTTACTTACATAGTCAAGCATATCTGACATATCTTTCTTTGCCTGCTCCTTCTCCTCATCGGAAAGCTCAAGCTTCGCCAGAATACCTACATAATCGATTGTTTCGTCTGTAATAACCATGGTATGTCTCCTTGTCTGGTTTTTATTAGGCAATTGCCTACTATTATTTATAGTACCACAAAATTAGTTAGAGTGTACCACATAACTCCGTTGTTTGCAAGTCTATGTCCAAATGAAGTCGTCCTGCTGTTCAGCAACAATTGTCCATTCAAAATATTTCATTTATGACAAAAAATGGAAGAATGAATTACTATTATGAAGCAAGCCTGTCCACTCTGTGTAACTTCGAACTAATCTCGACAAAACCTCGATAAGATCTCAGTTATTCATGTCGGTACTTAGTGAACTGCTGAATGCAGTGAACTTAGAACCGCTACATGAAGATAGAGCGAAAGCGTCTTGCGTAATAATATGTAATCATTCTTCCATTTTTATGTCATCATTTATTAAATGGACAATTGTTGCGTCCTTTTATAACATGCCCTCTAAGGTCTCACGAATTGCCTTGATGAAGTTCTCGCTGTTTAATACAGTTGGATTCTCAAGGGTTGTGATAAGTGCAAGATCCTTTGTCATCTTTCCGGATTCGATCGTTGCGATCGTTGCTTTCTCAAGCTTGTTTGCGAAATCAACCAGAGCGTCGATGCCATCCAGTTCACCACGTTTTCTAAGTGCGCCTGTCCATGCAAAGATTGTTGCAACAGAGTTTGTGGATGTTTCTTCACCCTTTAAGTGCTTGTAGTAGTGTCTCTGAACTGTTCCGTGTGCAGCTTCGTACTCATACTTTCCATCTGGGGAAACCAGTACAGATGTCATCATGGCCAGTGAACCAAATGCAGATGAGATCATATCACTCATTACGTCACCATCGTAGTTCTTGCATGCCCAGATGAATCCACCCTCGGATTTCATAACTCTTGCTACAGCATCGTCGATCAGTGTATAGAAATATTCAATACCTGCTGCATCGAATTTCTCTTTGTATTCTTTATCAAAGATCTCCTGGAAGATATCTTTGAATGTATGGTCGTATTTCTTTGAGATCGTATCCTTGGTTGCAAACCAGATTGTCTGCTTGATATCCAGCGCATAGTTGAAGCAGCATCTTGCAAAGCTTTCGATTGACTTGTTGATGTTGTGCTGTCCCTGGATCACACCCGGTCCGTCGAATTCATGGATCGTCTCTTTGATCACTGTGCCATCTGCACCTGTGAATACCAACTCAGCCTTACCGGCACCCGGAACCTTGATCTCTACGTTCTTATATACATCACCATATGCATGTCTTGCGATTGTGATAGGAGCCTTCCAGTTCTTTACACATGGCTCAATGCCCTTTACGATGATCGGCGTACGGAATACTGTTCCGTCGAGGATCGCACGGATCGTTCCATTTGGGCTCTTCCACATTTCCTTCAGATCATACTCTGTCATACGTGCAGCATTTGGTGTGATCGTTGCACATTTAACAGCAACGCCATACTTCTGTGTTGCATATGCGGAATCAAATGTTACCTGATCATTTGTCTCATTTCTATATTCAAGTCCCAGATCGTAATACTCGGATTTCAGATCGATAAATGGATAGATCAGTTCATCCTTGATCATTTTCCAGAGAATTCTGGTCATCTCGTCTCCATCCATCTCTACTAAAGGGGTAGTCATTTGAATTTTTTCCATCTTGCTCGTTCCTCCATGTTCTTTTATTATAGTTCTAATTACTTACCTGTTTTTATACACGCCTAGAATTATACATGAAAAATGCTGCTATTTCCAGTTTTTTGAAAGTTTTTTACACATATCCGTAAATTCCGCGCACGGACACTTCCCCAGATATAATGATCGACTCCTGTCCATCTTTATCCTTCACACGAAGTCCTCCATTTGGTGCAAGTCCGAGGGCTGTGTATTCTGTCCGGTTATATCCTTCGATCACATAGACCTGTTCATCCTTGTTCACAAGGATGGAATTATATTCATCCAGCATGAACTGAAGATCCTGGCATTTGACAAATGCGTCATACAACTCTTCAAAATGATTTGCCACACTAGCGACCAGTTTGCTTCTGTCACAGCCGGTTCCGTTTTCCAGCTTGATCGACGTCGCCTTGTCTGCCAGTTCTTCCGGAAATTCCATCATGGATACATTGATGCCGATACCTACAACTGCATATTTGATATCCATACCTTCCGAACTCATCTCTGTAAGAATGCCACAGATCTTCTTGCCGCCGACTACAACATCATTCGGCCATTTGATCTGTGCCTGCAAGCCCGCTGTATCTGCAAGAGCACGCGCCGTTGCGAGTGCCGACAGGATCGTAAGTCTGGATACATTCTCGATCGGCACATCCGGACGGAGCAGAAATGTCATGGCTATGCTGGTTCCCTTCGGAGTGCTCCATGCCCTTCCTCTTCTTCCTCGTCCTGCATTCTGTTCATTTGCAACAAACAACGCTCCGTGTGTTCCATCTGTCTCTCCTGCAAGCTTTGCCCGTATATTTGTGGAATCCGTCTCATCATAATAATACAGTTCTCTTCCGATCACCGATGTCGTGAGTGCTGCCTCTATCTTCTCTTTCGTAACGACATCCGGCTCTCCGACCAGACGATAGCCTTTATTATTTACTGCATCTATAATGTAGCCTTCTGCCTTTAAGGCATTGATATTTTTCCAGACAGCGGTTCTCGAGACACCTAATTTCTCACAGATTGCCTGACCGGATATATAATCACTGCTCGTTCGAAGCAGCGCAAGGATTTTTTCTTTCATGATTTACCTTCTTTCTGTCTCACTTTCCTGATAAATTCCCATCTTCTTTAACAAATGATAATAGATTGCATCGCACTTCTCACGTTTACCGCTGAACGGCAGTACGAATTGCTCTTTTCCTATATCTATCTTTAATATGTAATATGGCATATGTGGATCAGGGATGACCAGATTCACATTTGTAATCTTATCGTATGGTGTATGATAGGATTTCCTTCCCTTTTCTATTACCAGTTCATCGTCTTCAAAACGATAGGTCAGATCAAATGCCGATTTGCGAAATGAAGATTTCACAAGCATCAATCCATATGCCGCAAGTGCAAGTCCAAATGCCAGCTTGAATATCCGTCCGCCGGCACTGCCATGTGTTTTGATCATTAACAGAATAAATGCTGCTCCGATAGCAACAAAAAAGACACCCACCATCCGGTATGCAATTCTGGTTGCTCTGTTTTTCTTTACGGTATGCTGCATGTGTTTTCCTCGTTCTTTCTGTATATTTTCTGTTCTCTATTATATTTTCTACAGTCATAAAAAGCAAGCCAGAGTAAACATGACATTTTGCACTAAAACCCCCGACAAAAAACATGATTTTTACCAGATTGATTTTTCTTATAAAAAGAAGTAATATCCAGTATGCATTTAGAATATGGAAGTCGTTGCGGGCAGTTTATTTAATAGAATCATACAACTTGCCAATACAGGGACATTTGAGTCCGCCGGTACTCACATTTTGCACTTAGTGAGTGCTCGCACGAACTTAGAGCAAAAGCGCACCCTTGTGGTGCGATGGCGCATAAGCGGCATCTTAGTACCGCTGCAGGACTCAACGAGCGGAAGCGTTTCCTGTTGGCAATGTCAGTATGATTCGTAAATAAACTGTTCGCAACGACTAAACTAACACAAGGAGGTAAAATCATTGAAAAACTTACTGAAAAAAATTAACGGTTCCAAGGATCTGACTGAAGGCAATCCTATGAAACTGATCTTGAACTTTGGACTGCCATTATTATTTGGGCTTTTATTCCAGCAATTTTATAACATGGTCGATACGATCATCGTTGGTAAATTTCTGGGTGTCGATGCACTTGCAGCCGTCGGCTCAACCGGATCGATCAACTTTATGATACTCGGTTTCTGCATCGGTATCTGCAATGGTTTTGCCATCCCGGTTGCTCAGGCCTTTGGAGCAAAGGACACTGATAATATGAAGAAGTACATTACAAACTGTGTCTGGGCTTCGATCTTCTTCGCTGCCGTTATGACAGTTGCAGTCGGAATTCTTACCAGAAATATTCTGATCTGGATGAAGACACCGGACAGCATCCTGGATCAGGCATTTATCTACATATTTATTATATTTATGGGAATACCTGCAACCTTCCTTTATAATATGGTTTCCGGTATCCTGCGTTCTCTCGGCGACAGTGTAACCCCTGTTGTCTGTCTGATCGCATCCTCCCTGTTAAATATCGTACTGGATATCCTGTTAGTTCGTCCGATGGGTGTCGCCGGTGCTGCTGTTGCAACCGTTGTTGCACAGGCAATCTCCGGTGTCGGCTGTCTGATCTATATGTGTAAGAAGCTCGGATATCTTCATTTTACAAAACAGGACTGGGCATTTAGTATGCGCCACTGTCTGACCTTATGCGGTATGGGTGTTCCGATGGGGCTTCAGTATTCGATCACAGCGATCGGCAGTGTTATTCTTCAGGCTGCAGTTAATTCGATGGGTGAATCCGTTATCGCTGCCGTATCCGCCGGAACAAAGATTTCCATGTTCCTCTGCTGTCCGTTTGATGCCATGGGATCGACAATGGCAACCTACGGCGGACAAAATGTCGGTGCTAAGAAAATGGATCGTGTGGATGCCGGCTTAAAGGCATGTATCAAACTCGGTATTGTCTATGCGATTCTTGCATTTGTATTTATCCTGTTATTCGGCAAGAATCTGGCACTGCTTTTCCTGGATGCAGAAGAAACAGAGATCATCAAGCTTGTATATTATTTCCTGCTTGGCAACTCAGGAGCTTACATCCTGCTTGCCCTTGTAAATATCGTCCGGTTTATGATTCAGGGACTCGGCTACTCCGCATTTGCCGTTATCGCAGGTATCTGTGAAATGGTTGCCCGTACGATCGCAGGCTTTATCCTGGTACCAAAATTCGGTTATGTCTTTGTAGCACTCGGCAGTCCGCTCGCATGGATATTTGCAGATATCTTCCTGATTCCTGCCTATATCTATGTTGTAAAACGTCTTCGCCGCAAGTTCGGTCAGGAGACCCCGGCGATGCTGAAGCGTTGTCAAAAGAACCTTGCATAATATATTCTAATACAGCTTTTTCCATATAATCAAAAAACCATACCGGCAGCATATATATTTTTTATGTGATTTACCTATCCACCCAAATATATATGCTGTCAGTATGGTTTTTCTTTTTATTTCTTATTTATTTCTGTAGATAATGTCGGTTCTCTTTGGTCCGTTTGAAACCATAGTGATCGGATATCCGATATGTTTCTCAATGAACTCAATGTAGTTTCTGCAGTTCTCCGGAAGATCTTCGTAGTTCTTGATACCACGGATATCTGTCTTCCATCCCGGCAGAACCTCATATACAGGCTTTGCTTTCTTTAACTTAGCTGTTGTAGGGAAGTCTGTTGTTACTTCACCATCGATATCGTATCCGACACATACAGGAATCTCATCCAGATAACCCAGTACATCAAGTACGGTAAATGCTACATCTGTTGTTCCCTGCATACGGCAGCCATACCTGGAAGCTACACAATCGAACCATCCCATACGTCTTGGACGTCCGGTTGTTGCACCGTACTCACCGCCGTCACCACCACGACGTCTTAACTCATCTGCTTCATCTCCGAAGATCTCGCTGACGAATTCACCGGCGCCTACAGCACTTGAATATGCCTTTACTACTGTTACGATCTGCTTGATCTCATATGGAGGGATACCGGCACCGATCGCACCATAAGCAGCCAGTGTGGACGATGATGTAACCATAGGATAAATACCATGATCCGGGTCCTTTAATGTTCCAAGCTGACCTTCTAACAAAATTGTCTTGCCAGCTTTGATCGCCTCATGAAGATATGCGGATACATCACATACATATGGCTCTACGATAGCCTTGTACTCCATCAATGTTTCATATACTTCATCTACTGTAAGAAGCGGCTTCTTATACAGATACTCAAGCAGAACATTCTTGGATGCGATAACTCTGCTGATCTTATCCTTCAATTCTTCCTCTGTGTCAAACAGTTCGCTTACCTGGAAACCGATCTTTGCATATTTGTCTGAATAGAATGGTGCGATACCTGACTTTGTAGATCCGAATGACTTACCGGCCAGTCTCTCCTCCTCGTACTCATCAAACAGAATGTGATATGGCATAACCATCTGTGCTCTGTCTGAGATCAGGATCTTTGGCATTGGGACTCCCTTTTCTACGATGCTGTTCAGCTCTTTGAACAGAACCGGGATATTTAATGCTACACCATTTCCGATAACACTTGTTGTATGATCATAGAAACAACCGGACGGAAGTGTATGCAATGCAAATTTACCATAGTCATTTACAATTGTGTGACCTGCATTTGCACCACCCTGAAATCTGACAATAATATCAGATGTTTCCGCCAGCATATCTGTTATTTTACCTTTTCCTTCGTCGCCCCAGTTGGCTCCGACAACCGCTCTTACCATATTTTTATCCTCGCTTTCATGGCATTTTCCCGGAAATATCTTCCGAAATTGAACTCAATTACTTTTACATTATAGCATGTATGTATTATAAGTAAAATCGATATTAATTATATATAACATAAGTTGTACTTATATTTATTCTTTACAAATACACAGGTTCGGTTTACACTTTATATACAACAATTAGCATAACTGCATTTCTATATTTGATATCGTGTATACATCATTTGATATACATGTACCCGATATATGCATATGCATGACCTTAATAACGTTTTTACAATTATCTGTAATAAAATTAACCGGGAGTTTCGACTATGAATATTAATTATGAATATTATAAGATTTTCTATTATGTGGCAAAGACAGCAAGCATCTCTGCTGCTGCTAAAGAACTGTGCGTATCCCAGCCCGCTGTCAGTCAGGCGGTCAAATCTTTAGAACAGGCAATCGGTATCAACCTGTTCATCCGGACGAAAAAAGGTGTATCCCTGACAGGTGCAGGCGAACTTCTCTACAAACATGTAGCCGAAGGATACGAGGCAATCTCCATGGGCGAACAGCAGCTTGCCAGATTGATGCACTTGGAAACCGGCGAGATCCGGATCGGAGCCAGTGATATGACACTCCAGTTCTATCTGCTTCCGCATCTCGAACGCTTCCACCAGCTCTATCCCGGCATCAAGGTACATGTAACAAATGCTCCGACCCCAAGTACGATCGACCACTTATTTGCAAATAACATTGACTTCGGTATCGTTACAACTCCTCTCCCACAGAATCCGAACATGGAGATTCGAAACGCACGGGAGATCGAAGATATCTTTATAGCCGGTCCAAGATTTAACGACCTGAAAGGTAAAGTTCTCGACTATCCGGATCTGCAAAAGCTTCCGATCATCTGTCTGGAAAATGACACCAGCACAAGAGCCTATGTAGATCAGTTTCTTGCAAATGAAGGCGTCACGCTGACCCCTGAATTCGAGCTTGCAACCAGTGATATGATCGCACAGTTTGCAAAGAGAAACCTTGGGATCGGATCGATCGTGGCTGACTTTGCCGGTGACTATATTGACCGTGATGAGATCTTTCGGTTAAATTTCAAGAAGCACATCCCCAAGCGGAACATGTGCATCATCAGTGACCGCAGGCGTGGCATGAGCATCGCCGCTATGAAGTTGATGGAATTGCTGTAGCTTTCCTGTCATCCGATAATTGGTCCTTCACCTGTTTCTCCGGCATCCCTCTATGATAACGTGTTGCGGTTTCTGTTTGATGCACATACCTGATTCGTACATACTCCTGTGTAAACTCGCCCTTCGGGCTCAGACATACACTCGTATGTACTGGTAATGTGCATCGCACGACGAAATCCTCACAATGTCATCATAGAGGGATGCCGGAGAAACAGGTGAAGGACCAATTATCGGATGACAGATAGGCTACCTTTACAGTAAACCTTTAACTGTTAATGAACTTCTGAGCTATATTGATTATAACGCTATAACAAAATATCACATGAATTAAACAGGGATGCATATCCCCTTGTAATGACATTGTGAGGATTTCGTTATGAAGTGCACATTACCAGTAAATGCGAGTGCTTGTTTGAGCCAAAAGCGAATTAGCACAAGAGCATTTACGAATCAGGTATGTGCACTGAATAGAAACCACAACGCGTCATTACAGTGGGATATGCATCCCTAATTGATTCATGTGATATTTAACTTTTATACGTTGATCTCAGCGGTCATGCCAAGTATGTCTTTATTTGCATCAAGTACCGGCTTTACAACCTCTGTGATGAATTCCTCGGTCTGCTCCGGTGCGCGTCCGACAAAGTTCTTTGGCTCAAGGATGGCTTCGATCTCTTCCTTGGTCATGCCAAATGCAGGATCTGCTGCAATCAGATCAACAAGGTTATTTTCCTTGCCCTCTTTCTTTACAGTTGCGCCTGCCTGCATGGAGTATTCACGGATAAGCTCATGCAGCTCCTGACGATTGCCGCCACGTTTTACAGCATCCATCATGATATTCTCAGTTGCCATAAACGGAATCTCCTTCATGAATCTCTGATAGATAACCTTATCATATACAACCAGACCATCTACAACATTCAGGTACAGGTCTAAGATACCGTCAATTGCAAGGAATGCTTCCGGAACAGATACACGCTTGTTTGCGGAATCATCCAGCGTTCTCTCAAACCACTGTGTTGCTGCTGTAAATGCAGGATTTAATGCATCAGCCATAACGTAGTTTGATAAAGATGCAATTCTCTCACTTCTCATCGGATTTCTCTTATATGCCATTGCTGATGAACCGATCTGGTTCTTTTCAAATGGCTCCTCGATCTCTTTTAAGTGCTGTAACAGACGGATATCATTTGAGAACTTATGTGCACTCTGTGCAATACCGGAAAGTACATTTAAGACTCTGGAATCTACCTTACGGGAATAAGTCTGTCCTGATACAGGATAGCATGCTTCAAATCCCATCTTCTCTGCGATCTTCTTATCGATCTGGCGAACCTTCTCATGATCTCCGTTAAAGAGCTCTAAGAAGCTTGCCTGCGTTCCTGTTGTTCCCTTACATCCAAGGAGCTTCTGCTGACCGATCATGTAATCCAGATCAGACAGATCTAACATCAGTTCCTGAAGCCATAAGGTTGCACGCTTACCAACAGTTGTTGGCTGTGCAGGCTGGAAATGGGTAAATGCCAGTGTCGGCAGATCTTTATATTCCATAGCAAACTTGGACAGTTCGTTGATTACATTTAATAATTTCTTTCTGACAAGCTTCATAGCCTCTGTCATAACGATAACATCTGTGTTATCACCAACATAGCAGCTTGTTGCTCCCAGATGGATGATGCCGGCAGCCTTTGGGCACTGAACGCCGTATGCATATACATGGCTCATAACATCATGACGAACCATCTTCTCACGCTCTTTTGCTACATCATAATTGATGTCCTCTGCATGTGCCTTTAACTCATCGATCTGCTCCTGTGAGATAACCGGCTTGCCGTTTTCAGAAAGGCCGAGTTCATACTCCGTTTCTGCAAGGGCGATCCATAATTTTCTCCATGTCTTAAACTTCTTATCCGGAGAGAAAATATACTGCATTTCTTTACTTGCATATCTCTCGCAGAATGGGCTTGTGTATCTGTCTGTACTCATTTTTACCTCTCCTGTATTTCTTTATTTTACTTTTGAATCTTCACCGCGTTTGAAATTCTCATGTTCTCCGCGGATATCTTCCTTTGGTGGCTCCATCGGATATTCCCCTGTAAAGCAGCCGTGGCAGTACTGTCTTCCACCGGAGATCTCTACCAGCCGCTCCTTGCGAAGATAAGCAAGGGAATCGGCGCCGATGATCTTGCAGATCTCATCAACCGAACGGTTATATGCTATCAACTGCTCTCTGTCCGGGATATCCGTTCCAAAATAACAAGGATATAAGAACGGAGGCGAACTGATCCTTACATGAACTTCCTTTGCGCCAGCCTCGCGAAGCATTCCTACGATACGGTCTGAGGTTGTACCTCTGACAATGGAATCATCGATCATGATGATACGCTTGCCCTTTACCGCTTCTTTTAATACATTTAACTTCACGCGGACACTGGACTCTCTCTGGCTCTGCTGTGGCTTAATGAATGTTCTGCCGACATAGCCATTCTTGACAAATGCCGTTCCGTATGGAATGCCGGATTCCAGTGAATATCCCTGAGCTGCTGCATTTCCCGATTCCGGAACACCTACAACCATATCTGCATCTACCGGACTGTCCTTTGCAAGACATCTTCCCGCGATCAGTCGGGATTCATAGATTCCCATTCCGTCAAATACGGAATCCGGACGAGCAAAATAGATATATTCAAAGATACATCTTGCATGCTTCTCCTGACACATATCCTTATAGGACTGAATACCATACTCAGGCGAGATCGTTACGACCTCTCCGGGCTCTACATCACGGATAAATTCTGCACCGATCGTATCAAGGGCGCAGCTTTCCGATGCAAGGATATAGGCATTATCACGTTTTCCGATACAGAGCGGGCGGAATCCAAACGGATCTCTGGCTCCGATCAGCTTTCTTGGACTCATTACTACAAGTGAATAAGATCCCTTCACTTTTCTGAGTGCTTTCATAACTGCTTCCTCGGCACTTGCACTGTTCACACGTTCTCTTGCGATATGATAAGCAATAACCTCGGAGTCAATCGTCGTCTGGAAGATCGCACCTGTAAGTGCCAGTTCCTTACGAAGCTCCGGCGCATTGATCAGATTACCATTGTGTGCAAGACCAAGTGTACCTTTTACATAGTTTAAGACTAATGGCTGAGCATTTTCTATCGTACTCGCGCCGGCAGTTGAATATCTGACATGTCCGACACCGATATTTCCTTTTAATTTCTCAAAGGATTCCGGTGTGTACACCTCATTTACCAGACCCATGCCCTTCATGGAGCTTACCTTCCCCTTGGGACCTTCCGTGTCTGATACTGCAATACCACAGCTCTCCTGTCCTCGATGCTGCAATGCAAACAATCCATAATAAATGGAGGTTGCAACATCATTGTTGTCAAAATCATACATTCCGAAAACACCACATTCTTCATGCATCTTGTCATCATTCTCAAAATAATGGGATCTTATATTCTCGTTCATGTTTTGCCTCTCGTATTTTATTTTTTAACACACTAAGACTTTATACGTTTTCTGTTTTTCTGTCAATGTTGGAATGTGAAAAATTATTCCGGAAATTAACAGCCATTTTCTCTATATTGCATAACCTTTCTCTTTGATCAGATCTACCATCTGATATACATATTTGTTGCAGAGTTCATCACTCTCTGCTTCTACCATAACACGGATAAGCGGTTCTGTTCCGCTCTGGCGAAGAAGAAGTCTTCCGTCAGAACCAAGCTCCTCTGCGATCTTCTGATTTAATGCCTGCACATCCGGATCATTCATAACCGCATCCTTACTGGATACCTTTACATTTACCAGAAGCTGCGGGAAGATTGTCAGGCTCTTGAAGCACTCTGATAATTTACATTTGCGTTCCAGAATAACTTCCATGATCTTCAAAGACGTCAATACACCATCTCCGGTCGTTGCATATTTGGAGAAGATGATATGTCCTGACTGTTCGCCGCCGATAGAATATCCATGCTCCATCATGGATTCAAATACATATTTGTCACCGACTGCTGTCTTATCATAGGAGATTCCCTTCTTATCCAATGCTTTATATAAGCCAAGGTTTGACATGATCGTTGTTACGATCGTATTCTTATTCAGTTCTCCGCGTTCCTTCATATAACGTCCGCAGACATACAGGATCTTATCTCCGTCTACTAACTCGCCCTTATCATCAACGCACAGACAACGATCTGCATCACCGTCATAAGCAAATCCTACGTCCAGTCCTTTTTCTACTACAAACTTCTGCAGTCCCTCAATGTGGGTAGATCCACAATTTGTATTGATATTGGTTCCGTCCGGATCATTATTGATCACATAGGTCTTTGCTCCGAGTGCATCAAATACTGCCTTTGCAACCTGATAGGCTGCACCGTTTGCGCAGTCCAGTCCAACTCTCATATTCTTAAAGGATCGGGTAGGGATCGTCATCAGGTATCCCATGTAACGATTTCTTCCCATGGAGTAATCAACCGTGCATCCGATATTTTCTTTTGTAGCCAGCGGAATCTCCGGAATCTCACCATCGATATAACGCTCAATCTCTTCTTCAACCGCAGCCTCTAATTTGTAACCCATGCCATTGATGATCTTGATACCATTATCATAGTATGGATTATGACTTGCCGAGATCATGATTCCACAGTCAAAACCATCGGTTCTGACAATATAGGAAACACTCGGTGTCGGTGTTACATGCATCAGATATACATCTGCACCACTTGCCGTTAAGCCTGCGACCAGCGCATATTCAAACATATAACTTGAACGTCTGGTATCCTTACCGATAACCACCTTTGCCTTGCCTTCCGGATTCTTCTTGCCATAATAATAGCCAAGATAACGTCCGACCTTGAAGCTGTGCTGTACAGTAAGATCCTTATTTGCTTCACCTCTGAATCCATCTGTTCCAAAATATTTACCCATAACTGTAAACCTCTTTCTTTCAACTCAGTTTGAACTACTTAACTTCTTCTTTTTCTTCTTCCGGTGATACCAGTAGAGCGATTGCCCGTCTGTGAACCGATATCTCTGATCTGGTATATTCTCCACCATATTCACCATCCAGGGTCCATGCGATCGGCTCTTCGCTCTCGATCACAACACGATTCGTACGGAATGCCACCATATTCGTCTCATTTGTATTTCCAAGGAGCAGCGAATTGATGATTCTCTGGAGATCTGCAAAATTCTGGATCTTACGGATCAGAACTCCTTCGAACAAGCCATCGTCGAATTCAACTCCATGGCTGGTCAGACTCTTATATCCACCAACCGATACTGAATTCGATATCATACCGAACATGAACTCACCGGTATATGTCTGGTTATTAAATTCAATCTTCAGATTATATGTCGGAACATTTACAAGACTCTTCATACCCTGTAATACATATGCAGCATGTCCTAAAATATTCTTCATATTCTGAGGGGTTGCATAAGATGTATCCGAAAAAATGCCAAACGCCGCAACATAGACAAAATAATTCTTATTCAGTTCTCCGACATCTACCGAAAAAGGTGCGGCCGCGACAAGCTGTTCCGCTGCCTCGATTGCTTCCTTCGGAATCTCAAGGCTTCTGGCATAATCATTTGTCGAGCCACATGGGATATACCCCAACGGCCGATTCAGTCCACATTCCATAAATCCCGTAACCGTATTACCAAGAGTTCCGTCACCTCCGGCACATACGATCACATCGTAGTTCTCTCCTTCTTCTTTTACGACACGGGCAGCATCACCGACTCCCTGTGTCAGATAAATTCTGACTTCATAGTCTTTCTTGCAAAAGATATCTATGACATCTATAAGACAATTCTTCAAAGTTGTTCGTCCCGCTTTGGGATTTACAATAAACAGCATTTTTTTCATAATCATACCTCATTACTGTTTACAGGAACGCATTTATCCGATTGCTCTGTTCCCGTCCGGTTTATGCTTTATGCATTGTGATTCTTTTTATATTCCATGTAGAGATCATATCCCTTTTTTCTGAGCTTACAGGATGGACAGTGACCGCATCCTTCGCCCGGAATACCATTATAACAGGTAAGGGTCATATCTCTGATAACATCGAGTCCGTCGAGTTCATCTGCCAGCTTCCAGGTCTCCATCTTATCGATCCACATCAATGGTGTGATGATATCGAATTCATAGTCCATCGCAAGATTCAGTGTTGTATTCAATGATTTGATGAAAATATCTCTGCAGTCAGGATAGCCGGAGAAATCACTCTGGCTGACACCGGTTATAATGTCGCTGACGCCCTTCTGCTTCGCATAGATCGCTACAAATGTCAGAAATACCATATTTCTTCCATCTACAAATGTATTCGGTGTACCGACCTCCGGTGCATTCTCGTCTACCTTCATCTCACTTCTTGTCAATGAATTTGGTGCAAGCTGATTCAACAGACTCATATCCAGAATATGATGCTCTACTCCAAATTTTTCAGCAATCTTCTTTGCACATTCTAATTCTTTTATATGCTTTTGTCCATAGTCAAATGATACTGCGTATACTTTTTTATACTTCTTAAGCGCCCATAACAAACAGGTCGTACTGTCCTGTCCACCACTGAATACAACAACTGCTTCATCTCTGTTCTTCAAATTCTGCATCTTTCATATCCTCCTATCGGTTCATCATCAATACTTTATTCTGTAAATTCACATCATTCTCAAATGCACCACGGAACGTCGTTGTATAGGTCTTCGTTCCCGGCTTCTTAATGCCCCTTGCTGTCATGCAGCTATGATTGGCCTCGATCAGTACGGCTACATCCGGTGAGCCTGCTGCCTTTCCAACCACATATGCGATATCGGATCCGATCCGCTCCTGAAGCTGCAACCGCTTCGCTACCATGTCTGCAATCCGTGCGATCTTGCTGAGTCCTAAGACCCTGCCATGTGGGATGTATGCCACTGACACCTTCATATCATACATCAATGCCATATGATGTTCGCAGTAGCTAAACACCTCGATATCCTTTACGAATACCATATCACTTGTATGTGCTGCATCTTCCTCTTTGAATGTCTTGCCAAACATCTCAGCAATCTCATCGTTGGTATAATTCATTCCCTCAAATACTTCTTCATACATTCGCGCAACACGGTCCGGTGTCTCTTTTAAGCCTTCCCGGTCAGGGTCATCACCAAGCGCTACAAGGATTCCACGAATATGCTCCTTTATTGCTTCTTTATCAATTGCCATTTCTACTCCATTCTCTTATTACTCTTAATCTATTATCCAAATAATATGTTAATATCGATATCTGCGGTTTCATCCGTTTTACACTCCGCGCATCTCCGGATCCCAGATATACTTATGAAGCTGTAACTGTAATTTTACACCATTCATTTCATTCTCGATCATAAAATCAACGATATCCTCCGGATTGATCTTACCGTATACCGGACTGATATAGACGTTTGATTTGATATCCAATGCCCATTCATGAATAATGTCTCTTGCTGTTTCCAGATCCTTGATCGAGCCGGATACGAACTTTACCGCATCCTTCTTATCAATGTAGTTATAATTTGAAAAGCACATATTACTTTCCATTCCGCTTCCCGGAAGCTTATAATCAAGTGTAAATGCTACCCGGTCTGTCAGTGCTTTAAACTCTGCGATATCAACACTTCCGTTTGTCTCTACTTCTACCTGAAGCTCCTCATCCATCGCCAGCATCAGGAGCAGCTTATCGATATCCTTCTGGATCAATGGTTCTCCACCGGTTAATGTCACGTTTCTGACTCCGGTTCGTTTGATATAGTCATAGATTTCTTCATCCGTCAGTTCTTCGTATGGGGCATCTGCTTCATTTGCCCATTTGGTATCACAGTAACTGCAATTCAGGTTGCAGCCTGTAAAACGAATAAATACTGCCAATTCTCCGGCTTTTACGGATTCACCGTTGATGCTGACAAATCGTTCCGCTACTTTAAATTTTGCCATTTCTATTTCCTTCTTACTTTTTGTATATGATATCCTTCGATGTCATTTATCTATTATGACATCCTTGATCTTGCCTGTTATTTATTCTAAGTCTTTTTTGTCTTATATTATTTTACACTATATAGTTTTTCTTCTGCTATTATGCCATATACGTTGCTGCATTGGTCGGGGTCTCATAAACTGTGGTACGAATCACCTGATATCCCTTATCTGCCATATATTCATAAAAATACTTTGCCAGATTCTCTGCTGTCGGACGCATCGGAAGCTCGATGATACGGAACTGTTCTTCTGCCAGTGCTTCCATCGTCTTTTCCTTCAATGTACCTTTCTCCATGATCAGGCAATGATCCATCTCTTCTGTTTTCTCTCTGAGATCCTTTTTCAGATCTCCAAAATCTACAACCATGCCTCTGGTCTGTCCGTCCTGCATCAGCTTCTCGCCGCCGACTTCAACTTCAACCGTCCAGCGGTGTCCGTGCAGATTTCTGCATTTACCCTCATAGCCCGCAAGGAAATGCGCGCTGTCAAAACTTGAATTTGTCTTTAAACTGTACATATCTTCCTCTTTCTTTTATTTTCGAATGTTATATTGCACAGCTGTCAGCTTGTACGATGTAATCGCCCGACTTGTTTCGTTTCTATTCGACCTGCACGCCTATTTGTCAGCAGTCGCCCAAACTCACCCATACGGGTTCAAACATGGGCTTGGTGCTGACAGCTAGTGCAGGTCTCATAACGAAACTACACAAATGTCGATGCTTATTACATCGTACAAGCTGACAGCTGTGCAATATAACATTCCTATGTAAAAAACGCGCATATAGGAAAATGCCCTTCATGCGCGTGTTTTCCTAGTTTTGTTTAGTGACAGGATGGTATTAATGAACTGTCAGTTATTCTGTTTCTGCATTGTCTGTCATATCTGACCGGCATCTGTTTTTAGATGTTTAAGAACTTCTTTACGACGCTCTCCATTTCTTCTTTGTCACATACTGTGTCGTGAAGAACAGGAGCTGTACGGATGTCCTCAATCGCCTGTGGAACCTTTACACCGGATAACTTGCAGAGCTCATCAACTAATTCAAAGTCACTCTTTGCTGCATAAGCTTCGTCGATAGATTCCATAACACTTCTTGTAAACTTGTATGGGCTTGCTGTAGAAGCGATAACCGTAGGAGTCTTATCTCCTGTTTCTTTTACATACTTGTCATATACGGTTGCTGCTACTGCTGTATGTGTATCCATGATATAAGAATCCGACTCATATACTTTCTTGATCGTTGCCGAGGTTTCTGCTTCTGTTGCATAACCGCCCGCAAATTCAGCAAGCTTTGCTTTCATCTCATCTGTGATCGTATATACACCTTCTGTGCTTAACTGCTTCATCAGTGCTGCATTCTTCTCTGCATCATTTCCTGCGATCTTGTAGATCAGTCTCTCTAAGTTGCTTGAGATCAGGATATCCATAGATGGTGATGTTGTTAAGATAAATTCACGATTTCTGTCATAAGTACCTGTTGTAAAGAAATCATATAATACCTTGTTGTCATTTGATGCACATACGAACTTCGCGATCGGAAGTCCCATTTCTTTTGCATAATATGCTGCAAGGATATTTCCAAAGTTACCGGTTGGTACAACAACATTGATCTTGTCGCCAGCCTTGATCGTTCCGTCCTTAACCAGTCTTGTATATGCATATACATAATAAACCATCTGCGGAACCAGACGTCCGATATTGATTGAATTAGCTGATGAGAACTGATATCCTTTCTCGTCCATGTATGAAGCAAGCTTCTCATCTGAGAACATCTTCTTAACACCTGTCTGTGCGTCATCGAAGTTGCCTGTAATTCCTACGACAAATGTATTTTCACCCTTCTGGGTTACCATCTGCTTCTCCTGGATCGGGCTTACACCATGCTTTGGATAGAATACGATGATCTTTGTTCCCGATACATCTGCAAATCCTGCAAGTGCTGCCTTTCCTGTATCACCGGAAGTAGCTGTCAGAATAACGATCTCGTTCTTTACATGATTCTTCTTTGCGGATGTTGTAAGCAGATAAGGAAGAATGGATAATGCCATATCCTTAAATGCAATCGTTGAACCGTGGAATAATTCCAGATAATATGCACCTGCTTTATGTACGAGTGGTGCGATCTCCGGTGTATCAAACTTCTTGTCATATGCTGAATTGATACAATGCTTTAACTCTTCTTCTGTAAAATCTGTAAACATCAGCTTCATTACTTCATAAGCAACCTGCTGATAGTTCATCTGCGCCAAATCTGTAAGGCTGACATCAAGAGCAGGAATACTGTCAGGAACAAATAATCCTCCTTCATTTGCAAGACCCTTTAAGATTGCTTCTGATGCGGTCGCTGTTTCATTTGCATTTCTTGTACTTCTGTATATCAATTCCATATGGCACTCTCCTTCTGTTTTATTTACTCTTTTGACTTATGCAGGCTTTCTTTTTCCGATGCTTTTATCCAGACATACTGAAATCAACCTGCAAGCGTCCACATTATAGCATACCCGTTTTCAAAACACAAGACGGCGGAAGCATCTATCAAATCTGTTTTTTATATTTTACAGGATCTGATCATTCTTCCGCCATCGTATTGTCTGTTTCCACCTGTTACAAATGGAAAAGATTATTTTACTTTAAGGGTAATGGTTGCTTTCTTACCGCTTCCGTCCTTTGCTTTTGCCGTGATCTTAACCGTTCCCTTCTTCTTTCCGGTTACCTTACCCTTGGCTGTTACCTTTGCAATCTTCGGATTACCGGAGGTCCAGGTCACCTCTTTACTGATTCCCTTTGTCGGAGTCAGATTTGCTTTTAAGGTTACGGACTGTTTCTTCTTGATCGTTACTTTCTTCACAGTCTTTTTCTTTGATGTGATCGTAACCTTCTTAACTGCCTTTTTCATGACTTTAACAGTATAAGTTGCTTTCACCTTACTGTTACCGACTGCTGTTGCGGTTACCTTGATCGTCTTACCCTTGGCAGCTTTCTTAACTGTCAGAACACCCTTGCTGTTGATAGAAGCATACTTCTTATCCGATTTACGGATCGTCCATTTTACTTTCTTATTTGTTGCTTTCTTAGGTGTAACCGTTGCCTTTAAGGTCAGTTTCTTGCCCGGAGCGATCTTTTTGGTTGCTGCCTGGATCTTGACCTTTGCCGGTTTGACCGTCTTCTTTGGTTCTTCGGTTGTTGGTTTCTCGGTCGTCGGCTTTTCGATCGTAGGTTTCTCGGTCGTCGGCTTTTCCGGATTCGGTGTTGGTGTCGGTGTTACAGTTTCTTTCTTCTTTACCGTAACGGTGCAGGAGCCTGTAACACCACTTCCGTCCTTCGCTGTTACCATAATAACTGCAGTTCCGGCACTTACTCCCTTCACTTCACCGGTCTGTGATACACTTGCCACTTTCTCGTTGCTGCTCTTCCAGTCAAATGTCTTCAGTGTTGCATTTGCCGGTATAACGACCGCTACTGCGATCCGTTCTGTATCACCAATATTTAATACCACGCTGGTCTTGTTTAACGTGATTTTCTCGATCAGGATCGTATCCGGGATCTCATCTCCATTTTCATCCTTTGGTTTCGACGAAAAGATATCCTTTGAACCTGAAGAGGATGCTACTGTATTGTCTCCAACCAGAATAATATTGTCTGATTTGATCGGTGGATTCTTCGTATCCTGATTCGCTCCGACCGTTACCTTGGAATCCTCGATCCGTACAGTATCTGCTTTGATCGCCGTTCCTGTCTCATCTGTACCTGCGACAAGCTCTGTATCCCGGATCAGAACTGTGCCGCCTGCTAAGACTCCTCCATCAACCGATACCTTTCCGCCTTTGATCGTTATGTCACCGGTCGCAGATATCTTACCGGAAACCATAAGCGTTCCGTCACCATTGATCACAAGTCCGCCGTCTGTCTCGACATTACCTGCGATCGTTATCGTTCCTTTTCTCACGATCTCGGTCTTACCACCAGCATTTTCGGTGATCTCAATAGCTCCGACCTCCGCCTGATCCAATGTGATCTTTGTTGCTCCACCTGCCTTAATAACAAGCTCCCTATTCTTTCCTGTGATCACATAGTCTTTGCCATCCTCTGTAAGTCTAAGAACCGGTTCTGTATAATCGACAGTTGTTCTTCCATCCTCTGTCCGTAATGCATCCTGATATTCTTTGTCCGCAATCTTTGCTATATCGATCGTATACGGATCCTGAACAAGTGTATATACCGTAAGCAATTCCACTGCTTTTCCTGCATATGCAGTTGCAGTTTCTGCATATCTGCCTGAAACCGTATACTTTGTAAAGCTTCGCAAACCTGTAAATTCAATTGTTTCGCCATTTGAAGCTGCCTGCTTCCACGTTGTTCCATCCACTGAATACCGGACGCCAGCCTGACCGGAGATCCGGATCGTATCCTTTGTTCTTGCAAGAAGTGCCACACTATCCGGAACCGCTGTCTGTTCTGCCTTCTGTACCTTTACAGAAACCATTTTCTTATATACAGCATCCTCATCTGTATCCTCGATCTGATACTGCTTCTTGCTTGCATCACTCCATGTAAATACAACTTCATACTGATTGGTTCCATTTGCTACTTCCTGTTCACCCATCTTCACATCCGGGGTGCTCCACGCAAATGTTCCGTACTCTTCAGAACCACCTGTCAGCACAGAATCTGAAAGTGTCTGTCCATATACCAGATCAGAAGCCTCCGGGAACGTGATAGCCGGAAGTCCTGCTCTGCTGACTATTACGGTCACATTCTGTGTGATCGTGCCTGCTGCCGCATCATACCCTGTAATCCGGTCAAATGCATAATTCTTCTTCACATCGGAACGAAGGGTCAACACCACCTGTCCCTGATACGTTCCTCGTTCCGGTTTCGTTGCTGCATCTGCCCATGCAAATGTTCCATAGGTCTCATCTCCACCAGATAACTTCGACTCAGAAAGTGTCTGACCGGTTACGATCATTCCTGCTGTCGGGAATGTAATACCCGTTACCGGACATTTCTCAACCGTTGCAGATACCGGGATCTGAAAGGACTGTCCATTATCTGCCTCTATCAACAGATTGTCACTGTAAGAACCTGCATCCTTACCTGTCTTTAATGCGATACCCACTGTTGTCTTATCTGACGCTGCAACCTTTATCGATGTATCGCCGGATATTTCAAATGGGCTGTCTGTGCCTTTTTCTAACGCTATCGTTACAAATCCTGTATCATTTCCCTCATTCTCTAATACAAATGATGCTGTCGATCCTGCTTCATATCCATAAATAACAGGATCACAGGTTAAAGCTGTCTGATCTGTAACAAATTCTGCCTTTGGTGCTGCCTTTACTGTCACCCTGCAGCTTGCTGTGAGATTTGTTCCATCTGTCGTTGTAGCTGTCACAGTTGTCTCACCTGCTCCGACCGCAGTTACTTTTCCTGTTTCCGAAACGGTCGCTACCTTCTCGTTTTCAGATTTCCATATCACCTTCTGTTCCGCAGTCTTCGGAGTAACCGTTGCGCGGATCGTAATGTCGAGTCCTTCTGTTAATTCAACGATCAGGCTATCCAGTTTGATGGCTGTTGCCTTTACTTCTTCCTCTGTATCACCACCGGAATTGGTTCCGTAATAAGTCTTCACGCCTACAGCACCAAGCTCTGTAGCAGATGCTGTCTTTGTACTGTAATTCGTTGTATTCTTCTTAGCATAGGATAAATATACAGTCTCATCATTCTTATGTACCAGATAAAGTCCGGCTGCCGCACCAACCAGTCCGGCATTATAATCAAGTGCTACTTCATTACAGAAATAATCTCCCTGATCATCCTTATAAGTTCCATCCGCCCCGGGTCCGCCTACCAATGCTCCAAGCAACGTATAATGATCACTGTTTATGATCTTTGAATCTGTCGATCTGGATGCCGCTCTGTGATGCGGATATTTACTGGAGTTCTCATTATAGCCTACGATATAGCATCGTTTATTCGGGTTATCGCCTAACATATAGTTCATCTGACTGGTTGCCCATTTGGCGTAAGTCGTTGTTCCTGTCAGCTTATCATACACAAGACCGGTAAACTGTTCTGCTGCACTGTATCTGCAGGAGCCCCAGTCACTGACACAGTTAAATACTCCATCGATCTTACTCTTGTTCGTGCAGACCTCTGTAATGCTTTTGAGCTTTGCGGTATCCTTCTGAAGCATACACGCCAGTGCTCCGGTATTTCCCCAGTCCAATACCCAATACTGATTCACGCCATTATCAGAATTATCTTTATAATCGTTATAAATAGAATTATAAGAAGTATCACCTGTAGCAGCTGCAAGTGTACTTGCAGCAAATGCATAATCATCACCATATGATCTTGATGCATAAAATGTTGATGCCCCATCAGTTGCACATGCTTTATTATTATTCTTTACAAATGTAAAGAGATCCTTTGCTGTCTTTAAATCCTCATCATTTCCAAAGTTAATATAGTTCAATGCCAGTGCTGCGATCGCAACACTCACTTCATCGGTAGCCGGATTGCTCGCATCTGCAAAGAATGCCGGACGATTTAAAGTCTGAGTTTCCGGTGCTGTCCATACACCATGATCTGTATTGCCGTCACCTACCTGATAACAGAATGCGATAACCTGATCTCCCTCGTACACTGTACACCGCTTAAAGTAATCGCAGAAATAATCCGTGATCTTCTTCAGATGTTCCTTCTGACCAAGCTCGTCAAATGCATCCTTGAACTGATAATAGCTCATTCCAAGCATGGATGCTGCATATCCCTGTGGAAGTCCGAATTTCACATGATCGCCTGCATCATGGAAGCCGCCGGAAGCATCTACATTGTAGGTCTTTCCGTTCTTTGTATATGTTACATTTTTATCGTAAGTATGGCAGTTGCCACGCCAGGAAAGTGCGCAGGTTCCTTCCAGATTGCCACACATATTTGCATCATAGAAATACAGGCTTTCCTGCAATGCCTTTGCATAGTTGAATTCTACATCCAGATCTTTATTCGTTGTGGTATCACCGGACGAGGTTCCACCGGAACCACCGGAGCCGCCTGTATTATCATCATTTGTCTCGCCCTTGGAATAATCCACAGAAGAAGAGGTTCCTTTGTTATAATAAACGGCTTTTACCTGAATACTGGATGCATCAATATATTTTGACGAGAAACCGCCACCCGGTATGTCCTTCTTCATCGTTCCTGCCGCAAGGACTGCATTTGCACCACTCTTCATCGGATACATATAGATCGTATCACCATCTGCCACAAAGGTTGCATTCCAACACTTAAATGCCGAAGCCGTACCGGATGGTACCTGCAGCACTACGATCCAGTCGCAGATTGATACCCCTGTATTGTTATTGATCGTCATTTCAAAGCCTGACCAGTCAGTACTTGGTGATCCCTGATTCGCCACAGTTGCTGTTACGCCTGATGAGTAATCTCTCTCTGTTCCAAAATCAGAAGAACCGGAATCACCACCTGATTCACTTCCTGAACTGCTGCCGGATTTTACCAGTACAGCCTCTGTGATCTTGTATGTGATACTTGTTACGTTCTCAAACTGAAAACCAAAATTATATAACTGACCGGATTTGCTATAGAACTGTGTCAGATCCAGTTCTACGGTCTGAGTGCCGGAGCCTGCATTCACATTGACCCATTCACCCTTCCATGTTCCTTTCGCGTTTACAAACGCCTGTCCGCCAACATTTCCTGTTCCGCTGGCTGATGATACCTCGAAGCTGACACGAAGCTTGGTAAGCCCCGCACTCTTAAGCTCCGACAGATCGCTGTATCCGCCATTTCCAAGATCAAGGCTGACCTGATTATCCACATTTCCACTTGCCGTCACCTGACCCGTACTGTAAGACAGAGCAATCGTCTCCTCCGCTGCCTCTGTCCTGTCCGAAGGAATCACCACAAGGCTTACTGTCATCGCAAATGACAGCATCCATGCTATGACCCTTGTAACCCATTTGTCCCTTTGTCTGCTCATACCTTCTCCTTCCTTTTTCTCAAAAGCCGTTCCGGTAATCCCACCCCTCATGTCATGAGCTCACCGAAACAATCCTTCTTATTCGCAGTTAAATCAATTATACCAATAACTTCCGGATCCCACAATGAAAATCCACTATCCATCCTTACAAATATTACCAGGTATTTTGTTCATATTAATCTGATCTTGTTATATATAACAGACACAAGTCTGACTGCCGAACTACTCATATAATAAGCAATGACATTCATGCAGTTTCGTAATGAGATACACTCTAGCTGTCAGCACTAAGCCCTTGTCTGAACCCGCAGGGTGAGTTAGGGCGACTGCTGACAAACAAGCGAGTGTATCGAATAGAAACGAAATGAGTCATGTGTTTTATATGAGTAGTTCGGCAGTCAGGCCTTATGTCGTCATATAGGAACTTATTCATGATATATATAACAGATAAAACCCATGTGTGGCAACAATCTTCTATGATCGGGAATGACATTCATGTAGTTTCGTAATGAGATACACTCTAGCTGTCAGCATCAAGCCCTTGTCTGAACCCACAGGGTGAGTTAGGGCGACTGCTGACAAATAGGCGAGTGTGTCGAATAGAAACGAAATGAGTCATTCCCGATCATAGAAGGCTGTTACTACACATGGGCTTTATCGTTGCCACACAGTGAGCAGGGCATGGTCTACTCGCTACGCAAAAAGGACAGAACCCAAAGGGTTCTGTCCCACTCTGTCTATACTGAATTATTTGACATATACGTCAACAGTTCTTCTTCCGTAGTTTAAAGCTGCCTGATGGCTTGAGAAGAAAATATCGATTCTGTTACCACGAATTGCACCACCTCTGTCCTCTACGACATATGTGTGACCATCAATGATAAGTTCTGTACCAAACGCAAAATTACTTGGTGCCGCAATTGTTCTTCCTTCTGTAGCATATGTACCGCTGGCTGTAATTCCATCGGACTTACCACAACAGTATGAACATCCGCAGTAAGCTGTTGTTGTGAATGTACCAAGATAAGTTCCCGGCTGATAGCTGTCATCTTCTACATAGATTGCACCAGCTGTAGCTTCTTCCGTAGCTTCTGTAGCTTCGATACCACGCTGCTGCTTCTCATCGCCTACGCTCTCTGTTGTCTTCTTTGCTTTCTTGCTCTTCTTTGCGAGTGCCATCTCTTCTGATGAAGATGCCGGCTCCTCTGTAGTCGTTTCTGTCGTTGTTGCCTCAGCGGTTGTTGCCTCAGTTGTAACTTCTGTTGGTTCCTCAGCAGTTGCTTCTGTTCTGTCTTCAACTGTAAGAAGATCAACTTTATCTTCCTTTGCTGCAAGAGCAACGGCTTCTGTCTCTTTACTTGTCTTCTCAACCTTTGCCAACATATCGGCATCATTGATGGACTTCTGTAAATCTGTGTATTCTATCTTAGAATATTCAACCTTCGTATCTTCGATTGCTGTAGATTCAAGCTGTGAAACAGCTACCAGCTTTGCTTTTGAATGAACTCGTGATTCATCCGAAGCCAGAGTGACAAATGATGCAACTCCGAGGGAAGTGGATACTACAACAATACCTGCTCTCATCAGATATTTCTTAATATTTTCTGAAAACATCTGGCTGGAGCTTGAAAATTTCTTCATAATTTTCTCTCCTTGATTTCTTTTCAGTTTCGAAATTGTTACAAAAAGATTAACTCTTGTTTGTATCGTTATTATAATGCCTGACAATCAAAAGGTCAAGCAAACCAGCCATTTTTATTAATTATGTCGTAGCTACAAAATATTTTACCAAAATAATATGGTATTTTTATATAATTTTAATAATTGTGTATTGTGCATTTTGCATATTTTAACATCTTAACATTTATGCAACAACTTGGCACATTGGACACTTCCACAAAGATAAATTCTTAATTTTTAGCATCAAAACTGCATTTTTTCTTAAAAAAAATAGAAATAATTTTGAATCGCACACGCATCCAGCTGCATATATTTCAAAATCATCTCTATTTGTTTCTAATGTCTGACACACCAAGTCTGTATCTGAATTCGCAGGTGTGTTTTTGGGGGGCTGGCTGGTTCTATATGTAACCAAGGACGTTCATATAGTTTCGTTATGAGATACACCCTAACAGTCAGCACCAAGCCCATGTTTGAGCCTATCAGGGCGAGTTTGGGCGACTGCTGACAAATAAGTTGAGTGTATCGAATAGAAACGAAATGAGTCATTTGTTTACATATAGAACCAATCAGCCCCCAAAAACACACCTGCGGATTCATACATGACTTAAAGCAGCATTCCATCCGTCCATGCATCAAGCAGCTCCACCATCTCATCATAGCTCTCTACCTGATTGATCAGATTCCGGAGTCTGGAAGAATCATACATACCTGCCGAATACCAGGCAACATGCTTCCGCATCTCATGAATCCCTGTAAACTCTCCTTTAAAATCGATCATCAGCCTGGCATGACGGAGCATTGTTTCCTTCACCTGCTGCTTATCCGGTCTTGGCGGAATCTCTCCTGTCTCAAAGTATGTCTTTAATTCATGGAAGATCCATGGATTGCCTCGTGCACCTCTTCCTATCATAAAAGCATCACAGTTCGTCTGTTCTTTCATCCGAATCACATCCTCGGGTGTCAGGATATCCCCATTTCCGATCACAGGGATATTCACTGCCGCTTTCACGTCTGCGATCACTCCCCAGTCCGCATGGCCATGATAATATTGCTCTCTGGTCCTGCCATGTACAGCCACGGCAGCCACACCGCTTTCCTCCGCTATATGTGCAACCTCGGGTGCATTGATATGCTCACTGTCAAAGCCGCTTCGGATCTTAATGGTAACCGGAAGCTTACATGCTTTTGTCATTGCCGACACGATCTTTCCTATTAACAGCGGATTCTTCATCAGCGCAGATCCCTCGCCGTTATTCACAATCTTCGGAACCGGACAACCCATATTCACATCGACAAATGCAAATCCACGATCTTCGATCTTCTTCGCCATCTCTGCAAGCAGCTCCGGGTCTGACCCAAATAACTGCACACCGATCGGATCTTCTTCCGGCGAAACCGCAAGCAGCGGAACTGTGTTCTTATTATCATAGTACAAGCCCTTTGCACTGATCATTTCCGTATATAAAATATCGCAGCCCTGTTCCTTTGCCAACAAACGAAATGGCTGGTCACATACCCCAGCCATTGGCGCCAAAACAAGTTTATTCGTAAAATCCATAAATACTCCTATGCCTGTTTTTGTTTATCCATAATAATTCGTAATCCATATAAGGTCAGATCCGGATCATAAGTATCGATGCAATCGGTATTCTCATAGATCATCTTACCGAGTCCACCGGTCGCAACAACCTTCATATTATCAAAACCGGATTCCTTCCGCATACGTTTTACAATGTATTCGGTCTGTCCGATATACCCAAGGCATACACCTGCCTGCATACTGGAGATCGTATCCTTACAGAGTATCGTATCCGGCACTTTGATCTCGATTTCCGGCAGCTTCGCAGTTCCGCTCCATAATGCATTTGCACCCAGACGGATACCCGGCGATGTTACTCCTGCTATAAATGAACCATCTCCATTTACCAGATCATATGTGGTTGCTGTTCCAAAATCGATCACCAACACAGGCCCGCCATACATATGATACGCGGCTACCGCATCTACAATACGGTCTGCCCCGAGCTGCCTTGGATTTGGAATTGCAATATTAATACCTGTCTTTACTCCCGGCTCTACGATCAGAGGATCAAGTTTGAAATATTTCCTTATTCCGTTTGTCAAGGAATGCATCACATTCGGCACTACAGATGCAATGATAACTTCATCGATCACATCTAACGGAAGATTTCTCATTCTGAGCAACTCTCCCAAAAACACACCAAATTCGTCTGAAGTTCTCGATATTCCTGTCGTCATACGGAATGTCTTCTCTAACTTTTTCCCGTCAAACAATCCCATCGTGATATTCGTATTTCCTACATCAATTGCAAATAGCATCTCTCACCTCTAATAGTCTTCCAGATAAAACACCTTATAAAACAATTCCAGACTGGAAAACAGCTGCTGCTTGTCCTTCTGTAACTGCTTGATCTTCAATTCGCATCCGATCTCATCATATAACAGATCTTCATCAAATGCCTCTGTTACAAGATTCAGGCTTCCTTCCTGGTCAAATTCAAGCCTCAGTATACCACCTACATCCTCTGTAAACAATACACACATGATTTTTAATTCTTTTTTTATTTCTTCCGGAAGTCCTTTAAACTCCTCATTCAGATAAAATTTCTGTTCGTACTTCGAACTAGCACATAATACAACCTTTTCTGGTTTCATTGTTTCTCCTATCCTATCACATCTGCCATATCATACATGCCTGCCGGTTTTCCTGCCAGGAATTTTGCGGCTTCTACCGCACCCTTTGCAAATACTGACTTGGAATATGCAGTATGCTTGAATTCGATCACTTCGTCAATTCCTGCAAAGATGACCTCATGTTCACCAACGATCGTTCCGCCACGAACGGCTGAGATACCAATCTCTTTCTTATCTCTCTTTTTTCTGACCTGACTTCTGTCGTAGACATATTCATATTCTCCGCCTCTTGCTTCATTAATAGAATCCGCAAGTGCTATCGCTGTTCCGGATGGTGCATCTACCTTCTGGTTATGATGCTTCTCAACGATCTCGATATCATAGCCTGCCGGTGCAAATACATTTGCAGCATCCTTTAACAGCTTCATAAGAGTATTGATTCCAAGCGACATATTGGCTGACTTTAAGATCGCAACCTTCTTACTGCTCTCTTTTACCCTTGCAAGCTGTTCATCACTTAAACCGGTTGTACAGAGAACTACCGGGATCTGTTTCTCCACGCTGTAATCAAGAAGTGCGTCCACTGCCGCTGCTGCTGCAAAATCAACGATTACATCTGCTGCCACATCACACTTCTTAATATCTGTAAATACCGGATATCCGTTATCTCTGTTATCTGCTATATCAATACCTGCAACGATCTGTGCATTTGGATCATCTGCTACAAGTCCTGTGATCACCTGTCCCATCTTACCGTTACATCCATGCATTATGATTCGAACCATGTTCTTTTCCTCCATTTATCCTGTGTTTTACTCATTCATCCGCGGCAGCCGCCAGATTCTCATGCGGCATGAACTTTGGCTTACGTAACCGCGTAAACAAAAATCCCGCAGAGCCTGCGGGATTTTATATACTGCAGACAGATTCCTGTATCCCTTCTGTCCATCTTTGTCTATATCATACAGAATGGCTCTTTATCAGATCATCTGTAGTTTCTTTTTTAAAGTAAGCCGTATGCTGTCATTGCAGCCTTTAACTTCTCTACATGTGCCGGCTCCATCTCTGTTAATGGCATTCTCATCGTTCCGCCGCATAAGCCCATAAGCTCAACTGCCTTCTTAACAGGGATCGGATTTACTTCACAGAACAGTGACTCACACAGATCGATCATCTTTAACTGAATATCAAGACTTTCCTTTACATCGCCATCCATGAACTTCTTAACCATATCATGTACATCTCTCGGAGCGATATTTGCTGTTACTGAGATAACACCTTTTCCGCCTAATGACAGAAGCGGTACTACCTGATCATCGTTACCGGAATAAATATCAATACAGCCGTCTGCCAGCTTTGCCAGCTTAACAACCTGTGCGATATTACCGGATGCTTCCTTGATACCTACGATATTCGGCACAGTCTTTGCAAGTGTAACCGCTGTCTCCGGCTGAATGTTACATCCTGTACGGGATGGTACATTATATAAGATGATCGGAACCTTTACAGAATTTGCAATAGCTGTAAAGTGCGCGATCAGACCGTTCTGAGTTGCCTTGTTGTAATATGGTGTTACTAACAACAATCCATCTACGCCATAGCTTTCTGCTTCTGTAGAAAGATAAATGGCTGTTCCTGTACAATTAGAACCTGCGCCTGCGATAACAGGGATTCTGTGATCTACATATTCTACACATGCTTTTATACATGCAAGGTGTTCTTCATGTGATAATGTGGATGCTTCACCTGTTGTTCCACATACTATAATGGCATCTGTACCATTTGCAATATGGAATTCAACGAGTTCTTTCATCTTATCGAAATCAACCTCACCATTCTCCTTAAACGGTGTTACTAAAGCTACACCTGATCCTTCAAAAATTGACATGAAATTTTCCTCCTTAAAATCTAATACATAAAATCGTCGCGGAACTCTCTTTACTGTATCCATACAGCACTAAAGGTCGGCATACGAGCGCCGACCTTTAGAAATAATATACTTCTTTAAAAAGTAGCCCTCCATCTGTGACGATGACAGTCATACAGTTATTCGCTGCACAACCAGGTTACAGCTCTATGGATAACTGCTTCCTTCGGCGGTATCCCCTTTCAACACATATCATCTACCTCCATATATATCCATATATTTACTGATAAATACCGCGCCTCTACTGAATTTTTCTTTTTTCCATTAGATAAAATTACTATATCATTCCTGTCTGTTTCTGTCAATATGTAACGACTTCTTTTCCCTGTCTGTTCATTGCTTTACTGTCCCTTTACCGGTCTACTCCAGGCATTCCATTTTGCTGACAGATACCTCATAAGCAGTCTTGCTGATGATCTGATCATTCCCGATTCGTTTCTGGTATTCCCGGCTCTGGATCCTGCCCCATACAGCGACATGCTCGCCCACCTTCAGTTTTCCCGCAAATCTTGCGTTTCTGCCCCAGCAGATGCAAGGAATATAGTCGCTCTTGCCATATGCCCGGTTGACTGCCAGCAGAATATCTGCGATCTCCCGTCCCAGTGGTGTCATACGGTACACCGGTTCTTTGCATATATAACCGTCCAGATAGATCTGATTCGGCTTATTCTCTGCTTCCTCATCATCTTCATCCAGTACCGATATCTCCCTGACAAATACCGATAAGATCAGACGGTTTCTCGTCTCTTCATGCTTGTTATAAGACCGAAACTGTCCTCTCGCCATCACCTTTTCCCCGATATGGGAATTCTCTACATCAAATAACCGATCAGACACCATAAGTGGTATTACGTCATAGGTATCACTCAGTCTGGCAACGACAAGATCCACCATATAAAATCCTTCTCCGAAGATCTCATGACTGAATGTAAAGTCTGATGCAATCTCCCCCGCTACGATCACCTGGTTATTGTTTAATGTTTTTTCCATGTTTTTTCTCCCTTCTGGTATATCCCTTCGAATGTATACCATAAAATATATTCTTTTATACCGGAAGATATGCTGCTTTTTTTTGTCTTGTTTTGTCTTATATCGGGAGTTAGGGCAAATTAATTGAATAAATAGAATAAAGCCGGACTATATAAGCCCGGCTCCTTTTTAATATCACATATTTCTAATCATCTGCGTTGTCTGTATGCTTCATACGCAAGAAGGGTTGCCGATATTGCAGCATTTAATGATTCCACCTGTCCTGCCATCGGAATACGGAGCAGACGATCAGCCTTTGATGATAACTCATCGGTCAGTCCGTTTCCTTCATTTCCGATCAGAAACGCATTGTTTCTTTTAAGCTTCCCTGCATACAGGTCACATCCATCCAAATGCGCCCCATAGACAACGATCCCATGTTCTTTCAACCGGTCAACCGCCTTCGCCGGATCATCCACATAGACAAACGGCACACGGAAGATCGTTCCCATTGTGGATCGTACCACTTTCGGATTGTATATATCACAGGAATCTCCTCCAATAATAATACCTGTAACATCGGCAGCCTCTGCCGTCCGCACGATCGTACCGAGATTACCCGGATCCTGTATAGATTCCAGAACTAAGAAAGTATTTCCGTTCTCGCGTTTATCCATCACAGAAATCAAATCTTCCATTGTATAATGATATCTCTCAACGACAGCAAGAAGTCCCTGCGGTGTCTTCGTCTGCGACATCGATCGGAATACGCTGTCTGATACGACAACCAGTCGTCTGTCCTGTTCCGTGATTCCTTTTTCCGGAAGCTCGGTTCCATATCTCTGATATGCCGTTTCCGATACAAATACCTGCTTAACACGATCAACCGGAAGTTCCCGGAACATACGGATTCCTTCTACTATAAACACCTGTTCTTCTTTGCGAAATGACGCATTTTTATTTAGCTTGTTTATATTCTTTATCTTGGGATTTGAATTTGCAGTAATGATCTCCATATCTGCATCCTCCTGTCATTTATCTATTCTAAATATCATTCACAGCCACCATATATACACGCCGGAACTCTGCTATTTCTTCTTGTTCGGGCGAACCGTCACACGGCTGACACCATATTCCAGCTTCAACCGGTCAACAATACCGGAAGCGCCATCAACCATAAAACCTCTGCCCATATTCTTATACTGTTTTTCCTGTTTTATGAATATGTATACCGGACAGTTTCCTTTATATTCTTCAAGAATCGACAGGAAATCCTTCTCCAGTTCATCATATTCTTTTCTATCGTCAAAACATACCCAGACCTGAAGATCACCTTCTGTAAATTCCGGTTTTCCTGCATTTTCTCTGCGTGGCTTCATTCTGCCGCTGTTATTATAACGGCTGAAATCATTTCCGGCCACAACCTCATCAAAGGTCAGGATCTCCTCAGCGATCAGCTTCGCATCCTCCTCGGATACCGTTGCACGTCCCTTTACGAAGATCTTATTATCTGCCGTCAGCTTCTCACGATAATCTTCATATTTCTTAGGGAATACGATGATCTCCGTTTGTCCGACCATATCCTCCAGTGTTACAAACGCCATATTCTGATTATTCTTCGTCATTTTTACCGTAACATCTGCTACCATACCGCCAAGAATACAGATACTCTGATCCTGAACTCTTGCACGTCCTTCTTCCTCATCGATCATGAAATCCACCGATGAAAATGCCGTTTTCTCACTCATCAGTTTCTCATAATCAAGAAGCGGGTGGCCGGATATATAGATACCCAGTACGGATTTCTCAAGTGCCAGCTTCTCCTGCTCGTCATATTCCTCTACATCCGGAAATTTCGTCTTTGCAGCTTCTGCAAACTCACCGCCAAAGAATTCTGCAAATGACATCTGTCCTGCAGATAAATTCTTCCGCTCTTTATAGACTTCATCGATCATCATCGGATATGCCATCATCATCTGACGTCTCTTCACGCCAAAGCTGTCAAATGCACCTCCAAGGATCAACGCCTCAACAGTCTTCTTATTTGTCTCCTTCGGTGTCATACGAACCAGGAAGTCCTTCATGTCTTTATATGGCCCATTTGCCTCCCGTTCTTCTACGATCCGGTCTACTACTGCACTTCCGACACTCTTGATTCCTGACATGCCATATCGTATCGCACCCTTGGCTGCTGAGAATCCGCTGTAGCCTTCATTGATATCCGGCGGCAGGATCCGGATTCCCATCTGGCGGCAGGACTGGATATAGCCTGCGACCTTGGAACTGTTATCCTTTACCGATGACATCAGCGCCGCCATGAATTCAACCGGATAATAGCATTTTAAAAATGCCGTCTGATAGGCAACAACCGCGTACGCTGCTGCATGGGATTTGTTAAATGCATATTTTGCAAAATCCGTCATATCATCGAAAATCTTATTTGCAGTTGCCTCCGGGATACCTCGGGCGATACAGCCCGGCACTCCTAATTCTTCATTTCCATATACGAAATACTGTCGTTCCTTCGCCATGACATCCGCTTTTTTCTTAGACATAGCACGGCGTACCAGATCGCTTCGTCCAAGTGTATATCCTGCAAGCTTCATAACGATCTGCATAACCTGTTCCTGATATACGATACAGCCATAGGTCGGTTCCAGGATTTCCTGAAGTTCCGGCACATCATAGGTGATCTTCTCAGGATGTTCCTTACCATTGATATAGTTCGGAATAAAATCCATAGGACCCGGACGATACAGAGAGATTCCTGCTATGACATCTTCCAGACTCTGAGGCTTTAGCTCCTTCATAAAGCTCTTCATACCGGAACTTTCAAGCTGGAAGATACCTTCTGTCTTTCCTGAAGTAATTAACTCAAATACTTTCTTATCGTCATAATCGATATGGTCGATATCAATATCAACTCCGGTCTCCTGCTTTATGAACTTCACCGCATCCTGAATAACGGTCAGAGTACGAAGTCCGAGGAAGTCCATTTTCAGAAGTCCTAACCGTTCGATCGTAGTCATTGTAAACTGTGTGATGATCGAATCATCACCGCCTCTTGCAAGCGGTACATATTCATCGATAGAATCTCTGCCGATTACGACACCAGCCGCATGCATACCGGTATTTCTCGGAAGTCCCTCTAACTTCCTTGCCATATCAATCAACTGCTTGACATCTGCATTTCCCTCATACATCTCCTTCAGCTCCTTGCTGACCTTCAGAGCTGTATCAATATTCATACCGATCTCCATCGGAATTGTCTTCGCTACCGAATCACAGAGTGCATACGGAAGATCCAACGCACGACCGACATCGCGGATAACATTTCGTGCTGCCATCGTCTGGAAGGTTACAATCTGTACTACCTTTTCTTTTCCATATTTACGGACAACATAATCGATAACCTCCTGTCTTCTCTCATAACAGAAATCCACATCGATATCAGGCATAGATACTCGCTCCGGATTCAGAAATCGTTCAAACAGAAGATTGTAACGGATCGGATCAATATTCGTAATCTCCAGACAATAGGCCACGATACTGCCCGCTGCAGATCCACGGCCGGGACCAACCGCAATCCCATGATCCTTGGCATATCTTATAAAGTCTGATACAATCAGGAAATAATCCACATATCCCATTTTCTTGATCGTATTGATCTCATAGGTCAGGCGCTCCATCAACTCCGGTGTTACCGGATTATAACGCTTCCTGATACCCTCCATACAGAGTTTTTCCAGATACTCCTCGGCTGTCAGCCCATCCGGCACATCAAATTCCGGCACCTTCTGCTCACCAAATACGATCTCTACATTACAACGGTCTGCAATCTTCTGTGTATTTGCAAGCGCTTCCTTCGCATAAGGGAAAAGCTTATACATTTCTTCTTTGGATTTCAGGTAATACTGTCCGCCTGTATAGCGCATACGATCTTCATCATGTACCTTACGGTTCGTCTGGATACACAGAAGAACATCGTGTGCCTCCCAGTCCTCCGCAAGGATATAGTGAGAATCATTAGTTACGACCATAGGAATACCCAACTCTTTGGACAACCGCATAACACCCGCATTTACCGTCGCCTGCTCTGCCAGTCCATGATCCTGCATCTCGAGGAAATAATTATTTTCTCCAAATATCTTCAAATGACGGAGCGCTGCCTCTTTGGCTTCCTCATAGTTGTTCTTTCTTAAGTTGACCGCAACCTCGCCTGCCAGACAGGCTGAAAGCGCAATAATACCCTCGTGATATTGTTCCAGCACTTCCATGTCTACTCTCGGCTTATAATAAAATCCCTCGGTAAATCCTCTGGATACAATCTTTGACAGGTTCTTATATCCCTGATTGTTCTCTGCCAGCAGCACCAGATGATAGTATCGTTCCTCTCCTCTGGTATTCTCACGGTCAAATCGTGATCCCGGGCTGACATAGATCTCGCAGCCTATGATCGGCTTGATCCCCTCTGCCCTTGCTGCCTCATAAAAATCAATAACACCATACATAACGCCGTGATCAGTGATCGCAAGCGAATCATACCCCAGTTCCTTCGCGCGTTTCACCAGACTCTTGATCTTCGCCGATCCATCCAACAAACTATATTCCGTATGCACATGTAAATGTGTAAAATCCATATTTATCCCTCCGGCTTTTCAGCCTCTCTTCCGTTTATATACTTTCTCCGGTCTGACGTTACTGCCGATAACGATCTTATTTCTGCTTTTTCTTCGGTCTTTTATTATGCAGCACTTCACGTCGTATATAGTCAAAGGTATAATCTTCTCCTTTTTCTGCCAACATTACAAGCAGACTTTCAAGCAGTGCATCCGTCTCCGGATGAAGCAGATGATTTCTTCTTGCTTTTCCTTTTCTGAAATATTCCAGTGGATAGGAATCATTATACTTCTCTTTATTATAATTCTTACTTGCTGCAATCCGGTCGCAGAACATCTCGACCACATACTTCTCCGGCATTTTACAGCCTGCCAATGCACCGGAGCGATCCATACTGTAATCTACCCAATATTCCAGATGATGCTTGTTTCTTCCCTTGTGGTGCAGCCATGCGCTTGTATATCCTTTTTCTTCACGCTCCGCGTCGTTTGGGCTGCGATCTCCCTGATAATACTTCACACCTACCGAGAACTCCGTCCATGAATATTTGGACAGATCATGCAGCAGTCCCTGTTTATATAAGCCTACCCGAAAGCAATTCTTCATAACCAGCCACTTATGATGGTTGATCGTTTTCAAATGTTTATACCAGTTCATATTCATGAAACTTTTCATCTCCGATTTCATTCTAAATATTGTTCGATTTTTATTGTATTTCATTTTACCCTTTTTGCCAACACCCAAGAAAGCAGTTACCTGAGAATTTTCATAATTCTGCCCCTAAAACCATTTTAAGGCATAAAAAATACCCCGAAGCCCTTGCTTTCTCTTAGGTTTCGGGGTATAAGGTTTAAAGCCGAAAAAGGGACTCGAACCCTCGACCCACGCATTACGAATGCGTTGCTCTACCAACTGAGCTATTTCGGCGTTTGTTAAAAATTCCAGATGCCGTATAACGGAACATTTAAAAGTCCGTTATTCATATACATATCATCTGTTGAGATTCTGATAGACGTCGCATTGTCATATCTCTGCTTGAACACCTTGGAACTCTGTGCCTTGGTATGTGGCTCTGTCTGTACATCAACCGGTACAACCTCGCCATCACCTTCATACACAAAATCAACCTTTGCTGTTGCAGATGATATCCAGAAGAACAGCTTGCCAATATTCTTATTCGCATATAATTCTTCTAGTGCATACTGCTCGGCTATCATACCATCCATCGTATCAACGATATTGGTCTTATCTATATCATTATAATGAATGCCTGCCATAATTCTTAAAAGACCGTGATCCAAATGATAAATCTCAAAGGATTTCTCATCCACCTGCTCTGCAAGTGGTAACACCCCGTGTCTTATACGATATACCTGACGGACAACTCCGATCCGTACAAGATGGTCAACAGACGACTCGTACTCTCTGGCTCTCGCCTTGGGATCTACATATCCGTACATAAACTTTTTATTCTCTTTGGTAAGCTGAACAGGAATACTGTTCCAGATCAACATAACCTTTGTTAAAAGTTTCTTCGGTGTTACTTTTACTATATATTCGGTCATTTTGTCAAGTGTTTTTTGCAAAATACCTTCAACTTCTTCAAAATTTTCATTTTTGTAATATGCATTTACCGCTTCCGGCATTCCCCCGGTCACTAAAAATGCATCCAACATTGTATCTATGCTTTTACGTACCTCTTCCGGCAATCCTTCCAGTCTCTGGTTCTCGATATATTTCCAGAGTTTACGCCCCTTTCCGGCTTTTAAGAATTCATCAAAAGTCATCGGCATCAACTCGTATACAAAGAGATCATCCTGACATTCCGCTTCACCCGGTAACGGTCCATTAACAGTTGCAAGCATACAGATTCGCACATTGTTACTTACCTTCGCATACTCTACCAGATTTGGTACCGCCATCGTACTGAGCTGTACATTGTCAAAAATCAATAACTTGCCCTGAAAGTCGTATTTATCCAGTGAGGTCGTTAATTTCGCATGAAGCTTCTCAGGCTTTCGCTCCTTTGAAATATACTGGCAAAAATCCGGATACTGCTCCAGATTGATAAGAATGTGTTCGTCAAAAAAGCCTGTAGCGAAATCAAGGGCTGCCCATGTCTTTCCTACAAACTTTCCTCCTCTAATGAGTGCTGCTTTATTTTCTCCAATCTCATACCATGTTGCCAGATCGTTCATGATATTTCTAAACATTTGTACTCACCTCTACGACAAACGCATTTGCCATTTCTACATACTGCTTCAACAGACACTTGCCCGAAGAATTACTCTTCGGGCAAGATACTGCTTTAAAACATACTGTTCTAAATTCTATTAAGCATCTTTTCCTATCGAAAGGAATCCATTCTCATTTGCCTTAAGAAGGAATGCAAGACCAATATTCTTTCTGTTTTCACCTGTTGCCTTATAGATCTCGCCGGTCTCAACCAGAGATTTAGCAATCGAATTCAATACATCCTTGAACTGCATCATCTCACGTTTATCCTTCGAACTAAGCTTGAAGATATACTGGTTCTTTGAACTGATCAAAAGAATACTGTATGTATGTATATTATCTATTATCCTTTGAACTTCTGATCGCCGAACCGATCATTCTGGAGTTCGCAATAATAACTTCTGCATTCTCATCCGGCAGATACTCTGATACGATCAGTTTATAGATCTTAAGATAATCCTGCTCTGCTGTCGCATTGACAGGCATCTCAGCTACCGCAAATTCAACAACAGAATCGGCAAGCTTGATAGTACCGCCTTCATCATTGATCGTTGCTGAGCACTCTTTTGGAACGCACAGGCGGAAGAACTTATTCTCCACAATCTTCTGTCCCTTACCCGGTTCACGGATGATCAGATCCACATAATGCATTTCCAGTTTGTTCATCGCTACGATAGCAGTCTCATCACCGGTCTCTGCAAGCTCGATCAGTGCATCATACAGACTCCAAATCTGCTGTGTCGTAAACGGAACCAGTTCAAACAGCTTCTCAATAGCCGGAACGTAACCCATACTTGCATTTTCAATATAGAGCTTGATAGCCTCTTCGTTATCGAGACCTTTTTCAACCTTGTAATTGATAACCTTGAATAAGTTTTCCTTATCCCAGTCATCAAAGTTCGCATTAAAGGCTTTCTCAAAATACTTGATGCTCTTAATCTCGCCCTTATAATTTTCCTGTTTCTCCTGAAGCTGATAGATACGTCCAAGTTCATATCCTGCTCTGGCACTTCCAAGTCCAAGTGCTTCCAGATATGCTTTTTCAATCTCGTACGGCGTTGCTATATAGAAAATCTGCTGCTGTTTCATCATCGCGATCTTAATTGCCGCGGATTCACTTCCTGCCTGAACCGCTCTTTCCCATTTCTCAACGGCCGTCTGAAGATCTTCACCCTTCAGTTCCTCCAGATCCTTAATATAGCCCTCTGCTTCCGGTATACCATTCGCTCTTGCCTTTTTAAAATATTCCAGAGCCTTTCTTCCGTCTCTCTTGGTACGGAGCAGACCATAGTAATAAATACGTCCCAGATAGAATGCAACTCTCTTGTGTCCCAATCTCTCTGCGTTCTCGTACCAATTCAATGCTTTCATGTAATCCTTCATCTGCTGATCGTAGACATTTCCGATCAGAAATGCAAGTTCAGGATCCTTGGTTGCTTCAAATAACTGCTTTGCATAACTGATCGTTTTTTCCAGATCACGATATGGACTGTCTTCATCATAATACAGTTCTACAAGCAGATAACTTGCCTTGATACTGCCAAACTTCAAAGCCTGCTTTGCAGCCTTCATTGCGCCTTCATAATCTTCCAGATAATAGCAGTAGATTGCTTCATTGTAATACTGCATATCTCTCCGGTTTGCACTTTCTTCACTGACCAGTGTCGGATCAATAAATGCAAATGAGTTTGCTACCTCGAAGATAATCTCCTCGTACTGTTCAATGATCTCCATCGTTGCACATACGAAACGCATACATGCCAGTCGTCTTCCCTGATAGAACGCAAATGAAACAATACCCTTTTCCATATCCTTATGGTAGTATGTCGTGCAGATACCATCTGCATACTCTGTAATATATGCTTTCAACTGTAAATCTTCGTCAAATGCATCATTACAATATCTCAGATAGTTTTCCAACGTCTTCTTAGAATCCTTTGGTATACTGTCGTAATAAACATAGATTGCAAAATCTTTATATGTAAGGCTTGGTGCGTAATATTCTTCGCCTGTTGACTCATTGATGGTCTTCACCCAGTCTTTCGGAAGCTTGTGAATATAACCTTCCACCTGATTATGTACATAGGAATACTGATACTGAAGTCTGGAGGCCTCAATCACCTTGTATCTCGGTTCTTTTCCCTTTTCTTTTCTTCTCTGGGAAATCTCTGTATACAGCTTATCTTTTTCTTCAAATTCCAGGCTGTCCTCATGTGTGCTCGCATATAGTACACGTTCATATGAAGCCTTTGCCTTTGCATCGCCTGCATCTGCAAGCTTCTTATACCACTGCATTGCCTTTTCCAGATCAGCAGGAACTACAAAATCACTCTTATTTCCATATTCATCGATTCGGTTCAATCCGCTCTCATAAATAGAACCAAGGCTCATATATGCTGCCTTGATGCCATAATCGGTTGCGGCTATTTCAAAATACTTGATTGCTTTTGAGAAATTCTGAATCTCCAGCATCATCTTGGCAAGTTTGTAAATAACATCTCCGTCACGGTTCTGATTTACATACTTCTCGTAGTATTTTGTAGATTTATTCATATCTACATTTGTCTTTGCATTACGATAAACACCCTTTTCATAAAATTCTGCCAGTGCAAGCAGGGCGTCATCCCCATATGATTTATACTGGGTATCCATTATACCAATGTCTGAAACCTGCTCCAGTATTTTAACCGATTCTTCCGAATCTCCGTTATCCATAAGGTTCATCGCCTTATTATACTGTAACTCTACGTTATTGACCGGTGCTTTCTTTTTAGAAAATCTGGATACGAAAGGTATTTTCTTAAAAATCCCATCAAAAAATCCCATATCTACTTCCTCCGATGACACATGTCCATTAATAAATTGATTTTATCACATTCAAACAAAGCGTGCAATAAAAACACCAATTAATTGCCGGAAGAATTTATGCATTTGCTGTCAGGTAATCCGCGATCTCATTTACTGCAGCTTCCGCATCTTTGCCATCTGCGATAATTGTGATCTCCTGCCCTTCTGTAAATCCCATGCTCATCATTCCCATAATGCTCTTTGCATTGATCTTCTTGTCATCCGATACCAGATGGATCTGACTCTCATACTGGCTTGCAATCTGTACAAGAACTGCTACCGGTCTTTCTTCGGTTCCTTCGGTCATAGCTACCTTAACTGTTTTTCTAACATTTTTTCCTCCTACACATACGACTTTTGTCTTAGGTCATCTGCTATTTCACTTATTTTTCTTAATCTATGATTGACTCCCGATTTTCCAATGGGGGGATTCATCATCTCACCTAATTCTTTCAGGGATGCATCCGGTTCTTCCAGACGAAGTTCCGCCAGTTCTCTCAGATTATCCGGGAGATATGTGATACCTCTTGTCTCTATCACATAATTTATATCCTGAATCTGACGGACCGCAGCACTGACTGTTTTGTTCAGATTCGCGGCTTCACAGTTTACCCTGCGATTAACATTATTACTGATATCCTTCAATATTCTCACATTCTCCATATTCATCAGAGAAATGTGAGCGCCCATGATATTTAACACATCAACGATCATGGTTCCATCTTTTATATAACAGACACTGTATTTTTTTCTGGCAATAATACGACTCTCGATATCAAGCTCCGCCATAATCTTCTCAATCATTCCCGCCCGGTCTTCATTATCACAGACAATCTCCAGATGATATCCTTTTTTAGGATCACTGACGGACCCCGATGTCATAAATACACCTTTGATAAATGCCCGCTTACAGCACTGTTGCTGTACTACCATTCGATTCACTGTCATATCCTGACAGCTTACTTTTGTCACACCCTTCTGTGAAATCCTAAAATCCGGGGAAAGCTTCAAAGTCTGCAGCATCCGTTCGATCTCGTCCGGCCGATCCAGTACCATTCGATAGATTCGGCTGTTACTACCTGTTCTTTTCACCGAACATTCCATACGGATGTCAAACAACACCTTTATCAGTGATGCCATTGTCTTTGCTATAATACTTCGTTCTGTTGTTATACATAATTTAAAGAGTGAACCATTTCTGTACCACACATCTGCCACCATGGACATCATTCCTGAAAGTTCCGCTATTCTGCAATGTCTTGCGTTGCTGATATTCTTGGCAAGCTCTGCTTTTACTTCCGAGGAAAAGGACATATGCCTCACTCCTTTTCTATAATTTCTTTACAACTGCATCTTTTCCGATATCACGGTGATATATTCTCACAGTGTATGTGGATTTCTGCAGGCGATTATATACTTCATTCGCAATCGTTACGGAACGATGTTTGCCACCGGTGCATCCGATCGAGATAACAAGCTGATTTTTTCCCTCTTTAATATAATTGGGAATCAGAAATTGCACCAGATCAATGAATTTGTCCAGAAATTCCGGTCCTTCCTCACAGTTCATGACATAATCCTGAATCACTTTATCATTTCCGGTAAGCGGACGTAGCTCTTCATCATAATAAGGATTCGGCAGGAATCTCACATCCTGCACAATATCGGAGTCTCTCGGGATTCCGTATTTGAATCCAAATGACATGATGGTAATGATAAAATTCCCATATTCCATATTCTGGACAAATATTTTATCCAGTTCAGATTTAAATTCCCTTACCAGAAGATTCGTTGTATCTATAATATAATCCGCTTCATCCTTGATAAAGCTGATCAATTCTCTTTCTTTTTTTATACCATCTATAATTCTTCCATTCTTAGCAGATAACGGATGATTTCTTCTTGTTTCTTTAAATCGTTTTACCAGTTTCTCATCTGAGCACTCCATAAAGAGGATCTCATACTGATACCCATTTTCTTTCATATCATTCAGACAGGCATTCAACTGGCTTAACGCTCTTCCGCTTCGAATGTCCACACTGATCGCCACATTATCTACCTGAATCTGTTCATCGTATGCAATTTCCGCAAAACGTTTGATAAGCTGGATTGGAAGATTATCTACGCAGAAATATCCTGCATCTTCCAGCGTTTTCATCGCTGTTGTTTTTCCTGCACCGCTCATTCCTGTTACAATTACAAATCTCATCCTAGAATGCCCCCAGTGTCTTTATCTCAAGCTCCAGATCCACACCGGAGCTGTCTTTTACCATTTTCTTTACATCGTTTACCAACTGCATGACATCAGCCGCTGTTGCGCCGCCTTTGTTCACCACAAAACCACAATGTTTCTCTGATACCTGGGCTCCTCCTACAGTATAACCGCGAAGTCCTGCATCCATGATCAGTTTCCCTGCAAAATATCCCTCCGGTCTCTTAAAGGTCGAACCTGCCGACGGATATTCAAGTGGCTGCTTTGAAATTCTGGATTCTGCCAGTCGCTTCATCTCTGCATCTATCTGAGCTGCATCTCCTGTCTGAAGCTCAAATTCAGCTTCCAATACGACCAGACCATCCTTCTCAGCCTTACTGTGGCGATAACCAAATTCCATATCCGAACCTGAAATATCATAAATCTGTCCGTTTTGATCCAGCACTTTTACGGATGAAATAATATGCTTCATCTCTCCTCCATATGCTCCGGCATTCATATAAACAGCACCTCCAACACTTCCCGGTATTCCTGATGCGAATTCCATTCCGGTCAGTTCATGCTGTTTTGCCGTTACTGCTGCTTTGATCAGGGATGCACCGGCCTGTGCAGTGATCCTTGTTCCATCTACCATGATTTTAGACATTCCATCTGCTATATGAATGATCATTCCACGATAGCCGTTATCTGATACCAGTAAGTTACTTCCATTTCCCATAATAAAAAATGGAACGTTTTCTTCTTTACACAGATCTACAAGCTCTGCGATCTGTTCCGGTTTTTCCGGTTCTGCCATAAAATCTGCTTCCCCGCCTATCCGAAAAGTTGTATATCGGTTCAAAGGCTCTTTTGTTTTTATTCTGTTTTCTCCTGTGATCGCTGCTGCTCTCTCATAAAACGATGCCATACAACTACAAACTCCTGACCTGTTTTCTATTCCGAACTCTCAAGAATCTTTCAAACCTGATAGACAAAACAAAGCCCTTAATATAAGATTTTGCATGCTGTTCCGGTTGATTTCTCAAAATCTCGAACGCTACCACACAATATCATACATTAAAGGCTTTTAGAATTCAATATTAAAAATGTATAGAAATTTCAGGGTGTTTCAATCCAATTTATGTAATTTACACATAGTTTACTTAATACATTTTACTGGTTCAGTATACTGCATGCGCCACCATACATACCTGCATCATTACCAAGTGTAGCAAGTGCGAACTTGGTCTGTCTGCATGCATGGAAAGCATACTGTGCAAAATATTTAGCGGTTGTATTGATAAGTATATCTCCTGCTCTGGATACACCGCCACCGATCACGAAGATCTCAGGATCTACTACACAGGCAATCTGTGCAAGTGCTTTTCCAAGAACCTTTCCATGGTTCTCTACCAGTGTTGCCGCAACTTCATCACCTTCTTTTGCTGCGTCAAATATCTCTTTCGCTGAGATATACTGAATCTGACGAAGCTTGGATGGCTTGTCTGTTGTATTTAAAATGATCTTTGCCATACGAACGATACCGGTTGCTGATGTGTACTGCTCAAGACAGCCCTTGTTGCCGCATCCGCAGACTTCTGTCTCGTCATCATTTACACAGATATGTCCAATCTCCCCGCCTGCACCGTTGGTTCCTGCGAGCATCTTTCCATTTAAAATAATACCACCGCCGACACCGGTTCCGAGTGTTACCATGACGATATCCTTGTGGCCTTTTCCGCCACCCTGCCACATCTCGCCGAGGGCTGCCATGTTCGCATCATTTCCGGCTTTCACAGGAAGGTCTAATAATTTACTGAGTTCTTCTTCTACATTGAAGATTCCCCATCCAAGATTTACACATTTGATAACAGTTCCATCTGCCTTTACAGGACCCGGAACACCCATTCCAACACCTGCCACATCAGACTTCTCGATCTTCTTCTCTGCCAGTTTATCTTCAACAGATGCTGCGATATCGTTTAAAATATACTTTCCACCTTCATCTGTTCTTGTTGTGATCTCCCATTTCTCAACCATCTCGCCCTGTATTGTAAACAGACCGATCTTTACAGTTGTTCCTCCGATGTCTACTCCAAATACATAGTTTGCCATTTTCTACTGCTCCTCCTTATTTGCATTGCCCTTCATGATATTCTGCGTCACTCTGTTATATAATTCCTGTGCTGCATTATATCCCATCTTCTTCTGTCTGTGGTTAACCGCGGCAGATTCAACAATAATCGCGATATTTCTACCCGGACGGATCGGGATGTTATGACTTACGACTTTATTTCCAAGGAATTCCGTATACTGGTCTTCCAGACCCAAACGGTCATACTCCGTATCCTTGCTCCACTCTTCCAGATTGATAACCAGATCGATATTCTGATCCAGCTTTACACATTCTACACCAAACAGGGATTTTACGTCAATGATTCCGATACCACGAAGCTCGATAAAGTGTCTGGTGATATCCGGTGCACGTCCAACCAGAGTAGCATCACTGACCTTCTTGATCTCTACCACATCATCCGCAACCAGACGGTGCCCTCTCTTGATCAGTTCCAGAGCAGCCTCTGATTTACCGATGCCACTCTCGCCCATGATCAGAACACCTTCGCCGTATACATCGACCAGTACGGCATGTACGGATATTCTTGGTGCCAATTCTACATGGAGCCAACGGTCTACCTCATGTACAAATGCAGATGTAACTGCACTGGATGTAAGGACAGGCACTCCATGCTTCTTTCCTGCTTCTATAATAAATTCATACGGTTCGAGATCCCGGCAGAATATCAGACATGGCGGTTTATACGAAAAAAATTCATTTATGATCTTGATATTTTCTTCCTCTGTATGTATTGCTGCGATATAGGCATGTTCTACATTTCCGCATATCTGGATACGTCCTGCATCGAAATGTTCAAAGAATCCTCCAAACTGTACCGCCGGGCGGTTCATACCCGGATCCTGGATCAGCACCTTATCGGTATCGATCTCCGGTGTATAATTCTTCAGATTCATTTTCTCTATGAGTTTGGATACTGTTATACTGTAAACCATCTTCTCCTCCTGTTTTCCCTAGTTTCAGTTCTTGTTTCATTATATTCTACAACCTATTTATCGTCAATTCATCAATTCATTTTTTCAGGAAAAAAGCCACCTGTTTTCTGTATCTTGTGTTATACTGATTTTTATGTGTGAACCTGTTATTTTTAGAATAAACAGCGGAAAGGAAATTAATTCAAAGTATGTTTAATTTTGAAGAAGAATTAAAAAAACTGCCTCATACACCGGGTGTCTATCTGATGCATAATAAGACCGATGAAATCATCTATGTCGGCAAAGCCATTGATCTGTATAACCGGGTACACCAGTATTTTCAGGCAGGATATAAACGCTCACCTAAAATCGAAAAAATGGTCAGCCACATCGCGTGGTTTGAATATATCATCTGCGAATCCGAAATTGAAGCGCTGGTGCTGGAATGCAACCTGATCAAGGAACACCGTCCGCACTATAATACCATGCTTACGGATGACAAAAGCTACCCATACATCAAGATCACAGTCAACGAGGATTTTCCTCGTATTCTGTTCTCGCATCAGATGCACCGGGATCATGCCAGATATTTTGGTCCTTATACTAATGCAGGTGCCGTCAAGGATACCATTGATCTGTTAAAGAAGCTGTATCATCTGCGTAGCTGCAACAAAAAGCTACCGCAGGAAACAGGGTTGGATCGTCCATGTCTGTATTACCACATTGGGCAATGCAAGGCTCCCTGTCAGGGTTACATCTCAAAAGAGGACTACGGCAGGCAGGTGGAACAGGCAATTCATTTTCTGACCGGACATCACCGGCAGACGGTAAAGGAGCTGGAAGAAAAGATGAAACAGCTTGCAGCCGACATGGAATTTGAACAGGCGGCAGAGGTTCGTGATCTGATCGAAAGCATTAAACATATCGCATCAAAACAGCGTGTTGACAACACAACAACCGATGACCGTGACGTGATCGCAATGGCTGCCAACAACATGAACGAGGGCGTTATCTCTGTCTTCTTCATCCGTAACGGCAAGATGATCGGCAGAGAGCATTTCCATATGACCGGTGTGCAGTCGGAATCTTATGGAGATATTATGGCTGCATTTTTAAAGCAGTATTACGCTTCTACTCCATTTCTCCCTAAGGAGATCATTCTGGAGCATGAAGTAAATGAGCAGGAGCTGATCGAACAATACTTAAGCGAGCGGCGGGGGAATCTTGTGCACATCCTCACCCCTCAAAAAGGTGACAAAGCCAAGCTGTTAAAGCTTGCGCGCGACAATGCCTTTCTTGTTCTGACACAGGATACAGAAAAGCTGAAACGGGAGCAGGCACGAACAGAAGGCGCAGCAAAGGAACTGGCGGAGCTGATCGGAGTTCCGTCGGCCAAACGGCTGGAAGCCTTCGATATCTCGCACATCAGCGGCTACCATTCGGTTGCTTCAATGGTGGTCTTTGAAAATGGAAAAGCCAGGCCAAATGAATACCGCAAATTCAAATTAAGAACGATCGACGGACCGGATGACTACGCCAGTATGCGTGAAGTTCTGACAAGACGATTTACCGATGAACGTTTTAAGGTCTATCCTGACATCCTTATGATGGATGGTGGTAAGGGACAGGTCAACATTGCTCTGGAGGTTCTTAACGAGCTGCATCTGAACATTCCGGTCTGCGGCATGGTAAAGGATGACTACCACAGAACCAGAGGTCTGTATTTTAACAATAAAGAAGTGGAATTTCCGAAAAATACTCAGGCATTTGACATGGTCACCCGTTTGCAGGATGAAGCCCACCGTTTTGCCATCGAATATCACAGAAGCCTCAGAAGCAAATCTCAGGTACATTCGATCCTTGAGGATATACCGGGCATCGGCCCTGCCAGACGAAAGGATCTGATGGGCTATTTCAAGGATATCGCAAAGATCCGGGAGGCATCCGTCGATGAACTGATGCAGGTGTCATCCATGAACCGGAACGCCGCCGAAATGGTGTACGAATTTTTCCACAAGGAATAAGATAATCTGTATGCAGATATTTACCCAGTTGTATTAGAACGAAAAAGCCACCAGAGGTCTAGGTCTGTCATATTGCATAGCTATTATTCCGCAAGACGCTTTCGCTCTGTTCCTCAACGTAGCGGTACATAAAGCTGCAAAAGACGCAGCTTAAGTACCGACGCTCGGAAAGGCTTGCTGCATAACAGTATGCAATATTCCAGACTGTGGGCGGTTTTTAGTTCAAACAAGGTGTAGCGGGTATATATCTTTGCAAATATCTGCATACATACAACAAGGAGATTGAAAGATGGAATATAATTTTTTTGCTATGATTTCGAGAATGAAATACATCGACCGCTGGGCGTTGATGCGGAATACAAGGGAAGAAAATCTGTGTGAACACAGTCTGGAAGTCAGTATTATCGCTCATGCCCTTGCCGTGATCGGCAATACTTACTACGAAAAGGATCTGAATGCGGAACGGGCTGCTCTGATCGGGCTATACCATGACGCTTCAGAGATCATAACCGGTGATATGCCGACTCCGGTCAAGTATTATAATGATGACATCAAGGAATCATTTAAAATGATCGAGAAAACAGCCTGCTATAAGCTGTTAAACAAACTGCCGGATGAGATGAAGCCACAGTATGAACCGCTCTTCTTTCGTCAGTCCGGGGATGAATATATCTGGAAGCTTGTAAAGGCTGCGGATAAGCTGTCCGCTCTTATCAAATGTATGGAAGAAACTTCTGTCGGCAATCCGGAATTTTCCAGTGCCTACGAATCCACAAAGGCTGCTGTCGACAAGCTTGCTGCCGACCTTCCGGAAGTTACCCATTTCCTGTCCGACTTCCTCCCTGCCTACGGCAAAAACCTCGACCAACTTCAATTTTAATTTTAGTAATGCCGTTTTTGGCGTGGCATGTAATACAACTATTATTCCGCAAGACGCTTGCGCTCTATTCCTCGACGTAACGGTACATAAAGTTGCAAAATACGCAACTTAAGTACCGACGCTCGGAAAGGCTTGCTTCATAACAGTGTATTACATGCCACGCCAAAAACGGCATTTTTAAAACTACCACAACATATTGCAACTATGCGGTGGTATATGTTTTTTAGGGAATATCAAAAATACCGCACATGGATGGTTATATTACACACTGTTATGTAGCAAGCCTTTTTCCACGCCGGTTCTTAGTGAACCGCCACAGGCGGAGAACTTAGCACCGTTGCGTGGAAATAGAGCGCAAGCGTCTTGCGGAATAATAGTTGTGTGATATAACCGTCCATGTGCGGTATTGCACCTATCTCTGTGGTTCCACCTGAGCAAGAATCGACATGAATTCTTTGCCGGTGATCGTTTCATGTTCTATAAGGAAGCTGGCGATGGAATCCAGGGCTGCCATATGAGCAGACAAAAGTCTTTTTGCTTTATTATAGGAATCTCGCAGCATATCACGGATCTCTTTATCGATCTTGGTAGCGGTCTCATCCGAACACTGAAGGGCAAGATTTCTGTCCAGATACTGCCCTTCTATCGATTCAAGCTGCACCATACCGAATTTGTCTGACATACCATACATGGTTATCATGGCTCTGGCTGTCTTGGTCGCCTTCTCGATATCATTTGATGCTCCTGTTGTCACCGAGTCGAATTTCAATTCTTCCGCTGCACGTCCGCCAAGCAGGGTTATAAGCTCTGCTTCCAGCTCTTTCTTGGATCCCAGATATTTTTCTTCTTCCGGAACCTGCCATACATAACCCAGAGATCCCATTGTTCTTGGAACGATTGTAATCCTCTGGATTGGCTCAGTGTGTTTCTGAATTGCAGCAAGTAATGCATGTCCGACTTCATGATAAGCAACGATCTGTTTTTCTTCTTTACTGAGCAGACGATCCTTTTTCTCTTTGCCGGCAAATACAACCTCTACCGCGCCGATCAGATCCTGTTGAGAAACCAGGCTTCTGCCATCACGAACGGCTGCCAGTGCTCCCTCATTTATGATATTTGCAAGATCCGCACCAACTGCACCTGAAGTTGCAAGTGCCAGTTCATGAAGATCAACGGTTTCATCCATCTTGACATTCTTGGAATGAACCTTCAGTGTATCGATTCTTCCCTTCAGATCCGGCTTCTCTACGATAACTCTGCGGTCAAATCGACCCGGACGAAGAAGTGCCTTATCAAGTACCTCCGGGCGATTCGTTGCTGCAAGAATTACAATACCCTTTGATGTATCAAAGCCATCCATCTCCGCAAGAAGCTGATTCAAGGTCTGCTCCCGTTCGGAATCTCCGCCATGTCTGGAATCTCTGCTTCTTCCGATCGCATCGATCTCATCGATAAATATAATACATGGTGCCATCTGTGTCGCCTGTTTGAACAGATCTCTGACACGGGAAGCACCCACACCGACATACATCTCTACAAAGCTGGAACCGGACATAGAGAAGAATGGTACATTTGCTTCACCTGCCACAGCTTTTGCAAGCAGGGTCTTACCGGTTCCCGGAGGGCCGACAAGCAGCGCACCCTTCGGCAGCTTCGCACCGATATCCAGATATTTCTTTGGATTGTGAAGGAAATCAACCATCTCTGTCAGAGACTCTTTTGCTTCTTCCTCACCGGCTACATCCGCAAAGGTAACGCCCGTCTTCTTCTCAACGTAGATCTTCGCATTGGCTCTGCCTACGCCGCCGCTTCGTTTCATGATCATCGACAACAGCAGATAGAATGCAACGATCATCACGATATAAGAAATGATCGTACCAACCATAGCACTTCCACTCTCATCTACACCTTCATATTCTGTTCCATATTTGGTCTTTGCCTGACGAAGCTTCTCTGCCAGACTGTCATCCGATATTCTGGTTGCTGTATATTTGGTCTTACTGATCAGCTTATCATCAGCATTATTTTCAAATACGATCTTGCTTCCGTAGATCTTTACAGAACCAACCTCGCCCTTATCCAACATCTCGATAAACTGACCATATGTGACTTCCTCTTCTCTGCCGGATGACACCCGGTCAAATACGCGCCAGAATAAAAATGTCAGTAAAATGGAAATAACCAGGATCACAATGATCGAGCGGTTGTTTTTCCCTTTATTTCCATTATTATTGTTATTATTGCTGTTGTTATTATTGTTACTGTTTTCCGGTAAATTATTGTCCAATCGGAACCTCCTTTTATACAGTTCTTATACTGTATCTTTCTTTTGTATGTATTTCTGATAATTTCGCATTCATTATAGACATATTCTTTTTTGCTTGCAATATAATAGCATTTTTGTTCATGAAGATTTAACCTTTTTATTGCTCTACATACATATCAACGTACAGATAGCCTCCCAGACGTGAAACCGATATCTCCCATTCTCCAATATGTACTTCTGTATAATTATTTCCCGTTTCATCTGATGTATCCGTCGCATCACGCAAAGTATGGAGCCCTGCTATAATAGAATCATAACCACTTCCGGATTCCAGATCCGGTTCATCAAGAGCATTTGCAATTATCGTATATATATCATCCATACGGTAATAATCATTGTCATCCTGAATCTTCTGTGCAATCATCAATGAATGAATTCTGTCAGAGTTATAATCTCCATAGACCGCAACACGAAGGAATCCCATATCTGCATAAAATGAATCTTTTTTCTCATAGCAGGTATTTCCATCGTCATACTTATAGAGTCCAAGATATCTGCCATACTCATCCGCCTGCAGATCGATTCCCATATTCTGCGCGCCTGCAAGCATATCAGATTCAAAATCCGCCATGGCTGTGCCATCATAATGACCAACCAGAGTACATTCCCCGCCATCCTCTGACACTTCTTCTGCTGAAAGTGCCGTGTAATAATTACCTTCTGTTCCCTGTTTTTCTCCGGGAGAAGTATAATACATATAGCCGTCCGGAGCAACAAGTGAAGCATCATCTATGTCTTCGTTGTCCCATTCCGTATCCTGATCCATATAAGTATCATCTTCTATATACTCTTCTTCTGTATCTGCCTCATACGAATCATCCTTTATATGATCAAATATGACCGGTAAAAATTCGCAGCATAAACCAATAATGACACCGATAATAGCAAGCGCAGATGCTTTCTTTTTCTTATTTCCTGTATTATATGAAGTTCCCGGTGCACGATTCTGCCAGGATTTCCATTCTCCCTCTGTCGATTTAGTCTGTCCGTTCTGTATGTCAGAATATGCTTTCTGTTTCTCCTTCCGGTTGTAATCTTCATTATGATCAGATCCGAATCCGTCATGAAAATCCTTTCGCTCATCCCTGTCGAATTCAAATTCATCATGGCAGTCAGATACAATATCTTCTACCTCCATCTTATCCGCACTATAATCATAGACATCTCCGTCAAAATTATAATCTCGCTGATAATCTACATCACTTCGTCTTTCATTCAGATAAAATGTATGATTATTCTCGATTGGAGTAACAAACCGCTTACATGTCTTGCAAAAATTAATACTATTTACCGAACTGTCACAAATCGGGCAAAGCTTTGTACCCATATACCGCACCTCTTTTCAAACAAATGTACTTCTGTCGTTTACTTTAAAGCCTTTTCCATATTTCGTCAACACCGGAAATGAATGGTGCAGCTTATTTCTCCGTGCTTGACACTCTACTATAAACTATCTATTATTATCTGAGAAAGAAGGTCAAGACAATGCCAGGATTTTTGATGCACCTTGTAGAAGGCGAAATGATTTTAAATAATTTAAAAAAACAAATAAATATATCTAAGACATTTACAGAAGAATTCATGCTTGGATGCATCCTTCCCGATGTCACATCGGATAAAGAGCGAACGCATTTTCGTCCATTATACCAGAAATATCAGATCACGAAATATCCGGACATGACAGCGGTTTATGCTCTGTATGGGAATCAGGAGCTTTCTCCTATCGATCTGGGGATTCTTGCTCATTTACAACTGGATGCCAGTTATGTGACGGATTTCTGGCAGCATTTTTTTGTCTTTGAAGATGAATCCGGTGCTCCCTCTGTCGATACCAGGCATCCCTTATTTGTAAGGCTTCTCAAAGGGCAGGAGGCACGAATCCCGCTTGCGGACTTCTTCTCTGACAAATGGTTCTATGGCGAGTATGACCGGATCAATCCTGTTCTGAACAGACAGTTTCATCCATTTGTCCCGGATCATGTATCATACCGGGCGGAAGATATACATATCAAAGAATGTATACCCGAAGATGCCGGAATGATAAAAACAAGTTTATCGGCATATGTCGGAACCGCGGAGGCAATCGTGTCTGAAGATCAGGCCGCATTCGGCTCTGGTAATCAGGCGGTCTGCTCTAATACACAGAACTCTCCTGATGATTGTGAGACAAAAATCTTTCCTTATAAGAATATCACCTCCTTTTTACAGGATCAGGCAGACAATTATCTGGCAATTCCCTATATGATAAACATCTTATGTAAATAACATCCGTATGCCTAACGGCAAGCATTATAAACTATAGAATAATCATATATAAATAAAACTCCATCCACAGCAGCCCTTATTCTCTCTGAATATGATCCGCTATGGATGGAGTTTTTTATAAAGTTTTCATCTATTTGATTTTTGCTTTTATAACCTTTGTATAAGCACCATAGGTTTTCTTGCCCTTATATGTCTTATACGCTCTGACTTTGAAATAACAGGTCTTACCTTTCTTTAATTTCTTCTTGGTAAGTGTTAATTTCTTTGTCTGACCGATCTTCTTATATTTGCCCTTCTTGGACGTAGCCATATAGACTTCATAACCATCGGCTCCCTTTGTTTTTTTCCAGCTTACTACGCATGTCTTTGCTTTCTTGGATACTGCCTTTGTCTTCTTAACAGCACCCGGCTTTGTAACAAATGTGTATGCTGTGCCGGAACCTTTGATCTTGGTCTTGCCTGACAATTTGTAAGCATAGATCGTGTATGTATACTTGGTTGCTGATTTCAGCTTTGTTGCTTTATAAGAAACTGTTTTTGAACTTACAGTCTTCACAAGCTTCGACTTTCCGGTTGATGGATTCTTCCTGTAAATCATATAACCGGATGCGCCTGATACCTTCTTCCATTTCAGGGTTGCAGATGTTGTCTTTACACTCTTTACACTGATTCCTTTTACCTTACCCGGCTTTGTTACCGTAGGTGTAACAGGCTTTGCTGCTGCCTTGATCGCAAATGTCGCCGAAGCGCTTCCAACATAATTACCCTGACCTGTAACCGTAACAGTTGCCGTTCCAACATTTATATTATTGCTATATGCTACGGTGTAAGCTGATGCCGGAAGAACCGCTCCATTTAACACTACTGTTATACTTGGTATCAATGCCTGTCCGGTATAGGTCTGATCTGCAACTGTTATCACAGCGGATGACAGATTGATCTTCTCCGGTGTTGGATCATTCTTCTTTACAATCGTAAAGCTTCCGGTATAGATTCCGGTATAATTGCCCTGACCTTTTATAGTGATCGTAGCTGTTCCGGGATTTGTATTATTGCTGTAAGAAACTGTATAGTCCTTATCCTTTGCAAGTTCTACAGCTTCTCCATCCATTACAGTTACTCCCGGTCTACATTCTGCACCGGTATAATCAACACTTGAAGAATAATGGACCTGACATTCTGTGATATTCTTTGGTGCGATCATGTAGGTTCCTGATGCCGTACCTGAGTAATCTCCACAGCCTTCTACAGTTATCGTAGCCGTACCTGCACCTATATTATCCTTTACTGCTACAATTGTATATGATGTATTATCAAGTACCGTTCCATCTGCTAATTTTACAGTGATATCCGTTTTTTCCGGTGTCTGTACACTTCCGTTATATACAAATGTCTTATTTACCGTTACTGTGGCACCGGTAATATTAATAATGTCCTTACTGATCTCAAACTCTTTGGTAAACTGACCTGTATAGTTACCCATACCTTTGACAATAGCTTTTGCCTTTGAATATTCCGTTGTTACAGCTGTATTGTTCTCGTAGGTAACAGTATAATCATTTCCAGTCAGTTCTTTACTTCCATCATAAACTCTGACTGGAGGCTTACATTCCTTACCATCCTCATAGGATACCTTTGAGGCACATCTCACATCAATGCTGCTATCCTGTAAGTTCTTAGCCGCAATCGTGAAATTGCCTGTCATTGTCCCGGTGTAGTTATCAACACCTGCAACTGTAACTGTGGCTGTACCTGCATTTGTATTATCATCATAGCGTGTGATCGTGTAGTCACCTGAACTTAACTGTCTGCTATTTACGCTGACTGTAAGATCAGATGCCTGCGGCTCCCATGCCTTTCCATTATAGGTATAAGAACGATTAACATTTACTGTTGCTCCGGTTATACTCTGCGGATTGATCGTAAAGTATACAGTCTTCTGACCGGTGTAATTATTTACACCTTCAATAACTACAAATCCTTTACCTTTACCTTTACCTACATTGATATTTTCTCCATAGGATGTGATCTTATAATCAGTCCATAAACTAAGTTCCTTACCATTTCTGGTTACCTTAATTTCATCTGATGTCTTCGGCCGTATCTGAGATCCTGTATAGGTTGCATCTGCTACTTTACAAATAATATCTGCTGCCGTAATTGACTTTCTCCGGATCTCAAAAGACTTTGATATGCTTCCGGTATAATGATTCGTCTTACCTGTGATCGTTGCCGTTGCTGTACCTGCCGCCGTATTATTAGAAGGCTGTACCCTCAGTTCAGACAGATCTGTAATCTTCTTCCCTGACTTTGTCGTGATCATCTTCACAACCGGAATGATCGCATCCCCTGTATACTCAAATGTATCCTTCTCCAGTTCTGCTACTGCTCCTGTAAGGTCAATTGCCGTGATCTTGAATGTCGCTTCTCTTGTTCCTGCAAATGCATCTTTACCGGTGAGCTTCACAGTAATTACTGAACCGACTTCATATCCATTGGTCTTATTTGTCACAGCTACATCATAAGATTCTCCTTCTGCCAGAAGCTTTCCGTTCTGTGTCACTGTTATAACCGGTGTTACTTCCTTTCCACCATCATATTCCAGATCTGATGCATTAACCTTAATGGAACTGTCATTAATATCTGTTCTGTTTCTTGTGATCTCGAAGTAATAGGTCTTAGTTCCTGTGAAATTGCCTGTACCTGTTACATTAATCTCAGCATTTGCGGTTTCATTCTGATTGTTTTTATAAATAACTGTGTAATCGGTTCCTTTTACAAGGGTGTAATTGCCGAGTTTCAAAGTGATCTCCGGCGTAATTGCCTGTCCGTTATTCCACATCATTTTTCCGGAATATTCAGCGGTACAACTATCAATCGTTGCTTTCTCGATCGTGAAATCTCCTGATGCCGAATCGCTATATCCGTTTTTACCTGTTACAGTTGCTGTAGCTGTTCCCGCCTTCGTATTATTTGTATACTTAACTGTATAATACTTTGAATCCAGCGTCTTGCCATCTAATACAACAGATATCCGATCAGCTGACGGTGCAAGTGCTGAACCGGTATATGTCTGTGACGGAACTGTTACCTTGGCTCCTGCAATACTCTTACTTACGATATTAAATGTCTTTACTGCATTACCTGTATAGTTGCCTGTTCCTGTAAACCGGATCGTCGCTGTTCCGACATTTATGTTATCTGTATAATCTGCCGTATAGTCAGTTCCTTTTACAAGGGTTCTTCCGGCAATTGTCAGTGTCGGTTCCGGCTTGATCTCGTTTTCGGTAAATGTCTGATCCGAAACAGTATTGATCGTACAGGTGTCATTTGAAAGGGTTGCTTTCTTGATCGTAAAGGTTGTACTTGCAGTTCCTGTATAATTACTATTTGTACTCTTTGGTTTTACTGTAATCGTAGCTGTTCCTGCATCTACATTATTTGTATATGTAACATCAAAAGCATTCAGATCAGTTATTGTTGTTCCATCTTCCGTTACAATGCTTGTAACCTTAGGCTTTTTTGCAGATTCATTATAGATATTATCATATTCTGCATATTTAACGGTTGCACTATCAATAGAAACGGAAGTGATCATATACAACAGGTCTATATGATCTGTATAATTACCTTTACCAGTGATCACCACAACGTACGATCCCGCTTTTACCGGATTCGATGAACTATACTGGATCGTATAATCTTCATTCTCAACCAGAGTAATGTTTCCGTAAATTACAGATATCTTTGGTATGATCGCCGAACCGGTATATGCGAATTTCTGACCGGATACCAGACCTTTCACGGTACAAACCCGATTAATATTCGCTGCATTGATCTTGAACTCAATCAAACGGGTTCCTGCACAGGTCTGTTTATTTCCTGTCAATGTGATCTGACCATAACCAACATTCTTGTTCTCCCCGTAAGTAACGGTATAATCCTTATCCTTTGTAAAGGTCTGACCTGCTATCGTTATCGTACTTACATCCGGAGTGATCTGTTTTCCTGTATATGTCTGATCCTCTATTGCAAGAGACGCATCTTTAACATTTGGAAGTGGTGATGTGATCGTAAAGTATGATGTCACACTTCCTGTATAATTTCCTTTAAATGTAACAATAACTTTAGCCTTATCACCAGCATCTATATTATCCTTATAATCTACTGCATAATCTTTTCCGGTTTCCAAGGTTATTCCATTTACAACTACAGCTGTTACAGCAGGCTTAAACGCCTCACCATTATACTCATATTCCGTTTGTGCCAGTGTCACCTGTACGGACTGTGACACATCAAGTGGCAGCACCCGATATGTACCTGTTGCAGTTCCTGTATAATTAGAATCTGCCTTTGCTGTGATCGTAAATGAATAATTGTCTCCAACTTCTGTAGGACGTGTAGGATAACTGATCGTATAATCTGTACCATATGTTCCACCAGTTAATTCTTTTCCCGATGCTGTATCTGTAACAGTAATTACAGGTGATGAAACATTAGAACCATATGCATATGTCACATCACTTGCTGTAACCTTAATGGTCGGATCACTCAAATCCTTTTTATTGATCGTAAAGTTCTTTTCTACCGAGCCTGTATAATCACCCATTCCACTGATAACTGCAGTTGCAGTCATTGTACCAACATTTATGTTATTTCGATATTGAACCGTATAATCCTTATCCTTTTTCAATGTCGTACCGGCATAGACAACTTTTACATCCGGAGTCACCGCTGCACCGGTATAAGTTGCATCCGATACTTTGATATCCGCCTGGGAAATATCCTGATTCTTTCCGGCATCACTGATCGTAAATTCTTTCTCAACCGAACCAGAATAATTACCTTTTCCTGTGATCACTACTTTCACGGTTCCCGGCTGTATATTATCATGAGCTGCATCGCCATATGTAACTGTATAATCTGTACCCTCTTCCAATGTTCCATCAACTGTTGCTGTTGGATAATATGTTCTGAATCTGGAATCCTCTATTGTAATCTTTGGTGCCTTTGCTGTTCCATCATAGGTACAATTTGTATATTCCATGGTGATATTCTCGGACGCAATATCTGTCTTTACTACCTGCCAAGGTATTTTCTTACTGTAAGAAGAAGCCGATGACCAGTTAGAGCCTGATTTTCCTGTAATAACAAGATTGCCACTTCCTCCAACTCCTTTTAATGCGTTTCCCTTTGTCAATGTATAATCCTTATTTTCAGTTAACTTTTTTCCTCCATAGGATACTTTATCAATAAGTGGATTCATTACTCCCGGTTTTACATATGGCACATACAGGATCGATCCTGTACTGTTATAATATGCATCACCTTTAAAAGCAATGTCAGCTTTTGAAATATTGCCCTCTATAATATGAAAATATGCATACTGAGAACCTGTATATCCCCGACTCTCAATACCATAGATCCAGATCTCAGCTGATTCTGTTCCCTTTCGAAGCTCTACATTATCCTTATATTCAACCGTATAACAATTCGGGCTGATCGTCTGTCCATTCACGGTAACAGAAAATTCCGGTTCAATCGGAGAACCTGTATACCGGAAGTTCCCTGTGCTATTTGTCAGATTAATTTTTACGTTATTCGTGTCTTCATCACTCAGATCGATCAGGTCTGCCGCCTGTACGGTTCCTCCGGCACCTGCCGCCAGTCCTCCCCACTGGAATACTGTCACTGCTACCATTACAATGGTTAGCAGCCACGCCGTTACGAATTTTACACATTTTTTCATATTATGCAACCCTCCATGTCTTCGTTTGTCTGCGGAGCAGACCGCCCTGTAAAATAAAAATTCCAAATACGGAAAACCCGCAAAATCTAGGTCAATTTTACCATTTTTCTGATCTTGCTTCAATCCGCATTTGGAACATTTTTACAAATTATTCTTTTTCTGTATAAAATACCCGGATCAATAAATCAACCAACGCTTCCTGATCCAATTTATATTCATCAAAATATGTATTTCTCTCGTATCTACCCGGAAGATCTATCACATCCGACTCCGCCACATTCAGATCAATACCATGCATCCGGTAATATAAATACAGGATATCATTTCGATCCAGATTTGTCTGCATATATGGTTTTGCCGCTTCATATACAAGCTTTGCTTCTTTCCTGCTATCTCCATAAAGCTGCAGGAAACGCTCAATCCATAAAGTAAGATACTGTTCCTGTCTTGCCATCCGGTTTGCATGTTCCCCAAGAGTCTCCACTCTGGTCGCCATCTTCTCTACATACTTATATGCATCCTCATCTTCAAGCGTCACTGTATCCTTGGCAAATACATTTTCACTCACCGTATCTTTGGCATATAAGGTAACACCTTTTACCGCGTCATTGATATCCGCAATCCCTTCCATATCAAGTGCGATATAACCATGGATCGGAAGATCGTAGAGCATCTCTGAAATCGTCTTTGTGAAATTCTGACAGCTTATCGTCCCGTCATCTGCATATCCATAGGCAAGCCCCACCTGCATCGTATCAGTCAGCGCGACCTCGCCCTTCGTTGTACAGATATCGACATCCGTCATGCTGTCCCGGTTAATATCGATCACATCCAGTTTTCCTGTCTTTTTATTAAATACAAACAGGAAACACATATCAACCCTTCCACCATATCGTACATATTCCGATCCATTTGCATCGGAATATGTCAATTCATCATCCCTGTCTCTGGTATCGGTTTCTTCCGTTGTCTCTTCCCCATACAGATTCAGGTCACCGGAAGAATCCTCTTTTGGTGCCTGATACTCACTGTTATCTACGCCAAATACAAGGATCGATATAATGTCTTTATTATATACATAATTTTTTCCATTATAGGTTACCGCAGTAGAATGCGAACCATCCTCATGAAAACTAATGATCTCCGATGCTGCATTTGCTGCCAGCTGTTTCTTTCCCTGATTTATCATCCAAGCCAGAATAGCTGTCGGTATTCCGACCAGAACAAGGATCGCCACAAATGTGCCAACAATTATTTTCTTCTTCAGGCTCCACGGATCACGCAGCTTTTTCGGCCCCATTCGCTTATGTTCCCGCGCACGTACATACAGATCCTCATCTGTACTTTTCTCAATATCTCTTTTTTGATTCTGAGTTTTTTCTCTGACCGAAGTTTCGTTCTGATTTTCCGCTTTCTTTTGAAAAAAATTCTTTTTTATATCTTCGGTTAGGATTCCTTCCGCTGCAATCTCATCCTGCGCTTCCTGTACGATCTCTTTGATCAACAGATCAACAGCTTCTTCACCCGTCTGAGGAGCCAGGTCAGCCGCCTGCTCTTCCTGCCGGCTGACCGGACCGCTGCTTTCGGTATCCTGTTTTACTTCTGTCTTTTTTCCTTCTGACTCTTTTTCTTCTGACTGTCCATCCTGCAATGCTTCTGCAAGCCGGATCGCTTCTAACAGCTTCTCGTCAAATAAATCTTCCATATAACAACCTTATGCATACAGTGGATATTTCTCTACAATACTCTTAACAAGGGCTTCTGCTCTTGCCTTATCATCATCAATCACTGCTGCCTTGATCGCCTCAGCAATTGTCTCCATATCGGCTTCATTTGCCCCTCTGGTTGTAACTGCAGGTGTTCCGATACGGATACCGCTTGTTACAAACGGAGATTTTGGATCATTTGGTACTGTGTTCTTATTTACAGTGATATGAACCTCATCCAAAAGCTTCTCCACTTCTTTACCGGTACGGCCCAGATTCTGAAGATCTACCAGCATAAGGTGGTTATCTGTTCCGCCTGATACGATATTGAAGCCTCTTGCCATTAATGCAGAGGCGAGTGCTGCTGCATTCTTTACAACCTGTGCCTGATACTCCTTATATTCCGGCTGTAATGCTTCCTTTAAACATACTGCCTTACCTGCGATGACATGCATCAGAGGTCCACCCTGGATACCAGGGAATACTGCCTTATTGAAGTTGAATTTCTCATTGATCTCGTTGCTGCACATGATCATACCACCTCTAGGTCCGCGAAGTGTCTTATGTGTAGTAGTTGTTGTAACATGTGCATATGGAATCGGGCTCATATGAAGTCCTGCTGCTACAAGACCTGCGATATGTGCCATATCTACCATCAGATATGCACCAACCTCATCTGCGATCTCACGGAATCTCTTGAAATCGATTGCTCTTGCATATGCTGATGCACCTGCTACGATCAGCTTTGGCTTGCATTCCTTTGCGATCTCAAGAACCTTGTCATAATCTATAAATCCATCATCATTTACACCATAAGGTACGCAATGAAAATATTTACCGGACATATTTACAGGTGAACCATGTGTCAGATGTCCGCCGTGATCCAGATTCATTCCCATAAACGTATCGCCGGGATTTAAAATAGCGAAAAATACTGCCATATTCGCCTGTGCTCCGGAATGTGGCTGAACATTTACATATTCACATCCAAATAATTTTTTTGCACGCTCTCTGGCAAGATCTTCCACTACGTCTACATACTGGCATCCACCATAATATCTTTTTCCGGGATAACCTTCCGCATATTTGTTTGTCAGATGGCTTCCCATAGCTGCCATAACTGCCTTTGATACGATATTCTCTGATGCGATCAGCTCCAGATTGTTATTCTGTCTGTTCAGTTCATCCGTCATTGCCGCCGCAACTTCCGGATCCACTTTTGTAATTTCATCAAATCCAAACATTTTCTTACCTCCTGGTATGTAATAATATATAACGCATTAATAGAGACAGTATACCATGTCCTCCCTTTCCATACAAGCCAACAAGTACCAGAAATAGGATGAAATAAGATAGAAATAAAATTGATAGGAATAAGATCCGATCTTATTTTTCAGAAATGGAAATATTTTCACTTCGCCCCTTGACAAATAAATCTCTCTATACTAATATTGATGAGTATGTTTACATTGAATTGTCCGTGTCCGGTTTTAATGTAAAAACCTTATTATAATCTATAATTCAAATGGAGGTAGAGAATTTTGGCTAACATCAAATCTGCAAAGAAAAGAATTGAAGTAATTGACAAGAAGACTTTAAGAAACAAGATGATCAAGTCTAAGGTTAAGACAGTTATCAAAAAGGTAGAAGCTGCTATCGCTGCTGGTGACAAAGAAGCTGCTCAGGCAAATCTTCTGGTTGCTATCTCAGAGATCGACAAGGCTGCTTCAAAGGGCGTTTACCACAAGAACAATGCTTCTCGTAAAGTATCACGTCTTACAGCTGCTGTCAACAAGATGGCTTAATCTGACTCATATATATTTTTATAATTGATTACATATGTAAGGCTGCACATATATAATCAAAACCGTCAAAAAAACAGAACCTTTGAGGTTCTGTTTTTTTGTGTAATAATTCCGGCATCCAAATCGCAATACCTACGATATGTTTTGACTCACTGCATTCCTGCGCGTCACATACCAGCTACCGACTCAATGATATTAACAGCACTTCCACTGCCACTACATCCGATGCCTGACTCGTCTTTAATTTATAGTCAGTATCCTGACAGGCTTCCATGATCTTCTTTAATTCCTGTTCCGAATAATTCCGGCACTGTTCCGCATATTTCTTCACCGACCAGGACGGAACCCCAAGTACAGATGCCGTATCTGCATAATTCTTATTCTCTGCAAGACACATCTTAGTCTTTAACAACAGATCGTACTGTCTCGCTATCAAAAACAAAATCCGCATCGCCGGTTCCCGGTTTTCAAGCAACTCATGGTACAGATGGATTGCTCGATCCTGCTGTTTTCTGGAGATTGCATCAATCATCTCAAAGATATGTCCTTCCGAATTCCCCACGCAGAGATTCTCGACATCGGATGCCGTTACAGCCTCTCTGTCCACTGTATAGCTTATCAGTTTATCAATCTCATTCTTGATCGAATTCATATCCGATCCGGTATGCTCGATCAGCGAACGGATTGCATCATCGGTTATCTGTTTTCCTTCGCCTTTGAACATTCCTTTAACCCATACAGCCAGAGTCTTCTCATTTGGAGTTTCAAAGCACAGGGCTTCTCCCAGCTTATCAACGGTTTTATATAATTTATTTCTCTTATCAACTTCTGACTCAACAAACAGGATCAGCGAAGTATCCGGCAGCTCTTTGATCCGCTCCGCAAATTCCTCACAGCTCTTTTTAAACAATCCGGTCCCTTCTGCCAGCACCACACGCCGATCAGCGAAGAATGGCATTGTTTCACAGAAGCCTATGATCTCCATCGGATCTGTCTTCTCGCCTGCAAACTTTGCAAAGTTCATATTGTCGTCACGGTCTGTTACCGCCGAAAGCAATTTATCTCTGTACTGGTTCACGAGATATGTTTCGTCCCCATATAACAGATATACCGGAGCATAGCTTTCGTTTTTTATATGCTCATTTATAACCGCCATTGCATCCTTATCGTTCTGCTTTTTTCCTGCTGCCATAGCTATGTCTCCTTTCTTTCCTGCTCCAGTACATTATGCCAAATACCGTTTTTATTTTCAACACCTGTCTATGATATTCTTCCGTAATACAGATGATCACGCCATATTCCAAATGCCTTTGTTACCGATCCCGGTACAAAGCCCACCAGATATGCCACCAGTCGGATTCCCAATCGATCCTTCCGCTTCAATTTCTCTCATCTTTCTCTTGTCACTTAGATCGTAATCTCGATCTGGTTATCCTCTACATCAAAAATGCAGCTCTCATAATATCCGTCCCCCGTCACCCGCGGTCCACTGATGACTTTATATCCGTCCTCCTGAAGTCTCTTGGTAAGTTCATCGACTTTCTCTCTGCTTCCAACCGAAAAAGCCACATGAATAAGACCGATCCTTGCCAGTTCCTTTCTCAGATTTGACACCCTTGGCTTTTGCATGATCTCAAGTCTTGCTCCACCATCAAAGCTTAAGAAATAAGACTGAAACTCTGTTTGTGGATTATAATAACGCTCACCGGCTTTTGCATCGAAATATTTTATAAAAAAATCTTTTGTCTTTTCCAGATCTTCTACATACATAGCAACATGTTCTATCTGCATTTCCGATTTCCTCCTGTATTTTATATTTCCCTGAAAAATATAACACAAATATTAAAATTTTCCCATATATGTTTTTAGAGGTTGCCAATCTGAGTTTATTTTGTTATAGCTTCAGAGGTTTTGATAAATATCAAATTTCAAAATTCTATTTTCAAATGGAGGTGAATTTTCATGGATAGTTGCGATCGTATTGGACGAAGTAAAATATGCGGTGCTGTGATAACGAAGCATCAATGGATGTGGCTGTCTATGGAGATCCGATAACCCCATCTTATATTGTTGTGTGCCTTTTCATACATCGCATCAGACGATCCTGACCATCCGGTCTTCACACTGAGACGATGTATTTTTATGCCTAAAAACAGGCAGGAAGGAGGTCACAATGAAGAAAATCACAGTATTTAAAAGATATTATGTAACGGAACTTGTAAAGATCATTCGTAATGCAAAGAATGCACAGACGCTGCAAAGGCATTTGTCTAACTATCATGACAAGGATATCGCTGAAGCAATCACAAAACTGAGCGAAACAGAACGAATGCGCCTGTACACTATGATCGATATTCCACGGCTTGCAGAGATTTTCTCCTATCTGGATGATGCCAAACCATATCTGAATGAACTGTCACTTGATAAAGCCGCAAGAGTCATATCCGATATGGATGCAGATGATGCTCTGGATATTCTGGATGAATTCTTTTACCGGAACTTTTTTACATCATGTTTCTATTTTCTTTTGCCAGAACTTTTTTACACCAGGTTTTTGTTCCACATTTTGGGCATTTCAAATATCTGGTTGAAATCATATGCATTCCCATTGTATATGCACCAAAGGTCGGAACAAACAACTCATTGCAATGACGGCATTTGTAATAACCGATGGTGCGCTCACCTTCCATCGCAACCATAAGTCCACAACCAAATATAACACATGCGATCACTACCAGTAATATCTTAACCGGTACTGCGATCACCTCTGTATACACTGCAACAACCATGATCAATGTAATAAATGATATCGTTGCAATTAAACCCGTTATAATTGTAGGAATTAATTTCTTCTTGTTTTCTTCTCTTTCTTTAATCATATTCACCATATTTTCCTCCGCTTTCTTTTGATATTCTTCCTCAGACACTCTTGCACCGGACAACAGTTCATTTACCGTAATGTCCAGTTCCTTACATAAAGGTAATAACAGGGACACTTCCGGAAATCCCTTTCCACATTCCCATTTGGAAACTGTTTTATCACTGATATTCAGTTTTTCTGCAAGTTGCTTCTGTGTACAACCTTTTCTTTTTCTTTCTGCTGCAATAAACCTGCCTATACTGATCTGATCCATATCTGCCTCCTTTCTGACCAGATTATTACATACCTGCATCCGGCATCATACCCATAAAGCGTAGAAAATGGTGAATTTCTGCGGATTCTACGCACTGTAGAGTGTAGTTTGCCATTTCTTTATACTAATTATATCATGTGCTTCGCACATTCTATGCATTCCGCAAAATCAGCATCCTTGCGAGCAAATAATTTTGCGTTCATTATATCAAATGTGTCATTTATCCGAAATAATATTCTGCCACTTGTTCTATTCTTTCCATTCCGATAGGACAAGCACTGGTTTCATACGTCATAATTAAATTAATAGATGGTATTATTCCATTATCACAATATGTTTTTATTTCCCTGCAGGCATGACTCGCATATTCCGAATTATCCATCATACCGAAATGTTCCCAATAATAATACTCTCCTGTTTTTGGATGTCGAATCGTAAAATCCGGATACATTACTATCCCATCCAGCACCAATTGATTTTCATATCGAAATGGTATTCTTTCCCGAAATAAAACATTATCGATCATTGCTTCTGATTTAGAACGAAGATACTTGCCCTGTGTCCCTTTTATATTCAACTTCTCCGGATATTTCTTATTTGTTTCATATTCTTCTGCCATCCATGCTTCTAAATTCTCTGAATGTGGTCCAAATGCCTTTCCCAGCAATTCAACATAGCCTTCATTTTTTAATAGCATACCAGATGTATCATTTTCATTTGGCATTTTTCTGATATACGCCTTGCATGCTTCAAGCTCGCACATTAAATCTTTTTTTTCTTAACATATAATACTTTTTCATAGCAAGTTTTTCAGCCAAGTGTCTCTCTTTCTTTGGCAGATATATTGATTTTCCTGCATTCTTCAAATACCACTTGTGTCCTTTTCCGTTTTTGGCACATATTAATTCTTCTTTCGGAAGTGTTTTCTCTAACATCTCAATCTCATGTATTTCATTTTTCAATTCAGCAATTCTTTTTATTATCATATCTTTGATCATACGCATTCTCCTCGTTTCTTTATATGCTGTTATTCTGCAATATTTTTTATTGGTATAACTCTCATTTCCATTTATTAATACCCCTTGAGAGCACTTCTCCCATGGTATCAGGCTATTTTCCCACTTTGCATACCCTTCTGCTCATCCTGTTTGGGGTATATTGTCTAATTTTCTTTATCCATACCCTTGTTCAATCCGGTGGGGCGGGTATTATTTTCGTTTTCCTTCTCCAATACCCGGCTCACTCTTCTGGGGCGGGTATTATCTTAGCTTGCTTTCTTTCATACCCGGTGTACTCCGCTGGGGCGGGTATTATCTTAGCTTGCTTTCTTTCATACCCGGTGCACTCCGCTTGGGCGGGTATTATCTTAGCTTACTTTCTTCCATACCCTGCACCCCGACATTGACATTGGTATGACAGCCTATTTTCTTGAACAATACCCCAAATCCCGTTTCACCAAGGGTATTATTCAAATCTTTTCTCTCATATACCCATTATTTCATTTTAGGCTTGGTAGAAATCATAAATTTTATCCCCCATACCCATGAAGCATAATTTTTCCTGATTGTATGTGTAAAATTATTGCACCACATTGATCGGTGCGGTAAACCCTTGCGCCAATTGTCTGAAGCTGCATCAGAGTTTCTTCATGTGGATGTCCATAATGGTTCTTTTTGCCGCAGCTAATAATGGCATATTGCGGTTTTGTCATCTGAAGGAAACCTTTGGAAGATGCGGAATGCGAACCGTGATGCCCCACCTTTAATGCATCTGTCTCTGACAACAGGATACTTTTTTCTAAAATCAATCTTTTCTCTACCATACTTCCGGCATCTCCTGTAAACAAGATTTTTCTTCCATCATATTTCGCAAGAAGAACCATTGACAGATCATTCGCATTCAGACCGGATCCTGTAGCCTCTTCTCCCGGAACATTCGCTATAATTGCATTATCCAACCCAATTGCTATCTTCTTATCATCCGTTATACCAGAAGCTTCTCGTTCAGCCACCTGTTTTGCTTCCGCTATACTATCAGCTTCTCGCTCAACCACCTGTTTAGCTTCCAAAGTGCTCCCGGAGGGATAAAGACATTCCAAAGTCAAACCTGCCATATCCGGATTCTGCTTTTCCTGAATCTTATCCCCTGCTTCCATGTATACAACATTGATATTCTTCTCTTTTGCCAATGTCTCTATATTTGCAAGTCCTTGTCTATCTCCATACTTTGCAAGAACCAGATTCCGTATCCGTACACCGATATGTTCGGCATTCAGCAAATACTCTATGCCTGATATATGATCGGCATCCCCATGCGTCACAAATACATAATCAAGCTCCGACATCCCATAATACCTGATTGCCGGAAGCAGAACATATTCCCCAACTCTCTGGTTACTGGTAGATCCTCCATCGATCAATATCGAAGTTCCCTGCTCCGTCCGTATCAGAATTCCATCACCCTGACCAACATCCAGAAATACAGTGACAAATGAACGATCAAGATTGGCGTATTCATATAACGCTGTCAGCAGTATAACAAGTATAATTCCATATAAATATCTGCCACATCTGCCTGACTTTTTCCTCACCGGCTTAGTCAAGTCTCTACCTAATGATTTTCTCATCGACTTATTAACTTCTTCGCCCGCCGAATTGTTCTCATCCGTACTCTGAGAGGAATTCTTCTCTCCCGCATAACACCTCAAGATAAAAAGAACCACTCCAAGTCCCAAATAATAAACGAGAACCATTCGAACAGAAATATGCCCTACATTTATACTGCTAAATGGAATCTTCTCGGACAGACCGCACAGTCTTTCATACAATATCAGAATGAAATGTGCCGGTATCCCGGCAAGCTCTGCCGCCTTTATAGAAATAATGCCACATCCTGCTGTTACAAGTGCCGACATCAACAAGCAGGAAACTAACGGCACAACCAGAAGATTTAAAAGTATTCCATATAACGGGAACTGATAATAATAGAATACACAGATTGGAAGGGTAGCCAGAGAAGATGACAGACTGACCCCAAATGCCTGCCTCAGCTTCCCCTTTTTCCCGAACGTCTGAACATATACCGGATGAATCACCGCTAATCCTGCAACAGCAGCAAAGGATAATTGAAAACCTGCATCCCGGATCACATACGGATTCCATACAGCCATGCCTATACTTGCAATTCCTGCCGATGTCAGAAGATCCGCAGATCGTCCTTTTGCTTTTCCGATCATTACAAGTCCCATCATAATCACCGCCCGGCTGGTAGATCCGGACAGTCCTGTCATAATTCCATAAAATACAACCACAATCATCGCCACACATCCGGAAATACGATAAGACCCTGTTCTTTTACGAAGCCATTCAAAAAGTGTCATACCAAGTATCGCTATATGAAGCCCCGATATCGCAAGAATATGTGCAATTCCATTTAGCTGATACATATTTCTTGTATCCCTGTCCAGCCCTCGCTTATCACCTAGTACCATTGCAGAAAGAACCGAAGCAGCCTTCGGCTCAAATGTCTGATCATATACGGAAGCAACCCGTTCCTTTATCCCCTGCAGGGTATTCAACAGTTCAGATTTTTTCACTCCTGTTTCCACATAAGAAGTATCTTTTAAGAACATAAATATCTTCTTTGCCTTATAATAATCCGCTGCATCAAATCCCCCCGGATTCGTCGCATGCTCCGGTAAAGCTGCAACCCCGGACAGCACTACATCTTGTCCAAGTATCGGTTTTTCCGATGTTGACATATATGCGACTATCTTCATCTGTCCCGAATAAGCAAGCTGGTTACCTACTTCTTCAATTTCTTTTGTCTTTTCAGCTACTTTTGTCTCTTCGGCTACTTTTGCCTCTTCAGCTACTTTTGTCTCTTCGGCTACATTGATAACCACTTTCTTTGCACGAATCTGTATCACCCAGCCGGTAGTCGTCTCCTGCCTGTCATATATAATTCCTCTCACTTTACAGGAAGCCCCCGCTGCAACCTTTGCAAAATTCTCCTGTGTCCGGAGCGAGGACATATTGCAATACCCTGCAATTCCCACAAAAACAAAGATCAGCCATACAAACACTGTATTACGCCACTTATGTACACAATCGATTCTTCTCCGTCTATACTTATATCCTGTGTTCAGCTTAATATGATCGTTCTCAATCTCACCATTTCCTTGCATATGATCGTTTTCTTGTCCGGACTTTATCATAACATTATCCTCATCAGCCTCAGGTTTTACCCTCATACAAGCTTTCTCAGGTTCCTGTTTCAACTTTATACAAAAGCTCTTAGGACTGAACTTCTTCACACGATCATTCGTATGCACGATCATCTCATATCTGTGCATAACAAAAAGAGCTGCAAATATGATTGCAGCCCAAATACACCATCTGCTGCCAGCTATTGCCCCCGTCTCTCCAAACAGAAAGGCACACGCTACCCAGAACAGTGGTCTTTTTATTTTATTTTCCTCCTGACGCACAGCTATATAACTTCCAAATGCCGGCCTCTGCGAAGCTGCATTTTACAGCTGTGTCTTTAATTACAAATTGAATAATCTGCCGTATAAGCTTTAGTAAAATCAAGATTTTCACCATAGATCAAATCCTGTTTACCATCTACCTTGAATACAACCTTATCTACATCCGAAAGCTGAACCAGTGAATCTACGATAGAATACAAAAGTATCCTGTCATCATACTGTTCTACATTTGTCAGAAAAGAACTGCTGTAATTCACATAGCAGACACGATCCTGAACATAAATGTCCAAAATATCTATATCATCTCCTAACGGACTTTTCCACTCCTTTGAGTTTCGCAGATTTTCCATCACCTGCTCTTCCGATGTCTTGTAGGACATTGCATCGATCACAATTGTTTTCTTATCCAAGCGTTTTCCGGTTGTATCAGGCACATAGATATCAACCGAATAATCAGACTTCAAAAAATTACCGTCTATGGTTGAAAAAGACTGTTCTGAATAGACACTCGTATCAAGTTCCCTCTCTCCGATCAGATCAGACAACTCAAAGGATACTTTATCAACACCCTCAACCTGACAAAGAGTATTTGTAAATGCCATCTTGCACAGCAAGATCTGATAATTCTCAGCAGTTTCATAATCCAGATTAAACATAATCGTCACAACACCCTGTCCATCATATGCGTAGCGCTGATAAGCCATGCCCATTGGTACCGGTATCTGGCAATTTTTGTCATCTGTTGATGTTATCAACAGATTCATTAATTTATCTATCGTATTCTCTGTTGCTTCAAGCTGGTCAATATTCGTACGCTTAACAACAAAATCAGTCCAGTCACCATTCATATAATAAATAGTATATATATCCATGCCTTCACTGGCATCCAGACCCGAACCCGTCGTATCCTTAACTTTATTATCTCCACACCCTGTCAGTGTAAATAATAAAGCAAAAACCATGACCATACGAATAACGATTCGATAACCGAAGATTCTAGTCTTCATATCTTACTCCTTCATCCTTCCGTCTAATTGACATAATTCATCGGAACACGAACCGTAAATGTAGTTCCCTTACCCGGTTCACTATATACATTGATAATTCCCTTATGCATAACGATAATATTCTTGGATATCGCCAGACCCAATCCTGTTCCTCCGGTATCTCGGCTTCGTGCTTTGTCTACTCTGTAAAAACGTTCAAAGATATGCTCTACACAATCTTCCGGTATACCAACACCTGAATCAGCGACTTTTATATACAGATTTTTATGATCTGCATTCAACGATACCCTGATCCATCCACCATCCACATTATACTTTATCCCATTCTCGATGAGATTTGATATTGCAAGTGTGAATTTCACTTTATCTATATCCGCTGATACTTCACGGAAACTCTCAAATGTAATCTCAATATTTCTTTTTTCTGCCAACGGAGTCAATCTTTTCAGAATAACCTCCATCAACTCATTAATATCTACGCGTTCAATATTCAGACTGTCTGATCCCTTATCTGTTTTTACAAGAGTCAGAAGATCACTGATGATCTGGGCTTCGCGATCGATCTCAAGCACAATATCATTCATAAATTCCCGATATGTCTCAACAGGAACATTCTCCTGCATCAATATGGACTCGGATAAAACCTTCATAGATGTGATTGGCGTCTTCAATTCATGGGATACATTTGATACGAATTCCTGTCGTGATTCCTCCAGAAGCTGAGCTTTTGCAAATATCCCATTCATATTATCCACGACCATACCGGTTTCTTTCCATAAACCGGTCTTTTGAAGCTGCCCAAGGAATCCATCCTTCATGTTCAAAAGCTGTCTGCGTATCTCTCTGGTGTCACGGATCGCTGTATAAGAAATCACTACAGCAGCAATCACTCCAAGTACCAAAAATATACAAATCAAAATATTCGCACGATACTCCAGATATGTCTTATTATCATTGAAATCCTTAAGACTGACTGCCACTACTGCTACATCATCGGTATAGCCTTCCCGATTTACCACAGGAAACATATACTCGATCGAAGCAGCATCTGCCACCATCTTTTCCGCCTCATCACCGCTCATGATTCTGTGAATATCATTATCCATGATATAAGTATCCCTCATTAAACGAAAACTATCATAGATCACATTATAATCTGTATTAACGATAATGATCCTGGCCGACATACTGTACGCAAGTGTATCTACTCCCTGATAAGTCTGACTTGTGCCCTCGGCTTCTGAATTAATATCATTGATCAGATATTCCAGATTTTTTGAATTATTTCTCAGAAGCTTTTCAACATCACGATATTCATTTTTTACAAGCAAATTGAAAAAAACAGTTCGCATACCTATCGCGACAAGGAACACCAATAGAACAATAATCAGAAAGAGCACTGTCTGAAGACGAATATGCTGTTTTCCATGTATCATGATATTTGTCTTTTTCAAATCATCATTTCTGTCTTTTTTCATCGCAAATATCAGCCTTTAAAATAATAGCCGACGCCCCATTTCGTATGGATATATACCGGTTCTCCCGGGTTATCTTCGATCTTTTCTCTGAGTCTTCGAACATGGACATCCACAGTACGGGCATCTCCCGGATATGTACTTCCCCATATAGTATCAAGAAGTTCGTTTCTTGAATATACTTTATTCGGATGTGCCATTAATAATTCCAAAAGATCGAATTCTTTTGCTGTCAGATTCAGTTCTTTTCCATGAACAAATACCCGTCTGCTGTCAAGCTCTACCTTCATACCATTAATTTCCATGATATTCACAGGTTTTACAGGTTCTGCCTTCTTACCGCTTCGTCTGAGAATTGCTTTTATTCTTGCTTTAACCTCAAGGATATTAAACGGCTTTGTGATATAATCATCTGCTCCATATTCCAACCCCATGATCTTATCCATGTCCTCTCCCTTTGCTGTCAGCATTATGATCGGGACATTGGAAAACTCACGCACCATCTGGCAGACTTCTATTCCTGTATATACCGGTATCATAATGTCAAGAAGAACGATATCATATGAATTGTTCTTTATTTTTTCAAATGCCTCTCCACCATCGTAGGCGACATCGACTTCCATATCATCCTGTTCCAGACTGAATTTCAATCCCTTGACAATCAATTTTTCGTCATCTACAACCAGTACTTTTTTCATACGATTACACCCCTATATCTTTATTTAACATATATATATTCTTTTATCTTCTGAAAAAGGCTCTCGCCAATCCCGTCTACATTTGTAATATCTTCGATCTGTGCAAAATTTCCATGCTCCGCCCTATATCGAATGATGGATTCTGCCTTCGCCTCTCCGATACCGGAAAGTGTCATCAACTGTTCTTTATCAGCCGTATTGATATCTATTTTCTGTGACTGTTCACTATTGTTCGCCTGACCATCCGTATATGTTCCGTCTACCGGAACACCTTGCTGATTCTCCATTTCATCCTTCGTTGGGAAATAAAGCTTCTGTCCATCCTGAACCGACTCTGCCAGATTCAAAACACCTGAAGCAGCATCCTCAGTCAGTCCACCCGCAAGAATCAGTGCATCATTGATCCTGGAGCCTTCCGGCAGCCGGTATACCCCTTCCTGCCTAACAGCACCGCACACATAGACATATACATATCCTGTATTTTCCGATGTTTCCGAACTTTCATCTGTCTGCTGCTCTGTCACCTGTGCATCTGCATCATCTGTCACATCTGCAGGTTCATAGGAAACGTGATCATTTCCACAGCCCGACAGCATGAAAATAATCATAAATCCGGCTACTACCCTGAATAAAACACAGCCGGCATTTCTTCTTTTTTTCTTCATCATATCTGCATAACCTCCTGTATATGCCGATATGACCATACACATTTCCATTTTAACGAACTTCTTTTCCTTTTACAATAGTAAAATAGAAAAAAGACCGGAACTGTAGTTCCTGGTTTTTCTCATTATTACCACACAGTTCCGATCTTTTTCTGTTTTATTTTTTTGTATTACTAAAATTATCATTTAGAATAGAGGCTCTTTTAAGATTGCAGTACCGATACCCTTCTGAGTAAAGAACTCAAGAAGCAGGCAATGCTTCAGGCGACCATCCAAAATATGAACTCTTGATACACCATTTTCCATGGCTGTGATACAGTTATTAAGCTTTGGAAGCATACCACCGCCGACAACACCTTTCTCAATGATATCCTTTGCCTCATGGATATCCATTTCTGAGATCAGAGTAGACTTATCTGTCGGATCGATAAATACACCTTCAATATCTGTTAAGAATACCAGCTTTTCTGCCTTTAATGCTGTTGCAACAGCACATGCAGCATCATCAGCATTAATATTATAATCCTCATATTCTTCACTGACACCGATAGGGGCGATAACAGGTATAAAATCCTGATCGACCAGTGCATCGATCACCTCTGTATCAACCTTTGTGATCTCGCCTACATAACCGATATCTTTTCCACCTGGCAGACGCTTCTTAACGGTAAACAGTCCACCATCCTTTCCACTGATACCCACAGCCTTTAAACCAACCTTCTGCATCATGCTGACAAGACTCTTATTTACCTTGGATAATACCATCTCGGCAATCTCCATTGTCTCCCCGTCTGTTACACGAAGTCCATTAATAAATTCAGGTTCTTTTCCAATCTTCTCTACCCATTTGCTGATCTCCTTACCGCCACCATGCACGATAACCGGTTTCAGTCCAACCAGCTTTAATAATGCAACATCTTCAATCACATTATATTTCAGATTCTCATCCAACATAGCACTTCCGCCATATTTTACAACAATTGTTTTCCCCTGAAATTTCTTGATATAAGGCAAAGCCTCGATCAGTGTCTGTGCTTTTGATATTACCTGATCTACTGTATAATCTCCCTTTACCATCTTATTTACTTCCTCACTTTCTATACTCTGCATTTATCTTGATATATTCATATGTAAGGTCACAGCCCCACGCGGAAGCTGTCTCTGTACCGGCATGCATATCCGCATGAAAACATACCTGATCCGGCGACAGGATCTCCGTCGCTCTTTCTTCATCATAATCGGTACAGACCCCGTTTTCAACTATTTTTAAGGAACCGGCCTCACTGGATATTATAATATCTACCTTATATGGATCAAAAGCGATCCCGCTCTGTCCCATCGCGCACACCAGACGTCCCCAGTTCGCATCCGAACCGTATACGGCGCATTTTACAAGGTTTGATGTCACCACGGATTTTGCAAGCTTTCTTGCGCCCTCCTTGGATTCCGCCCCTGCTACCTGTACCTGAAACATCCTCGTCGTTCCCTCTCCGTCCGCTGCGATCAGCTTCACGAAGTAGGTATTGATATATCGAAGTGCCTCCGCAAATGCCGGATAATCCGCATCCGTTTCAAGCAGCTCATCATTTCCTGCCATGCCATTTGCAAATATCATAACGGTGTCATTCGTTGAAGTATCCCCATCGACAGATAACATATTATAAGTGTCTATGACATCATTTCTCAGTGTTTTCTGCAATAACTCCTGACTGATATTCAGATCCGTTGTCAGGAATCCAAGCACCGTTCCAAGATTCGGGTTGATCATACCGGAACCTTTGCACATACCTCCAATGGTAATTGTCTTCCCTTTGATCTGCAGCTTTACCGCAATCTCTTTCTTATATACATCGGTCGTCATAATGGCTTCCGCCGCATGACTTCCACTTTCCAAATCATCGGAAAGCATCCCTGAAAGTTCGCGGATTCCATGCGCGATCGTCTCCATCGGAAGCCTTATACCTATTACTCCGGTCGAAGCAACCGCAACCTGATCAGCCGGTACCTGAAGTTCTGCTGCCGCAAGCTCTGCCATATGCGCCACATCAACATCTCCTGCTTCTCCGGTACATGCATTTGCCACTCCACTGTTTACAACCAGTGCCTGACATAAGCCGATATCGTCACATAATGCTTTGTCCCACATAACAGGTGCAGCCTTGACTACATTCTGTGTAAATACTCCAGCTGTCTTCGCCGGACACTTGCTGACTAGCAATGCCATGTCTTTTTTCTTTTTATTTTTTCTTACTCCGGCGTGCATACCTGCTGCCAGAAATCCGATTGGAGCTGTCACTCCGCCGGAAATGATCTCCATACCGATCACCGCCTTATATCATCTGTTCTTCCACGATATCCGATGCCGTTACTCTTTATGGGAATACCGGAGCCATCAGCAGTCCTTCTTCTTCCGGAAGTCCAAACATAATATTCATATTCTGAACTGCCTGACCGGCTGCTCCCTTTACCAGATTATCAAGTGCTCCCATTGCAATGATACGTCCGGTTCTTTCATCAATCTTAAAGTTGACATCTACATAATTACTGCCCTCTACCCAACGTGTCTCCGGACATACATCCTTGTCAAGAACACGGACAAATCTCTCGTTTGCATAATATTTGTCATATGCAGCACGAACAGTATCGTAATCTACCTTTTCTTTTAATGAAGCATATGCCGTAACCAGAATACCACGATTCATCGGAACCAGATGTGGTGTGAAATTAATCATGATCGGACTGCCGTATGCATATCCAAGCTGTTCTTCGATCTCCGGTGTATGGCGATGAGTCGTTACTCCATATGCCTTAATGCTTTCATTTACCTCACAGAACAGGTTCGGGATCTTTGCTCCTCGTCCTGCTCCTGATGTACCGGACTTAGCATCTACAATGATCGTATTCGGATCGATCAGCTTCTCTTTTACCAGCGGATATAAGGAAAGAATGGAGCAGGTTGTATAACAGCCCGGATTTGCCAGAAGTCTGCATCCCTTTACCTTATCTCTGTTGATCTCACACAGACCATATACGGCCTCGTCAATAAATTCCGGACTCTTATGCTCGATCTTGTACCACTTCTCGTAAGTAGCAACATCCTTAATTCTGAAATCCGCACTCAGATCAATGATCTTAACCTTTGATAAGATATCCTCATTTACAAGAGAAGAACATAAGCCCTGTGGGGTTGCAGTGAAAATAACATCCACTTTCTCAGCCAGTTCATCCATGTTCTCGCCCAGACAGGTTGCATCCACGATCTGAAACATGTTTCCAAATACTTCGTAATATTTCTTATCTATAAAACTTCTGGAACCATACCAGACTATTTCCACATCCTTATGTCCAAGAAGAATTCTTACTATTTCCTGACCGGCATATCCGGTTGAACCAATAATTCCTGCTTTTATCATATCTTACTCCAATCTGCTGCGACCGGTCATTTTCCGTTACAGCCATCGTCCTATTTGTATTTCTACACATTCATTTATCTTACTCTCTGCATTTTCTTCCGTCAACCGCTTTCATAGGAAAATACAGTTCGTATAATCTTCCATGATTATACAGTTATTATGCATAATATTCAAGCATTAATTAATAAATATACAAAAAATTATTTTGATATTTATTTTTTTATTCTATTTTTAATATGTTCGTATACTTTCTTTCTGTTTTGAAAACTGATTTTACATTCAAAAAGCTCTTGTACAAACACATTTTTACGCATTTCACACAAATGTTAAAGCCGGCAGGACAGAATGTTTTTCTGTCTGCCGGCTTTATACATATTATGTATATTTTTTGAATAATATTAGTCCAATGCTTCCTTCTGAGGTACGGTTACTGTCGCTTCATAACAGGAGAAGATCTCCTCTACGCGCTCCTGATCCGGTTTCTTTGTGATCAGACTGATGACCGGAACAAGGATCAATCCACCGATCATCGCTGCTGCACCACAGTTTACAGGTGACTGTAATGCCTGTGGAAAACTAAATAACTGCCATGTATTACTGATAAAGTTCAGTGTCATGATACCAACGCCCCAGATAAAACTTACAAGGCAGGCTGCCACTGTCGTACGTTTCCAGTACAGACCATATAAAAACGGAGCCAGACAGGCACCTGCGATCGCACCCCATGAGATACCCATAAGCTGTGCGATAAATGCCACTTTGCTGGAATACTGAATGACTGCAATGACCGCTGATAATGCGATAAATACTACCAACATGATCCGCATTGTAAGAACCTGCTTCTTCTCTGACATTTTCGGTGCGATCGATGCTTTGATAAAGTCGATCGTAAGTGTGGAGCTTGAGGTCAGAACCAATGAAGATAAGGTAGACATCGAAGCAGACAATACAAGGATAACCACCAGTCCCATCAATACTTCCGGAAGATTCTCAAGCAGGTGCGGAATGATCGCATCAAATCCTTCTGTTGCTACATCCGTCTCAGTCAGTCGTCCAAAACCACCAAGGAAATAACATCCTCCGGCTACGATCGTAGCAAATAAAGTAGATACGATCGTTCCTGTCTTAATTGACTTCTCATCTTTGATCGCATAGAATTTCTGGATCATCTGAGGAAGTCCCCATGTTCCAAGTGAGGTTAATATGACAACACATATCAGATTGAAGATATCCGGTCCAAGGAAGGATGCAAATACACCCGGTGTATCCGAAACCGCCGGATCATTTACACGAGCCAGCTTGTCTAACGCACCTGTAAGTCCGCCTCTCTCGTTTAATACTGCATAGATAACTGCTACTATGCCAACCAGCATGATCAGTCCCTGAATAAAGTCATTGATCGCTGTCGCCATATATCCGCCAACGATTACATAGATACCGGTAAGAACTGCCATAGCAACAACACAGATCTTGTAATCAATGTCGAATGCCATTCCAAACAATCTGGAAAGACCGTTATACAATGAAGCCGTATATGGGATCAAGAATATGAATATGATCCAGGAAGAAATGATCTTCATGGATTTGCTGTTATATCTTCTCTCAAAGAATTCCGGCATTGTTCTGGAATCCAGCTTCTGCGTGATCAGTCTGGTTCTTCTGCCAAGCACTACCCATGCAAGCAGTGATCCAAGGATCGCATTTCCAATACCGATCCATGTGGATGCAATTCCGTATTTCCATCCAAACTGTCCTGCATATCCAATAAAAATAACTGCTGAAAAATAGGATGTACCATATGCAAATGCTGTAAGCCACGGGCCTACGCTTCTTCCTCCCAGTACAAATCCGTTCACATCTGTCGCCTGTTTTCTTGCATAAAATCCTACACCGATCATTATGCCAAAGAATACAACAAGCATAATCACTTTAATAACCATGTCGACCTCCCGTCACTTCTCATTTTTGTATTCGCAGAATTTTACAGCCAACTTTCCACCAACAATAGCGCATCTTATAATTTCTGATTTTCGAATTCTGACATAATCCGGCTCATTTTGCTTTATTGCGTTGAAGTCAAGTAACTTTAAAGTTCTACGTTTTAAACCACAAAATAGATTATATTGGATACATCCATTTTCGTCAATATAAAAAACGACTTCCGTGCAGATATTTTTTCAGCTTTCGCCAAATATTTCATTCTGCTGTTCAGAAGTCGTTTTTCCAATCTGTTTTTAGTACCTCATAAGCCCGCTGCACATTTCCAAATTCATACCATTACTTTGGATCTATGCTGTTTGCGCTTGTTCTTCACATTAATGTGTGTTCTCATATGCCAACACTTTTTCTGCAATCGTATCCATTAGTTCTTCTACGGAAAGCCCCTCGGCTTTTACCGTGATCTGTGCATATTTTTCATACAATAAGATTCTCTCTTTATAAAGATCCTTTAAAGTCTGACCATCCTTTAACACTACGCCACGTCGTTTTACATTTTCCAGTCTGGAAGCGATCACTTCATATGGAAGCTCGATATATACTACAATATCATTTTTTACATAATGCTGCATGGCTTCATCACAGTATACGACACTTCCTCCGGTTGCAATAACCGTATTCTTTAAGTCAATTTCTTTGTTTACATCATTTTCTATCTGAAGGAACCCATCATCTCCGTATTCCGCTATCAACTCACGAAGCAGCTTACCATGCTTCTTCTGGATCAATACATCTGCATCTACAAAATCAAATCCAAGAACCTTGGCGAGTACCACACCTATCGTACTCTTTCCACATCCCGGCATTCCGATCAAAACTATATTTTTCATCTTCTTTCTCCATTCTCTGTATTTTAATTTTCTATATTATCTATTCTCTGTATTCATTACTTCTTATTTAGTCCCAGTTCTGTATATTCAAGGATTTCTATTATTGCTTCTGTCATATACATCCCATAACGCGAAGGACATATACCCATGCCGTTATCGTGATCGATGAAAACAGAGTTGTCAGCACGATTGCATTTGACGACAGGACTTCATCATTATTCATATTCTTAGCCATAATATAACAGGTTACCGTGGATGGTGAGCCTGTCATGATCAATATTGCTGCCAACTCACTCGGTGCAAACCCAAGCTTGATCGCAATCGGCATATAGATCAAAGGAAATACAATCAGCTTCATAAGAGCTGCTGTAACCGCAGGCTTCATTTTCTCCAGTGCCGCTTTTGTATTAAAACCAGCTCCTATGGCGATCAATGCGATCGGAGTCGCCGTCTGTGCTATATAATTGATCGTCTTCATCGGGATCGCCGGAATCGTAATATTAAATAATGAAAACGGAACTCCGAGTACGATACCGATTATGATCGGATTCTTTAAAATATTAATGCATGCCGTTTTAATTCCGTCTGAACCATGGATATTATCTCTGCCCCCAAAGGTCAGCATAATAACAGACAGGATATTGAACAATGGTACCGCCGCAACGATCATAAGCGGAGCCATCCCTGAGCTTCCACAGATATTTTCTACAAAGGCAATTCCAAGCACCGCCGCGCTGCCTCTTGCCGATGCCTGCGCAAACGCTCCGACCATCGTCTTATCCCGGCAATATATCTTTGCAAAGCACCATGCACATGCAAACATAATAAAAGTTCCAAAGAAACAAAACGCCACAAATTTCATATTTACGTCTTTTAATACCGAGGTTGTTGCGATATCCCGGAACAAAAGCACCGGAAGGGATACCTTAAACACATATTTATTTGCTATATTTGCAAATTCATCATTGATCAGCCCAATCCGTTTCAGAAACCACCCCAACAGGATCACCAGAAAGATCGGCACTGTCGCATTTATACTAAATAAAAAATCACTCATTCCATTCTCTCTTTTCTTAATTAAACTGTCGCAGCCCTTACTATAGCACAGCTTGTTACCCGATTCAATTTTTATCCGATTTTTTTAAAAGATCTATATGCAACAGATACATACCTGCCAGACCTCGAAAACTTTAAATTAATGCTAAAATATATGAGATTATCATCAATCCATATATAATATTCAAAAAAATGAATACTGGGAAGCGGCTTAAAACCTTATAAAATCCGCTCTGTCAAAAAAAATATAAAAAAAATAAAATTTATTGTTGACATCAAGGGGGTGTTTATGTATAATATGTCTTGCGTCAGAGATATGGCGAACATAAAAAACGACAAACACTTTGTTCCGGGGTGTGGCTCAGCTTGGCTAGAGCGCTTGATTTGGGATCAAGAGGTCGCAGGTTCGAATCCTGTCACCCCGACTTAGATAATCATAAATCTAAACACTGTTAAGCAATCATGCGGGTGTAGTTCAATGGTAGAACACTAGCCTTCCAAGCTAGATACGTGGGTTCGATTCCCATCACCCGCTCTTTATTTTCGCTAATATTTATAGCGGGAATTTAAAATGTGTCCGTAGCTCAGCTGGATAGAGCAACGGCCTTCTAAGCCGTGGGTCGGGGGTTCGAATCCCTTCGGGCACATTTATTTGTTTCATTCTGTGGCACTACTGCTGTTCCATATGGATGTTTCACTTATATGGTGGGTATGGCGCAGTTGGCTAGCGCGCCAGATTGTGGCTCTGGAGGCCGAGGGTTCGAGTCCCTCTATCCACCCTTTTCTTTATCGCATATTAAGCGATGCTTTTGGGTTATCGCCAAGCGGTAAGGCACAGGACTTTGACTCCTGCATTCGCTGGTTCGAATCCAGCTAGCCCAGTCAAAAACTTAATTTATATGGGCCATTAGCTCAGGCGGTAGAGCACTTGACTTTTAATCAAGTTGTCCGGGGTTCGAGTCCCCGATGGCTCATTAAAATTTCAGATATAATTTTATATCTGATTTTTTTATATCTACTCTTCTGTTCTTTATATATAGAAGAAACTCTGCGGATATGGCGGAATTGGCAGACGCGCTAGATTTAGGTTCTAGTGTCAACAGACGTGCAGGTTCAACTCCTGTTATCCGCATCAAAAAAGGCAATCATAATCGATTGCCTTTTTCTTTTATCTGATATCCTGTTACTAATTATTGAAAATTACACGGGACATCTTCAAATTACATTCTCTTGTAAATCCATCATCATCATACAACTGATAACTACTTCCCGCATACCCAAGTAACTGCAGCTTCTTCGTATCAATATCCGCAACACACTCGGCAAAGTCAGCAAGAGGAATGCATTTTCCTTTCCGAATAAATAAAATCACTTCATTCAATGGTACTTCTACAAAATGATGTCCTTTTTTCATCTCGGTCTGTTCAATATCACCCTCAGCCTTGAAACGGACAAGCATCATATCCTCCGGCAGATAAACATATCTTCCGATTGCATTCTGTGTATATACCGGTGCAATCATGATCTCATTACCAAGCATAAGCTGGTCTTCTACATTTACCGCCATACGATCTTCCGGATATTCAAATGCAAGCGGTTTGAACATCATTTCATCATTTAAAGCAGCCTTCATATATTCACTGTAAATATATGGAAGCAACCGATAACGAACACCTATGATATGTCTGAAATCTTCAATCTGCTCAAACTGATAGCACTCCTGCTCTCTTGTGCCAAGGCATGCATGATTACGCATCAGCGGTGTAAATACACCAAGTGCAAGCCATCTGAGCAAAAGATCTCTGGTCGTATTACAGCCAAATCCGCCCAGATCTGCTCCTGTATATAAGAAACCACACATATTTAATGATGGAAGCATTTTCAGATTCAATAGGATATGGGACCACCAGGATTTATTATCTCCGGTCCAGATACCGCCATAACGATGCATTCCGATATAAGATGATCTGGAAAACAACAGGCATCTTTTCTCCGGGCAAATCTCTCGAAGTGCTTCACCTGCTGCCCGTGTCATATTATAACCGAAAAGGTTATGTACCTGATCATGACGCACCATCTTTCCGTTCATATTATGATACATCGAAGCATAGTCTTTGGCATTATTAGCCAGATCTGCTACCATATCCCGGATTCCCCAGACATCATCCACGGATTCTTCTTTATCAATAAATTCCCGCATTGCCTCTTTCACTTCACAAACGCCTTCCGGTGTATAAAAAATTGCCGGTTCGTTCATATCATTCCAGAAACCTTCAATCCCTGCATCTGTAAGAAGCTTATATTTCCCGCCAAACCATTTTCTCGCTTCCGGATTCAATACATCCGGAAAATGTGTATATCCCGGCCATACAGCTGCAACAAAATCACTTCCGTCCTCTCTTTTACAGAAATAATTGTTTGCTACGCCTTCTTCATACACATCATATCCTTCTTCGATCTTCACTCCCGCATCAATAATCGGGATCAAGCGTATATTTTCTTTTTTCAACTCTTCTACATATTCAGAAAAATCACCAAATGCTTCATTTATCGTAAAGTCTTTATAATGATCCATATAATCGATATCCATGTATACCATATCGATCGGAATATGATTCTCCCTGTATTTCTTCACAACATAAGCAAAATCTTCCGGTGTCTTATAGCCCCAACGGCTCTGTCCAAAACCAAAAGCAAACTTTGGAGCAATATAACTTTTTCCTATCATTTGTCTGAATTGTTTTACAATATCATATATACTTTCACCTGTGATCACATAGAGATCCAAATCTGCTTTATCGCAGAAAATATGAAGTTCGTCCATCTTAGTATATCCGATATCAAATACCAGCGAAGACGGATAATCTATGTACAATCCAAATGTTCTCTCGCCGGATATAACAACAAAATTATGAGATGCATATAAAGAATAAACATCCTCATGATGATTCGGAATATCTGTATTATTGCTTATATATTTATATCCTCTTTTGTTAATTCCACGATTTGCTTCACCAAGTCCATATACTGCATCCTCTGCTTTCATATCATAAAGAAATGAAAAGCCATTATCCAGATTTACTGTTCCAACTTCAGGCATACCTTCCGATGCCTCAAATGACGCAACAACCGATTCTGTAAAAAACGGATTACCATATGTGTATTTTTTTATCATTCTCATTTCCTCTTTTCCATTTTATTTGGTATATAATTTATTATACCTGATAATGTTATTATATTATCTGTCCATCCGTTTTTCTTACATTATTTTTATAAATTTGTTGCACAATATTGACTTATTCAATAATACACATATTTGGCGATACCATAGATCACATCCGATGCACCCAGCTTTACTCCTGTGTATCATTAATTTCTTCCCCTCGTCATCTTATAACATAGAATGGCAGGTAATCCGTTATAGACCACCTGCCATCCCGTGTTATTCACTTTTTTCCCAAAAATCAACCGGTTCGAAATCCAACAGTTTCGCAAGAAAACCACATTCCTCCAGATCCTTCTGAATATTATCCAGGATATCTTCTGAATCGGCCTGCACCGTATGATAATGGTAATTGTCGGTTATCTTAAGAAGCGGCGATGATTTTCCACTGCTCAAGGTCTTTACATATTCATAAATATCTTTTCTGGTTTTTATGTTCATCGGAGCTTTTACAACTCCATAAATCTTATGGTATACAAATACATCCAGAATCCTGCCACCATTATCTACGATGATCTGTAATTCTTTCTCTATCTCTTCCGCAGTATGACGCACCTTGAATATTCGTTCGCATTTTCCCGGCTTTAATAACACATATCCCCGGTTTGTTGAAACAATATTATTGTCAGCCGCACGAAGCAGGGCAATATCCTGTACGATCACCTGTCTGCTCACACTGAGTCGCTTCGCCATCTCCGCCCCCGCGATCGGCTCTTTACTCTTCGCAAGCATCGACAACAGTTTTTCCCGTCTTTCAACTCCTGTCATGTTCTTCCTCCCAATCTTATCATCCATTAACCCATTCTATTTCTCATGTAAACCTTCCCTGCACCCAAAGGCACCAGAAATTTTGTTACAATATTCAGTTAGATTCTATGAAGATTTTTCAGAGAAATATCCATGATCGGAGCGGAATGTGTCAGTGCTCCACTTGATATATAATCAACACCAAGGTTCTTCAAGCGCTCGATATTTTCTGCTGTTACATTACCTGATACCTCGATCTCTGCCTTGCCATCTATGATGCCGATCGCTTCTTTTAACATTTCATCTGACATATTATCCAGCATGATAATATCCGCTCCGGCTTCAACAGCCTCCTTTACCATATCCAGATTCTCAACCTCGACTTCGATCTTTCTGACAAACGGTGCATATTCCTTTGCCATACGGATTGCCTCTTTCACTCCGCCTGCTGCGCCTATATGGTTATCCTTCAGAAGGACTCCGTCCGAAAGATTATATCTGTGATTATGCCCACCGCCGACACGAACTGCATATTTTTCAAAAATACGATTATTCGGGGTTGTCTTTCTGGTATCAAGCAACTGGATCTTGCTTCCTGCAAGAAGTCCTGCAACCTTATATGTGTACGTAGCAATACCGCTCATCCTCTGCAGATAATTCAGTGCTGTCCGTTCTCCCGATAACAATACACGGATATCCCCGGTTACAACTCCCATCAACTGTCCTGCCTTTACCTCATCGCCATCCTTGCAGTAGAGTTCTGTCAAGGTTGTATCATCTAATAATTCAAAGACTCTCTTAAACACCTGTAAACCACAGATGATTCCATCCTGCTTGCAGATTAACTCTACCTTTCCCATACATGCCTCCGGCATAACGGAATTTGTTGATACATCCTCACTTGTAATATCTTCTTTTAATGCTCCAAGAATAAAAGGGTCTACATTTAATTTTAAAGTAATCTGATCGTACATAATATCCTCCTGAATGATTCTTCTGTATTTCCTATCCGGTACTTACCGGCCGTATTTTTTCTGCAAATGATCCGGCATTTGTCGGTCATGCTTTTTCTGTAAACGTTTCGTTTCTATGCACTGTGCTTCTGAGCTTCTTCGTTTTCCCTTGCGATCTCAGCCTTAAGCAGCGCCTTATATTCTGCTGCCAGCTTCTTCTTATCTGTATAATCGTCTTCCCTGTAAGAGATTTCTTCTATCTTTGTCCGGTCGAACTGCTCAGTCATTTCCTTTGCTGCCCGCTTGGCAAATACCAGACTCTCAAGAAGCGAATTGCTTGCCAGACGATTCTTGCCATGAACTCCGTTACATGCAGTCTCTCCGATCGCATATAACTGATCCATCGATGTCTTACTGGACAAATCCACCTTGATACCACCCATGAAATAATGCTGTGCCGGCACAACCGGTATGCATTCTGTATACACATCATATCCCATTTCTTTACAATGCTCAACGATATTCGGGAAATGTTCTTCTAATTCTTTTCTATCAATCACAGTCATATCTTCCCAGACATAATCTGTCCCGTCCTTCTCCATTTGTTTGCGAATCTCGATCGTCAGCAGATCTCTCGGAAGAAGTTCATTTACAAACCGCTCATGATTCTTGTTATAGAGAAGCGCGCCCTCGCCACGAACTGACTCCGAGATCAGAAAACTCCTGTCCTCCGGCTCTTTGCTGTATAATGTTGTCGGATGGATCTGGACATAGTTCACATGCTCTGTCTCAATCCCATGCTTTAATGCGATTGCAACGGCATCTCCGGTTAGATGTCTGAAATTAGTCGAATGTCTGTAAATACCACCGATTCCTCCACAGGCAAGCATGGTATAGTTTGCCATGATCGGGAAGATCTTATCCTCCGCATCTCTTGCCACCACACCGTAACAGCAATTATCCTTACACAGGATATCCACCATGGTTACATGCTCGTAGATTGTCACATTCGGAAGCTTCTCTACATTGTGGAGCAGGGTACTCGTGATCTCTTTTCCTGTTACATCCTCATGGAAAATGATACGATGATGGCTATGTGCTCCTTCCTTTGTATAGCTAAGACTGCCATCCGGCTCCCGATGAAAGTCTGCCCCATACTTTACAAGGTCATTTACGATATCAACTGACGAACGTATCATCACCTCTACACTCTTTGGATCATTCTCATAATGCCCTGCCTTCATGGTATCTTCAAAATAACTGTCATAATCATCTTCTGATTTCAGCATACACATCCCCCCCTGTGCAAGGAAGGAATCACTGTGTTCTACGATATCCTTTGTTATGATCGTTATCTGTTTATCACCGGGGAGATTCAATGCTGCATATAAACCTGCGCATCCACTTCCCACAATTAAAATATCTGTCTTCATATTGTTTCTCCAACTATATTTATTTGTTTTTTCTTCTTGTATAAAAAAGCGTTGCCTTAGTATAACACGTTCTGTCGTACATGACAATATAGTATTTTACACCGCTTTACATGTGTCTTGTCAGCAGATAAAATGAAAGACAGCATTACTTATTATTCCGTAAGACGTTCGCACTCTATTTTATCATTTTTGATTTAAACATTGATATCCTAATCTATGCTGTGACTACATTTTTTCACTACACAAAATTTCTCGCTGTAAACATTTAATGCCTAACAAAAAAGAACCGTCTGAATCAGATTTTAAATACTAATTCAAATGGTTCTTTTTAATTCGTTAATTTTTGTTGATTCTGTCTGAGTGATCTTACTCAGCGTCTGCTACAGGCTCTGCTGCCGGTGCTTCTGCTGTCTCAGCAGGCTGCTCTGCCGGAGTCTCTTCCTCGTCGTCATCGTCATCATCGAAGAAGTCATCATCAAAATCATCGTCAAAATCATCATCAAAATCATCAAGAAAATCAGGTGTCAGGTATGAATATACTGCATATGCGATACCTGCGATTGCTGCTACAGCACCGATGATCGCAAGGATTACAAATACAACACCTTTTGCCTTTTCTTCTGTTGGTTCACTTTTTACTAAGATTACATCATTATTTTTCATTGTAAACTACCACCCTTTCATTTAGTTTCTGTATGCCGTCATTATAGCATACTCTTTTTTCTATTTCTATATTATCTTGGAATTATTATAATTTCTTTATTCTTCCAGGCGCTTTAATTTTGCAAAGGAAGCAAACATTTTTCTTGTACCGCCACGATCAAAGTCTACTGTCACTTCATAATCTCTGCCGCCCTTTACAAGCTGCGTTACAGTACCGTTTCCAAATTTCATATGACGCACCCGGTCACCTTCTCCATAGTCAAGAACCAGCTCCCGGTTCACGGTAAATTCTTTGCCAAATGATGGTTTGGTCGATGGTGTTATACTGATTGGCTCTTTCTTTGCCTTACTGTAACTGCTGTATGGATTCGATGAAGAATATCCGGAACCCGTCTGCGACGATCCTCCATGATATGAACCTTTTCCATATCCAGACTGCCCGCTGCTACCATACCTATTTCCGGTATATCCGGTGTCTGCAAACTGTCGTTCTTCCATCCGTTTTACATGCCTTGTAATATCACCGGAATCCTGGAACAGCAGCGGCGGAATCTCTTTAATAAATCTGGAGATGTCATTGCAGTTTCTACTTCCATGCAGCATACGGTTTCTTGCACAGGACAGATATAGCTTCTTCATTGCTCTTGTAATTCCTACATAGCAAAGTCTGCGTTCTTCTTCCAGCGCATCTTCATCATCCGAATTGATCGCCATCGCACTTGGGAAGATTCGCTCTTCCATACCACATAAGAATACATATGGAAACTCCAGTCCCTTTGAACCATGGATCGTCATTAATTTGACCATATTATCATCATCAGACATTTTATCGGTCTCCGAAACCAGCGCGATATCCTCCAGAAAATCTGCCAGTGTTGCTTCCTCATAATCGGTTTCAAACTGAACCACACGGTTTCTTAACTCATCGATATTCTCAAGTCTCGCCATCGATTCATCCGTGTGCTCCGCGATCAGTTCATCTTCATATCCGGTGTCCTCCAGAATACGGTCAAATAATGTACTGAGTGGTTCCTGCTCCTCTATTATCTCCCGGAATCCGTCGATTAATTCCACAAAGCCGGAAATTTTTGCAACCGAACGCTGTAATCCCGGAATCTGCTCTATGATCTGCATGGCTTCCATCAGTGTCATATCATTTGCAGCAGCAAATGCTGCCACTTTATCAACGGTAGCATCACCGATTCCACGCTTTGGTACATTGATGATTCGTCTAAGATAGGTATCGTCTGTAGAGTTATTTACAACCTTCAGATATGCCATTACATCTTTAATTTCTTTTCGTTCATAGAAATTCTGACCACCGTAGACCCGATGCGGAATTCCTCGCATAACCAGTTTCTCACCAAGGATACGAGACTGTGCATTCGTACGATATAGCAAAGCAATGTCTTTATACTGTGCACCGTTCGCTGTCAGACGGATGATCTCATTTACGACGCGATCAGCCTCCATGTATTCATCCTCACTCTGATTAAATACAAGCTTCTCGCCATCTCCCTGATCTGTCCAGAGGGCTTTATCCTTTCTTCCTTCGTTATGCTTGATCACCGCATTTGCAGCCGCCAGAATATTCCCACAGGAACGATAATTCTGTTCCAGCTTCACAACCTTTGCATCCGGATATTCCTTTTCAAAATTCAGGATGTTCGTAATATTCGCACCACGGAATTTGTAGATTGACTGGTCATCATCGCCAACGACGCAAAGGTTTCTATATTTGGATGCAAGCTGCTTTACCATCAGAAACTGTATGTGGTTCGTATCCTGATACTCGTCCACCATGATATAACGGAATCTGTCCTGGTATAATTCCAGTACATCCGGGTTATGTTCAAACAACTCAACCACCTTATAGATCAAATCATCAAAGTCAAATGCATTGAATTTACGGAGTCGCTTCATATACTCGGAATATACGGTTGCCGTCTGTGTCTTCACAAAATCTGTCGCATTCATCTTCGCATACTGATCCGGTGAAATATACCGTTCCTTTGCATTTGATATCTCTGCCATGAACATCTTCTCCGGATACTTCTTTGGATCGATCTTCAGTTCCTTCAGAATGTTCTTAACCGCAGATTTCTGGTCATCCGAATCATAGATATTAAAATTTGTTGCATAACCGAGCCTGTCTGAAAATCGTCGCAGAATCCGTACACATAACGAATGAAAGGTGCTGACCCATACTCGTTCAGCACCCTCTCCAACAATGTTATTTACTCTGTCTCTCATTTCGGCTGCGGCTTTATTTGTAAATGTTATCGCAAGGATATTATATGGATTCACTCCGATCTCATCCATCAGATACGCTACCCGGTGGGTGATCACTCTGGTCTTTCCTGATCCGGCACCTGCCAGTATCAGAAGCGGTCCATCGACATGTCTGCATGCCAGATCCTGCATGTCATTTAATCCAGCCATCGCTTTTGTACTCCTTTATATCAGCTTTGTTCCACAGTTACCACAGAACTTTGCTCCATTTGTAGGGGTTCCGCAGTTCGGGCAGAACTTAGGAGCCGTACCGTTTCCGGTTGGAGCTGCCTGCTGATTCATCTGTCCGTTCATGTTGTTCTGCAGATTACCGGTCATCTGATTTGCCATCATCATACCCATCTGCATTCCCATCATACCACTGGCAACATCTGCCATATTGGTTCCGCCTTTTCCATTGGAATTTGCAAGTGCATCTACCATCTTCACCTGCTGGAACCGGCCCATATCACCAAGCATCGTATACTCAGCAGCCTGATCTGCACGTTTTGATATATTCTCAGGATATGTAAATTCGCTGATTCTGAAATCTGTCATGGTCAGACCGATCTTGATCAGTTCCATATCCAGATCTTCTAAAATACCCTTTGCAATATCGGTGGCATTTGCCATCAGATTGAATACATCACCGCCGGTCTTTGTAATCCATTTGATCAACAGTCCATCTAAGATTCCCTTAATACGATCCCTGACATCATCCACTGTAAAGATTGCCTTTACTCCGGCGATTCTCTCGATCAATACATTGTAATCATCGATCTTGAATGAGAATTTACCATTTGACCGTACAGGAAGTCCGCCCGGAAGTCCCGGTGCCTGTAAACGGATCGGGGAACTGGTTCCCCAGTTACAGGTAAACTCTTTCGTATTGATGAACAGAACCTCTGCCCGAAGTCCTGAGTTGAAACCAAACTTAAATCCCTTTAATGTAGAAAGGAATGGAATGATATCCGAATCAATCGTATAACTTCCTGATTCTGTGAAGATACCTTCTACCGCACCGTTATACAGGAAGATCGCATCCTGTCCCGGTTTAATGATAAGTCTGGAATCTTTCTTTATCTCTCGATTTGTCCATTTCCAGAAGAGCAGGTCATCTCTGTATTCTTCCCACTCAACTACATTGGCAAACTGATTTGAAAATAATCCCATCTGTTTCCTCCTATGAAAGTCCCATCTTTGCCTTTAATGCTGCAAGTTCATCTGAAACTGCCGATGATGGTTCTGCATCGTATTTACTCATCAGATCATCTGTCTCATCCTTGCCGCTGGCATTTAATTCTGCCATTGCATTTGCCTTGTCAAGCATTGCATCAGCCTTTGCTTCCATTCTGTCAAATGCTGAGATCGTTCCGGCTGTATCCGTTACGCTTCCCATCATCTTATTCATCTTCTCCTGAGTCTTTGCAACCTGAACCTTAGCCTTGATCGCATCTTTTCTTGCATTCAGATCCATGATATCCTTTGTCAGCTTATCATGCATCTCTTTCATCTTAGCTGCATTTCCTGCTGCCATATCATAAGACTGCTGTAAAGAAGTTCTCTTGGTCGATAACTGATTCTTCTTCTCTAAGAACTTCATGGCATCTGCTTCGTTTCCTGCAAGAAGTGCCTTCTCTGCATAGCTCTGCATCTTGGCAATATCTGCATCACAGTCATCCAATGCACGTTTGCATCTGGTCTCATCTGCCATAACGGTTGCTGTCTCTGATTTTACGTTTCTAAGATCTTCCTGTAAGTCTCTGAGATACTGGTCGATCATCTTCTCCGGATCCTCTGCCTTATCAAGCATAGCGTTGATGTTTGCTGACATAATGTCTTTGAATCTTTTTAAAATCCCCATAAATAATTACCTCCTATATATATCTACACTTTATGGTTTCTTGTTTTTCGTGCTCACAAACCCATAATATCATAACAGGCGTACGCTTCGCAACGCCTGAATCATGAATTAAATGTAAAGTATCACGCTTCTGTTCTTAAGCGGTTTTAAAGTTCATTGTCAAGGTTCTTATGGATGTTTCCACCGATCCTGAACTCCGGAATCTTCTTAGGAGCCCCTTCTGCTGCCTTTCCCGCAACCCCTGCATCCGTAATTGATTCCTCTAACGGCACAGGTGTCCGATCCTCAAATAATGACTTTTTCTTTTCTTCCTTTAATTCATCTGCAATCTCAAATGCTGAATCCACAACCTCATCGTGTAGAATATCATCATGAAGCTTCACCGGCTGTCTGGATGGTTTTACCTTGATCGGATCTTCCTTCTTATCTTCAAAGTCAAATTCCCACTGAACCATCTCATTTTCTTCTGCCTGCTTCTTCTGTTCTTCTTCCTCAAACCGGTTCTTCTCGTAATACAATTCATTTGCAAGAAGCTGGCTGATCTCTAAGATATCGGCATAACGTTCCTGCTTCTTCATATCCAGCAGTCCATCCATCAGCTCACGCTTATTCTGCTCGATGACATCAGATTTCTGTCTGAGAGAATCCAATACACGATCGGTTTCCTCACTGATCATATTATATGCCTGTCGTACCGATTCATTGATCTCCATAAGCATCTCATTCGTATAAATGATTGATGCCGCATAGATCTCATTTGCTGTCCGAAGTGCCATCTTATCTTTCTTATTCAGATCCTTTACCTGTCTCTGGACATAGAGTGGATTCGGCTTGCTCATACGAATCCGGCTTGCGGATTCTTCTGCCTCTACGATGATGTCCTCGGCTTCTTTATTCGCATCCTTTATGATCTTGCCACGCTTATCCGTAATCTCATGATACGCTTTTAATTCTATATCTATCGTCTTTTTCAGATCTTCTATCATTTCCAGCATTTCTTCTTTATTTACAAGAACCTTCCCTGCTGCAAATGGAACATTCTGTCCGTCCTCGATCAATACCTGCATCTTATCAAGCAGTTGTTTTGCTTTTCCTTTTTCCATGTCTATTACTTCCTCCAACTATGGCTTTATAGGATTTTATTTATAGATCCGGTTTCTTATCATCTCTTGGAATACCTAAGAAATCCTGGATCAGATGTCTGCTGAAAAGCCTTCCTTCTTCACTTTCAAAATACCGCTCCGGGTGCCACTGAAACGCAAGAATACTCATGGTTGGTGACACAAATGCCTCAACCGATCCATTTTCTTCATCTACAACCAACGGATAAAACATTGTTGAAAGGTTTTCCAGATATACACAATCACTGTGAAAATTATTTATCTTTATATATCGATCCGAATTACAGATTTTTGCCATATGGTCAACACCTCGCGGTCTTGGCACTACAAACGGTGCAGAATAAGATATCTTTCCTCCAAATAATGCATTCAGATGCTGCATGCCTCTGCATACTCCAATGATCGGTATCTCATTCTCCACACAGTACATAATGAGCCGTTCCTCCATCGCATCCCGATGTGGTTGCAGCTCTGCCTTATGCGGTTCTACATAATATTTCGGGTGAAGCGTACCGCCACCCGTTACGATCAGTACGTCAATCGGATCTTCAAATAAGGCTTCAAAATCTCTGGTGAAATTTGACACCGGATGAAGTCTTATTCCCATGCTTTCATAAAATTCCGTATAGGCAGCTTCCAGAACATCCGTGGATTTTCCATACATATTCTGACCTTCGCGTTGTGTTATCAGTGCGTGAAGCATACGCCTATTCCTCCTTCAGTATCTTTCCATTTTTACAATCAAGTGTCAGTTTGTCAAGTCCTGTTACATAATTATAAATAACGTCGCCACATCCAATAGCCGCCGGAATATTGAATTCCGCACATCGGATTGCCATATGCGATGCGACACCACCATACTTCGTAATAAAGCCCCGGATTCCTTTTGCAAATATCCAGTCATATCCGGGATCTGCTTTCGGGATCACTACAATCTTATCTACAACATCAACCGCTCCGGCATCCTCGCGCTTTGATTCCTCATCCTCCAATACGACAACTGCTCCGGCAACAATCTCCGAAGTGATGAAATTCGGTCTAGCCTCTACCATCTCGATATATTCTAACTGCTGCTTATTGCAGATCACATCCGGCAGAATCATATCGGAAGCATCTGTATATGCCTTTCGGTTCTCTGCGATCACCTGTTCCCATATCCTTCGGATCTCCGTTTCTGGTTTATGATACACTGCAATTATATCATCTACTGTGAGATATGCCATATCTTCTTTTGAAAAATTCAACATTTCTCCAATATTGATCAGAATATCGATCGCCAGACTTAAGGATTTCGTAAATTCAAATTTAAAATATTCCCGTTCTTCCATGGAATCCTTTAAGAATTCCACAAATTTCTTTGCATCAACACCAAAGCCGATATCGGAAAGTGCCTGTTCTACTTTCTCCGGATCTAATGGCGTATGCTTTAACCGCTCAATTCTCTGTCTCTGCTTCTTTGCTGTCTCGCTTGCCTTGGAGCTGTCAAAATCCCGTTCCTCATATGTCTCACAAGTGATATCGTAAGTGCCGGAACGAAGATGCCCGTATTTCTCATCAAATGCAGCTCTGGTAATCCGTTCTTCTGCAAAATCCTGAAAATCCGAATCGTACTCCGATGCTACTGTGTAGATTGACATCATAAAGTCATCAATCTCACGGCTCGTAAAATATCCCTTTGCACTAAGCGACCTGCAAAGAGCCTTTGAGATAAATGCAAGTCTTGCCTGTCTTGCAAATTTCGGTGTTCCGTACTGTTTGATACTCTCGATCAATTCTATAAAATAACGGATGGAAGTATTCACATCCTTTGCTGCCATCAGCCAGTTATTCCTGATATTTTCCCGATGCACCTTCAGTCCGTTTAAGGAACGGATATCCTGCATCCGGTTCTGCCTGAAATTACAGATTGCACGATCCGTCAGACGGAACAGGCTATTTGACAAATCCTGAATCTCGCCTTTCGTGAATTCATATTCTAATAATTCCTGCAACCGATCCTCCGTTGAAAAATCATAATTGGAAAATACGATTTCAAATTCTATTTTATCATGTGCCGTTATATCCGATAATATCTTCCGGTCATAAAATGCCAAAAGTTTTTTCACCATGTCCTCATCTAAATCCGCAGGCATCAGACACAGAAATGACTTCCGCAATGATATATATGGTTTATTTCCGACCTTGTACATCAGATCTCCGTCTACCACACGATATCCGATCGTGGTAAGTCCCTGATTCCAGGCAGCCTTCGTTATGATCTCTCTGTAAAGGGAGAAATCAAGCGGATGCGGATTCACTCCTATGATCTCAGCCGGATTCCAGAATGCCATATCGGATAAAATTGCCTGTTTCTCATACAACAGATCACTGAGTTTTTGATACTGCTGTTTTGTCTTGTTTATCAATTCTCCAAATATACGATCATTCTTTGCTCTGCCTTCTTTGTAGTCAGACGGCTTCTCCAGTTTCTTAATACAGGCCGCAAGCGGACGCACCTGAAAGATCGTAACTGTCAGATCTGCTCCAACTGCAAATTCCACATCGAGTGGATACTCCGGAAAGATGTCTTCTAATTCCCTCATAGCTGTGATCAGAACACCCCAGCGCTCCGGGAGAGATGAACTCTCTGCTGTCCTTGCAATATAGATCGTCTTTCCTCCGCTTCCACTGGTTACCGCATCGGTCGAATCTTCATCATATGAGATTGCATAATACAATCTTCCTGATTTGATCTCTCTGGAGAAGATAACTCCGCTGCTGATGATAGATTTCGTCTGCGTCTGGATCAACACCTGTTCATTCCTGATATCTGGCAGATCTTTTTTATAAGAATCAAATACTGTCTCAACCGCATGACATACAGCATCGCGATCATCAGCGTCGACATCCAATATACTGTCATAATGACCCGCATTTGATGTCTCGGAGGAATCTTCATTGGAACAGGAGCTTCGAACAACGATTGTCTGTCCTTTAAATTGCGACTGAATATCTGCAAGGATCTGTTTCCGGTTCTCACCATACATTTCCCCGGTTACGATCATAAGGTCTTCTATTCTCGATTTTGTTATTCTGTTTTTCAAATAATCTAATGTATCTGCTTTTGTCAAAACCATGAAAAATCACCTTCTACAACAAAACTGCACCTTAGCAGACCATATCATCTATACTAAAGTGCAGTATATTTTTCTCTTTCGAGACATTATTCATTTTGTGGGCTGTTCTGTCAGACCTTCAATTCTTCAAAATCCATCCTCTGTCAATATTCATTACACAATGGATAAAACTGTTCTTATTGGATCGTTAATAGATCGTCAACTGATTTTCTTGGCGGCATCTCCGGTGCAAATACCGGATATCCCATTGCGATAACAGTGGCAACTGTCTGTCCTTCCGGCACACCTACGATCTCTCCAACTTTCTTATCATCAAATACTCCAAGGATAACCGTTCCGATTCCCTTCTCATGTGCTGCAAGACAGAATGTCTGGGCTGCGATACCGGCATCGAACATCTCCCACCCGGCACCCTTGCTTGTACTGAAGCTTCCATCTCTCTCATATCCACAGATACCGTTCTTCTGTGTTACAACCATCAACTGATGTGCTCTGGAAACTGTCTTCTCATTTAATGCGAATCCCATTACACCCTCTTCTGCGATCTTCTTGATCTTCTCCGGATCAGAAACACTGATGTAACGAATTGTCTGTGTATTCTTCCAGGATGGTGAATAGGATGCGAGTTCTACTAACTCACGGATCACTTCATCCGGAATGATATCCTCTTTGAATTTTCTTACCGATCTTCTTGTCTTAATACATTCTAATGCTTCCATGTCTTGTCCTCCTGTATTTTTATAAATATCTTTTGTATCTTCTTACATATATCGCAAGTATAACTCACTCAATGTCTTCGAAAAATCATCTCATTATCTGTTACAGATCACTCACCTGCAAAATATGCATCTATACCATCTGCAATTCCTTTTGCAAGCAGATTCTGATAATCTGATGTTACAAGCTTCTGGTCTTCTTCTGAATTTGTCATATAACCGATCTCAACGATCGTAACCGGAACCTTACACCAGTTAATTCCACTCATGGAATCTGTCTCCCAGACACCTTCGCTGTTTGCCCCTGTTGCTGCTGCCATTCCGCTTAATACATCGGCAGACAACCGTTTACAGGAATCATAGATATCTGCATTATACGGATTATCCTTAGTCTGGCATACTGTCATAACACCGCTCGCATTTGTATCTGTAGAACCATTTGCATGGATTCTTATAAATGCATCTGCCTTATCACTGTTTGCAAGTTCTGCTCTTGCAGCGTTACTGATATCGACATCATTGGATGTACGGATCATCTTCACAGTATAGCCTCTTGCCTCTAATGCACTCTGAAGCTTTAACGCTACCTCAAGATTCAGTTCATATTCCTCTGTACCGGTTGTAACTCCTGTATTACCGGCTGAGACTTTTGCTTTCTCATCTTCCGCACCGGGACCTACCGGCTCTGTATCCGTATTCGGCGTTGCCTGATGACCTGCATCAATACAGATCAGCTTGCCTTCGCCAACATTGCTTGTCTCCTGTGTTGATTCTTCTGTGCTGCTGTCATCACCACTGGATGCTGCTCCTTCTGCCTTTACAAATTCCGAATAAACATAATAGGTCTCACCCTTGATCGATACCTTGCTCCACTCATCGTTATAACCGATCCGGTCAAGCTCTACACCATCTGCAAGCTGCATCGCAGGATCTCCGTCTGTCGATGGTGCTGTTCTGACATTTACATAATCAGTCGTCGTCACCTTGTCATTTACGATCGTGAATCCTTCTTCATCCACCTGTGCTTCCGTCGTCGCTTCTGTTGTATCCTCTGTGGATGCTACATCTTCAGAAGCTTCTGTTGAACTCTCGGTGGTCGTCTTTTTCCCTGCATCCTTTTTCCCACAGGCTACAAGTACAAATGCTGAAAGAATGATCATCATACATATAAGTATTGTTCTGTAAACCTTCTTCATAAGTAACCTCCGTCTATATTTCTATATACCTAACGTCTATTATCGCATAAATATGGCTCTATTTCAACCAAAAAGCGATAAGCAGCCGTTTCATCGACTCATAATCTGACAAATGTGCCATTTCACATGCTGAATGCATAGCGAGTACCGGCATTCCCATATCGACTGCCTTTACCGGAAGATAGGATGAAACGATCGGACCCAGCGTGGTTCCACCCGGCATTCCTGTCTTATTGACCGTACGCTGAAACGGAATCCCTTCATCCTCACAGAGCACCTGAATCACTGCAGCAGCCTCGCTGTCTGTCACATATCGCTGAGACGCGCTGCTCTTTAAGACAACCCCATTTCCAAGCAGTACCCGGTTGACCGGATCGGATTTCTCCTGATAATTCGGATGTGTTCCATGTGCCACATCAAGAGAGATCAAAAATATCTCCGGAAGCAGCTCCTGTATGGTACGGCTCTCTCCGCTGTCTTTTAAGATACGTTCCGTTATCATCCGAAGCAGTCCGGAATCTGCTCCCTGTTTGGACAAACTTCCGATCTCCTCGTTATCGAAGAATACTCCGATGTCGAGATTCATATCAGATCCATTTGCTTCCGATATTTTTTCATCTGCCAATGCAGCTTCTGTTCCCTTACCTTTTTCTTCTTTCCACTTGTTTCCGGTTCGCACCAAAGATTCCAAAATCGCACTAACGGAAGATACATTATCAATTCTCGGTGATGTAAATACGCCACTGTCTCCGATCATTTGGCAGGAATCGCAATTATATAAATACAGATCATAGTCTAATATGTCCGCCTTATCGATCTGAAGCTTTTCTGCAACCTCATCTAAAAAGCTATGCGGCTCATCCTTCTTCCAAAGCCCAAATACCGGGATCAATTCTTTCTGCGGGTCTAATTTTGTCTCTGCGTCTCCACGTTTCAGATGCGGCGCAAGACTCGGTATGATCGCAACCGGCTTCTCGGAATCATATAATCGTACCTCTGGATGAAATGCATCGCTGCCTTTTACCACTACCTTGCCGGCAAGTCCCAGCGGGCGGTCAAACCATGTCTTCATTAACAGTCCGCCATACGTCTCTATATTTAACATATGATAACCGCCTTTTTCCATATCGGCTGACGGCTTTAACTTCAGCATTGGAAAATCCGTATGACTGGTTGCTATCCGGATATGCTGCAGCTGCTTCGGCAGATGAAATGCGATCATAACAGAACTGTATGGTCTGACATAATAATCTGCTCCTGCCTGAAGCTGCCATTTGTCCTTTAACTTAAGCTCGGAAAATCCGTATTCTTTCAAATATTCCTCTACGTGCTTTACAACATGGAATTGGGTAATTCCTTTTTCTAACATATATTTTAACAAGCCTGTCTGTTCCGGCTTTTCTGATATGAGATCAACTTCTGTTTTTCTTTCTTCCATATGCTCTATTCTCCTGTCTTTTTACTTTGTTTTCTATTGTACACCTTTTTAGTTTTTCTTGCTATTTTGATTTTATGTGTATATAATGTTGTTACACGCTTTAACGCGTTAAACCCCAAAAAGGAGAAACAGCTATGAATGCATTTAAAATTGGTTTTATCGGTCTTGGGCTGATCGGTGGATCGGTGGCAAAATCTATTCACCGTATTTTCCCAAACTATACGATCATCGGCTATGATGTCAACACTGTAACCTTAAAAGAAGCGCAGGCGGATGGCACCTTAGATCATTATACAACAAATATCAGCGACATCGCAGACTGTGATTATGTCTTTCTGTGTGCGCCGGTTCATTATAATATAGAATATCTGAAAACTTTAAAACCACTGATCTCTGATTCCTGTATCCTGTCTGATGTCGGCAGTGTCAAATCCGACATCTACGATGCTGTAAAGGAACTGGGACTTGGTTCTCATTTTATCGGCGGTCATCCAATGGTCGGATCCGAGCGCTCCGGCTACGATGCAGCAACCGACCGTCTGATCGAGAATGCTTATTATTTCATCACCCCATCTCCGGACGCTCCGGCAGACCGCGTGGAGGAATTCATGACATTTATCGGTGACCTGGGTGCTATCCCGATCCGATATTCCCCGGATGAACACGATAAGATCACTTCCTATATCAGTCATGTACCGCATGTGATCGCCGCATCTCTGGTCAATCTGGTACGGCATGCCGATTCCCCGGACGGAATCTTTAAATCTCTGGCAGCCGGAGGTTTTAAAGATATCACACGAATCGCATCCTCAAACCCGGTAGTCTGGGAGCACATTCTACTCAGCAATCCGAAGAACATCGTGAATGGATTGAAGGAATATATTGAGCTTCTAAATAAAATGATTTATGATATTGAAAGAAATGACGCAAAAGACATCAATGCTTTCTTTGAGTCATCCAGAGAATATCGGGATTCAATCCCGAACAATACAAGCGGTGTTATCCGTATGCAGTATGAACTCTTTGTCGATATCCCGGATGAACCGGGCGCTCTGGCAAAGGTTACGGTACTGCTCGCTGATGCAGGCATCAATCTGAAGAACTTCGGTATCTCCCATAATCGTGAAGACGAGGAAGGCGTTCTACGTTTATCCTTCTACGATACGGATGCATGCCGGAAAGCATTTGACCTTCTTGCTGATGCCGGATACCGTTTATATAACAGATGAGACTACATAAAAAGGAAATGGACGATATAGCGTCCAGACAGGTAATACATTATGATATTTTCCAGAAGAACAGGATTAAAAGGAACCCTTACGATCCCCGGAGATAAATCCATCTCCCACCGTTCGATCATGCTTGGATCACTGGCAGATGGTATAACCGAAGTACATGGATTCTTAAACGGTGCAGACTGCATTTCTTCTATGAACTGTTTCCGCGAAATGGGTGTAACGATCGACCACAATGGGGATACCGTTATCATTCACGGTAAAGGGCTTCATGGTTTGCAGGCTCCGAAAGAAACACTCGATGTCGGTAACAGCGGAACAACTACCAGACTGATGTCCGGAATTCTTGCGGCACAGAATTTCAAGAGCCGCGTGATCGGTGATGCATCGATCTGCCGCCGCCCAATGAAACGGATCATGACCCCGCTCTCTCTGATGGGCGCTGATATCGTGAGCGAAAACGGAAACGACTGTGCGCCGCTTCTGATCACCGGAAAGCCATTACACGGCATCCACTACGATTCACCGGTTGCTTCGGCACAAGTCAAATCTTGTATTCTTCTTGCCGGTCTGTATGCCGACGGCGAAACCAGTGTAACCGAACCATATGTATCCAGAAATCATACGGAGCTGATGTTTGATGCTTTCGGTGTCGATATCAAGACCTCCGGCACAACCGCAATTGTAAAACCTGCGGATAAATTATACGGTCAGAAGATCATGATCCCGGGAGACATCTCCTCGGCGGCTTACTTTATCGCAGCCGGACTTATCACACCGGATTCCTGTATCACGATCAAGAATGTGGGTATCAACAATACCCGCGACGGAATATTAGAGGTTGTAAAAATGATGGGAGGTACGATCACCTACGACCGGCTGGATCAGCCTGGTGAACCTTCTGCCGATATCACTGTACAAACATCAGATTTAAAAGGTTGTGTGATCCAAGGCTCTCTGATTCCGAAGTTGATCGACGAGATTCCGATCATTGCCATCATGGCATGCTTCGCAAAAGGCCAGACCGTTATCAAAGATGCACAGGAACTGAAGGTGAAGGAATCAAACCGGATCGATGTTATGGTGAGAAATCTTTCCGCTATGGGCGCAGATATTACTGCTACCGATGATGGCATGATCATCCATGGCGGCAAGCCGCTTCACGGCGCTGTCATCGACAGCCATCTCGATCACCGGATCGCCATGAGCTTTGCCATTGCCGGACTTAACGCCGACGGCGACACAGAGATCCTTGGCAGCGACTGCGTAAATATCTCCTACCCGACCTTCTATCAGGATCTCGCCGGGCTGAGATAAATAATCCTCGGACGCTGGGATGAATGTATCAACATTTCTGATAGGGAATTACAAAAAAATCCTGCTGCCCTGCTATGTCAAAAGACAAGCAAGTTTTCTATTCGGTTCGCACATTTATTAGTCAGCAGTCGCCCAAACTCACCCTTACGGGTTCAAACATGGGCTTGGTGCTGACAATTCGTGCAAACCTCATAACGAAAACTTCGCTTACGTCTTTCGTACATAGCCGGGCAGCAGGATTTTTATTGTAATTTCCTTATATAATATCTCGATATAACTCATCCCAGCGTCCGACAGTTTCAAATCGCTGCAATACAGAAGTTCTGTAAAATACATTGTGGCTCATCTGATTGGCGAATTAATTTTGACCTAAAGCTGTGCATAAAAATATTGCCGGGTTGTTATATACACAAGACATTAGTTGTATTTTCGTTATGAGGTTTGCACTAGCTGTCAACATCAAGCCCATGTCTGAACCCGTAAGGGTGAGTTTGGGCGACTGCTGACAAATCAGCGTGCGAACCGAATAGAAAATATACTTGTCTTTGTATATAACAATCCCGGCAGTAGTATTTATGTGCAGCTCAGGTCATAACTTAATATCATCCAGATGAGCGCAAGGTATTTTACAGAATCAACATGGCATCGCCGAAGGAGAAGAAACGATAGCGTTCTTCCACTGCTACCTTGTAGGCTTCAAGAATCTTCTCACGGCTGTAAAGTGCTGATACCAGCATCAACAACGTGGATTCCGGCAGATGGAAGTTCGTGATCAGTCCATCGATGGCTTTGAACTTATAGCCCGGATAGATGAAGATATCTGTCCAGCCACTACAGGCACGAAGCATACCATTCTCATCGGCTACTGTTTCCAGCGTTCTCGTACTGGTCGTTCCGACTGCAATGATTCGACCGCCATTTTTCTTTGTCTCATTGATCGTCTCTGCTGCTTTCTCATCGATCACATAGAATTCCGAATGCATATGATGATCCAGAATGTTGTCCTCTTTTACCGGACGGAATGTTCCAAGTCCGACATGAAGCGTTACATGTGCGATCTTGATGCCTTTTGCCTTGATCTCCTCTAAAAGCTCCTTTGTAAAATGAAGTCCGGCTGTTGGCGCTGCAGCAGAACCTTCATGCTCTGCATAGACAGTCTGATAACGGTTCTTGTCTTCCAATTTATGTGTGATATATGGTGGGAGTGGCATTTGTCCGAGTTCATCTAAGATCTCCTCAAAGATTCCCTCGTATTCAAAACGAACAATACGATTTCCCTCTTCCACGATATCGATGACTTCACCAACCAGTTTGCCGCCACCAAAGATGATCCTTGCACCGACTCTGGCTTTCTTTCCCGGCTTTACAAGCGTCTCCCATGTACAATCATCCAAACGCTTCAATAACAGCACCTCAATAGCCGCTCCTGTTCCTTCTTTTTCACCGATCAGTCTGGCAGGAATCACCTTTGTATCATTAATAACCAGACAGTCGCCTTCTTTCAGATATGATATTACATCATAAAAATGTTTATGTTCGATGGTTCCTTCTTCTCTATCTAAAACCATTAATCTCGAATTATCACGCTTTAAGAGTGGGTCCTGTGCGATCAACTCCTGAGGCAGATCATAGTAAAAATCTGATAACTGCATTTTCTTATCCTCCTTAAAACTCAACTATGATAATGCCACGTTTTATGTCTAAATGCAAGGAAGAAAATGAAGCAGCCAGCCTTAGTGAGAGTGCTTTTTACTTTATAGAACGAACTTTCCTATATAGCAAAAATCCGGATACAGCAATTCTGCCATATCCGGACTTCTACTAAAATATACATGTTATCTGTTCTGCTTATGTCTTTATCCTATGATTGCCTTGATTTCAGCTTCACTCATTTCGGTTACATCCATGATCTGCTCCAAGGAATAGCCTTTCTTATGCATTTTCAGGATAATACCAGCTCTTTCTTCCGACCTTCCAACAGCCTTGCCTCGTGCTTCGCCTATCGCTATTCCAGCGGCTTCGCCCTTTGCATATCCCATTTCCTCTACGCCTTCACTCAGATTGCACATGATCTTCACCCCATCTCTTATACCGCGTCTCTCTACCGGTATATCATACTCCTGTTTCATAAGCTTCAATTTTTGTTCTGCCGTCATTGTCTGCGACGCTTCCAGATTGATGATCATTTTTGCCAGTCCATCCCTCATCCGCACATAGAAAATGATGTCAAAACACACCTTGCCCTCATCGATCTCGGAACTTTCTGTGTTCAGCCCGACAATCCGTTCACCGGTTCCGGCATCTACCATTTCTTTGTTCGTTAGTCCGGGTTCTACCGGAACCTGACTGATATACGGTTCGCCCTCGATCAGCGAAGCAACCATATCTGCATCCATACCTTTAAATTCTTCTACTAACCTGATCAGTATATGCGCCAATATGATCTTCTGTCCAAGCAAGCGCTTGGCACTGGCATCATACTGTGCTTTCTGATATGTCGCATCAGCGGAATATACTAATTCATTATCCATGTTCCATCTTCTTTCCTGACAGAACAGAATAACATGCGTATTTTTTTGCTTAGTATATTGCCGCCATCTCTCCAAATTTGATTGTAACGGATATCAAAGGGGAAAACAAGTTTAACCATAAAAAATCCGGATACAGCATCTCATATCAAATAAAATATAACAAAACCCCTGTCTGCTATAGATTCATATATTTCTCATATCCATAACAGGCAAGGGTTTTATAAATTTATTTTCTAATTATTTTATCTTCCATGTCTTTACATATCCAATGGATTTCTTTTTCATCTGTTTCTTTAAAGCTATCTTTATCATATTGGCAAATGCCTCTCCACCAAGGGATACTACGGTATAACCTTCCAGTTCTGACGGAATATTCAAGACTGCCTTTCCTTCCACAATCTTCAACATAAGACCGCCTTCAACACCCTTTACAATCTCTATGGTCTTCTTTTCTTTATCCAGTATGCGATACTGATAATATCGATTCTCCGTTGTATAAATCGTATCAGTCTCTTCTGCATGCACTTCAGATACCGTAGATATCGTTCCCTGATTTTCAAATAATTCCCCGATCATCCCTGCTGCCATGACAAGCACCATAGCTACTGCCATCATTTGTAACTTTCTTTTTCCTATCTTCTCTCCTTCTTATCCCTATAACCAAAAGGGTCTGAACAATCTGATATACCAAACCGGAGAATACCTGCATTACAAATATCCTCCGGTTCATAATACCAGAATTATCTAAACCTGTAAATTAAGCTCTGAGTTCAATACCAAGCTTTCCTAATTCTTTTACAAGCTTCTCAATGATCTTATCGACTTCTCCGGCCTCTAAGGTTCTGTCTTTTGCACGGAAAGTCATCGTGTAAGCAACAGACTTCTTACCGGCTGCGATCTGCTCGCCTTCATATACATCAAAGAGCTTATAGCTTTCAAGCAGCTTGCCGCCACACTTCTTGATCAGTTCTTCTACCTGACCGACAAAGATGCTCTTATCCATAACCATACTCAAGTCTCTGGTACTTCCAGGGAACTTTGCAATACCTTCATACTTGATATCAAAGGACGACAGTGCTACGACATTTGGCATATCGAGAACTGCTACATATACCTCACCCTTTAAGTTATAGTTATCACAGGTTTCCGGATGAAGCTGACCGAGATAACCAACAACGGTATCGTCCTTTACGATATTTGCCTGACGACCCGGATGCAAGAACGGATGCTCTGTTGTAGGAACATAGGTACAGATATTCTTCATACCAAGGTTATCGAATAACTCCTCGATCACACCCTTTAAGTTGAAGAAATCACCCTCGCCGTACATACCGATCGTGAGCTTCATACGTTCTTCCGGAAGCTCTGTCAGTGGAAGCTGCTTTGGAAGATATACATTTCCGAACTCGTACAGACGTGCAACCTTATTCTTACGATTGAAGTTCGTTGCAAGAGAAGTCAGCATACCATTTAAGGATACCGTTCTCATGATACTGAAATCCTCTCCCAGCGGATTTGCGATCGTGATCGCCTTTCTGTAGACAGAATCAGCAGGAAGCAGTAATTTGTCAAATACCTTCGGGCTTTCAAATGAATAGCACATACCGCCGGAGAATCCGTTCCCTTCCAGAATGTTTCTTGCAATGTCATAGATTCTGTGGCTGTATGGCTTCTTACCTACGGTAGCTTCACCCTTTGGAAGTGACATCGGAATCTTATCATATCCATAGAAACGGGCAACTTCTTCTGCCAGATCTGCCATGCAGTTTAAATCCTGACGGAAGGTTGGAACAGTAAGTGTCTTTGCTGCTTCATCATATGTTAATTCCAGCTTGCCGAATATATCAAGCATAGTCTTTTCATCAATATCGGTACCAAGAAGCTTGTTGATCTTTTCAGGCTCAAATGGAAGCACTTTAGGCTGTACAGGATCCGGATATACATCAACCATACCGCCAACAACTTCACCTGCACCCATTTCTTCGATCAACTGGCATGCACGGTTGATTGCTTCTTCTGCAAGGTTTGGATCCAGTCCCTTTGTGAACTTGAATGCAGCATCCGTTGCAAGTCCGAGTCTTCTGGATGACAGACGGATATTGGTTCCGTCGAAGCATGCTGCTTCAAATAATAAGGTCCGGATATCATCTGTTACCATGGAGTTCTCACCACCCATGATACCTGCGATACCAACTTCTTTTTCTCCGTCACAGATCATCAGGACATCCTTATCCAGCTTTCTCTCCTGACCATCGAGTGTCACAAATGTATCGCCATCCTTTGCACGTCTGACAATGATCTTATTTCCTGCGATCGTAGACAGATCATACGCATGCATTGGCTGTCCGTATTCTTCCATTACATAGTTTGTGATATCAACCAGATTGTTGATCGAACGGATTCCCTGTGAAGCAAGTCTCTCTCTCATCCATTTTGGTGATGGGCCAATCTTTAAGTTCTTTACAACTCTTGCGCAGTAACGCTTACACAGATCTGTGTCCTGTACTTCTACAGATACATAGTTATTTACATCTTCGTCATTTCCTGTTTCCTTGATCACCGGTGGGTAGAACGGCTTGTCAAATGTAACAGCAGCCTCTCTTGCCATACCGATCATGGAGAAGCAGTCTACACGGTTTGATGTGATCTCATATTCTACAACGACATCATCCAGACCCAGTGCCTTTACTGCATCGTCACCCGGCTTTACATCTGCTTCCGCAGGAAATACATAGACACCGTTTTCCGGTGCTTCCGGATACAGCTCTCTGGATGATCCCAGCTCCTCGATCGCACACATCATACCATAAGATGGCACACCACGAAGCTTGCCCTTCTTGATCTTGATTCCATCAGCAGGAAGCTCCCCGCCATCGTGTCCGCCTGCTACTTTACCACCGTCAAGTACGGTAGGAACCAGATCTCCTTCTTTTACATTTGGTGCTCCGGTTACGATCTGAAGCAGCTCATCTGCTCCGATATCGACCTGACATACAACCAGCTTGTCAGCATCCGGATGCTTTTCTATCTTAACGATCTTACCAACTACGATCTTTTCAAGATTCTTGTCTTTTTTCTCAAAACCTTCTACATGTGAACCGGAAAGTGTCATTGCATCGACAAATTCCTGTGCCTCTACATCAAGATCAGGCACATATACTTTTATCCATGAAAGTGGTGTATTCATTTTTCTATCTCCTTTTCCTGTTTTTTAGAACTGCTGTAAGAAACGTACATCGTTTTCGTAAAGAAGACGCATATCGTCGATTTCGTATTTTAACAGTGCTACACGCTCCAGACCGATACCAAATGCAAATCCTGAATATTCCTCCGGATCAATGCCACAGTCATGAAGTACCTTTGGATGAACCATACCACAGCCAAGGATCTCGATCCAGCCGCTTCCCTTACATACACGACAGCCCTTTCCGCCACATTTGAAACAGGTTACATCCATCTCTGCTGATGGCTCTGTGAATGGGAAATGATGTGGACGGAACTTAACCTTTGTGTTTTCACCGAAGAATTCCTTTGCCCACTGCTGTAAGGTTCCCTTTAAGTCAGCCATCGTAATGTTCTTATCGATAACCAGACCTTCTACCTGATGGAAGGATGGTGAATGTGTTGCATCTACTTCATCAGCTCTGAATACTCGTCCCGGTGAAAGAATACGGATCGGAAGGTTGCCCTTCTCCATGATTCTTGCCTGTACCGGAGATGTCTGTGTACGGAGCAGGATATCCTTTGTGATATAGAAGGTATCCTGTTCATCCTTTGCAGGATGATTTGCAGGGATATTTAATAATTCGAAATTATATCTATCATATTCAACTTCAGGGCCTTCTACGATCTCATAGCCCATACCGATGAATACACGTTCCAGATCTTCAAGAGCGATCTGATTCGGATGTCTGTGTCCATCGATCTTCTTGATTCCCGGAAGGGTAACGTCGATCGTTTCGCGCTTCATCTTCTCTGCACGAAGTGACTGATTGATCTTCTTTGACTTTTCCTCTAAGGCTGTCTCAATCGCCTGTCTTGCTTCATTTACCATCTGTCCAACCTTTGGTCGATCTTCAGGTGCTACATCTTTCATACCCTTTAATACCTGGGTCAGTTCACCTTTCTTTCCGAGTACAGATACTTTTACATCATTTAAGGATGTCAGTACATCTGCTTCATTGATCTTGGCAAGTGCTGCTGCTTTGATTGCCTCTAATCTGTCTTTCATCTTTCATTCTCCTTAAATTAAAATAAATTAAAAATAAAAAAAGCCCCAGTCCACAAAGGGACGGAGCAACCGCGATACCACCCTGATTCTGACACCCGGTCTTCCCGGAACTGCCAGCACTCATTCTATGTTATAACGGTCATAACCCGTTATCTCCTACGCTTCCTTTTAAGGAATCCTCAGAGATAAAACTCGGATGTGAAATTAAATGAAATATGGTGCTCGACCAGGCTTCCAGCCGATGACCCGGTCTCTCTGTCAGACATATCCCATCTTTTGCATCTTCAACGTCTTCTCTTCCATCCGCTTATAGTCAGGATGGTTAAAACTATACTTAAATATAGCACATTTTTAATATGTGTCAATAACTTTCTTCAACGACCCATTCATTATCTGTTACAGAAAATGTAAGCTTCGCTCTCAGATTTCCTTTGTCGTCTGATAACATGATAACCGACTGTACACCTGTATCCGGGTCGGATGCAACGGCACCGCCGTTTTCTGAAAGCGCGATCTGAAGCGGAACTCCCTGATTATAGAGTGTAATACTTCCCATTCCAAGCGATGTAAACATCTGTTTAAAATACTTCGCCTTATCTGCCGCAGGCATATCTACGAAGTTGCCGGCATTATCCTTACAGATGATCGTCCCTGTACCGGAGCCGTCATCCGTCGAACCGGAATATGTGACAGCACGAACGGCATACCCTGCTTCATTTGCTTCGATCGCCATATTTACAACTGCCTTTTGCAGCTCGGATGCCGTATCCAGATATACCTGTAATCTGGATTTCTTGATATATTTAATAAGCGCCGGAGCAAGTGCTCCTGCAAGAATAGCCATGATCGCAATTACAATGATCAGTTCAACCAGTGAAAAGCCTTCATTTTGTAAGAATCTTTTTTTCATTTTTTCTCCTCTCATCGAATTCAAATTCCCCATTCATTTATACGCTTAGTATATTTCTCTCATCCATATTTTTCAATATTTTTCTGCTATTTTTTTTCTTTTCCCGAGAATTTTTTCTGAATCTGATCCCTGAGCTTAATAAAAATATCCCGTATACTATCCCTGAAGAACAGATTTAATTCAGCACCCAGCAGCAGGATATACATACATATATATAACCAGAGCATAGCGATTACCATACTTCCAAGGTTCCCATACATATAAGTATTGATTCCAAAATAAGTAAGATAGGAAGAAAACGCTGCTGATAACAGAACCCAGCATACGGTTGTAAATACCGCCCCCGGTATTGCTGTCTTAAGGCGCAGGTGATTATCCGGCAAACGACAGTATATCAGCAGAATAACGGCAAATACCAATACCGGTGCGGTTAACAGTCTCGAATAGAAAAATACCTTTTCTGAATAATCCACCCAGTTCGTCTTTGCCAGTATATCTTCCATGATCGTATTTCCCAGAACATATACACCTGCCAGTGCGATCAGCATAACGCAGAAAATTAACGTATATAATGCATTTGTCAGTCTTCTTAATATATAATTCTTAGTATCCTTTGTCCGATCCATAAAATTGAGTCCCCGTTCGATCGCCATCGTTCCCTTTGCTGCCGACCAGATTGCTACAATCGCTGATATGATCATTGTCATCCCAACCTGAGCACTATAGATCTCATCCACCATATAGCTGAGCATATTCGCCATATCACCGGGAATGATTTCTTCTATCAATGCCACAAATTCTGCCTGAGTCACCGGCAAAAATCGTATACCGATCAGGAGCATCATGGCAAATGGGAAAAATGAAAGCAGTAAAAAGAAAGCTGCCTGTGCCGCAAACGCAGACAACTGATTGTCTTTGTTAATTCCCATCACTCCCTGAACCATCCGGACAATAGCAATATTCTGAACTCTGTCTATCACCCCTGTGACCTTATTCCTGTATTTTTTCATCTGTTACAAATCCTGTCTCATTTATTTTTTTTATTTCTGCTCCATAAAAATAATGCAGCAGAATCTTCTCATATTTATAGCCCTTTTTCGCAAGATCGTTTGCTCCGTTCTGGCTCATTCCGACACCATGGCCAAAACCGCCGCCATATAGATGATACGCCCCTTCTTTGTCCTTTTCGATATAAAAGTATGCACTTGGCAACAACGACCATCCGCTCACTCTGCTCTCATCCTGTTTTACAATTTCGACTTCAAACGGATATAATACCTGCCGGATCGCCATCTGGCCATCAACCTTTACAGCACCCTGTTTTCCGTATATTACCATACTTTGTGCGATTCCGCTATTTCCTCTTTCTGTTATTATGATATTTTTTATCGTCCCAAGAATCTCTTCTGCTTCCTGCCCCGCAAATTCGGTTATTGCATCCGATTCATTCCCCTCTTTATCATAAAAAGTAAGACAACCGGCAGCCACCTGCGAAAGCCCCTGTGACACAGCCGACTGCATCTGCTCTTTACTATAGTCTATCGACCAGCGATACATCGGTTCTTCTTTTTCAATACTATTCACATATATCTTCTTATCTATAAAATCACGAAAAACCTCCTCTGTAGACAGTCTTCCATCCCCGATCTGAAAATATCCATGATCAAGCATAACAGGTGTACTATTTAGCTTTGCTTCGGTCTCTGCATAAGTCTCCAACTGATCGTTCAGATATGACAATTTATCTCCTCCCCATACATCATCATTTCTGCATGTGGTTCCGCATGAAGTAGAAAAAAAATATGCCTGTACCATATCTCCATCGCAAGTGAGCACTTCACCTGCAGTCTCCTGTACCGCCTCTATCGTTTCCGGTGTTTCAAATATATTGTTGTATACCTGACAGGCTGTCGTATCATCAAGATCGGCACCATACTTTTCATATGCATGATCTCGGATTCTGTTTACCGCATAACTTCTGGCACAGATTGCCTGTGCCTTTAATGCCTCCTTCTCATAGGAAGATGGCATCTCACTGGATACAACCGCATACAGGTATTCTTCCAGATCAATCTCATTTGTAACGATATACCCTTCCTTTTTCTGTATGTGTATAGTTCCGTGATAGGATGGCGTTCCGTCTGATTTTTCAAAATTTTTAAGTACGATCCGGTCAGAAGCGGTCTCAGGCTCCACCGTGATATAATCAAATGTATTCTCCTCAGCAAATGCCGCTACATCAAATACATCATTTCTCTTATACGAGATGGTCTTCTTTCCGTCCACATTTACATTATATGTTCCGGCACAACTGATGCTCACCGTATCCTGTAGATAGACTCCATGATTCGACAACAGTACCTTCACCTGTTCCGGCACCACAGGTTTTATTTCTGCTTCTTTTTTCTCATCCTGTCCGTTCTTCTTTTTTGTATCTGTCTCTTTGCTTTTTTTATCCGCATGCTCTGCCGCCGTCTGCGTACGTTCTCTTATATTCGAAAATATACTGATATCCGCCCGTGAAAAAATATCATCCACATCCGTTTTCTCGCTTACTGCCATCTTTGCCGCATACAGGGTACCCACAACCAACAGACATGTTATGCATAATGTAATAAATTTGATTAATTTTTTCATATATTCTCCATTTTTCGGGTATACTTTAACACAGAAAAAGCAGCATCTTAGATGCTGCTCTTTATCTTTCGTATAAAACTGAAATGCGTTCCTGCATTTTGAGTCCTAGCCAATGCTAGGTGGGCAACCGCAACTGAATCTCTGTCTTCCACGTATTAAAGAGGCATGACATCACAAGCAGCAATATAGGAATCCCTTTTATTCAAATGTAGGTTCAAAATCGCAAGAAGCTTAGTACATCTCAGCTTTAACGTAATTATACTATAGGCCTTTTTTACATGCAATACCTAAAATTTGAATAATGGTTTCTTTTTTTCAGTCAGAAGAATTGAAAAAACCTTTATCCCTGTAGTATAATGCATCTAAGTATGAAAATTTCTACTGTTTTTTACAAGGCAGGGATTAATAAAATATGGCAGGTAAACCGATATGAGTAAAACAATATTGACAATTATATTTGGCATCCTATTGCTTCTGGTTTTTATTTTTCTGATTATCTGGACAATCAGCTCTTCCGGGAAAAAGGTATCAACGACACGCAGCAAACGATCTGCCGCCGCCAAACGGAATCTTGAAAATGATCTTTTTGACGAAATTGATGATATTGACGAAAGCATGGGATACTGGTACAACAAAGAAGATATGGCCGATGCCGATGAGATCATGAAAATCCGGTATCAACACTATTTCAACAAATTAGATGAATGTATTCGTGATCTGGTTATCGAGATGTACGACTGCGGTCTTGTGCGAACAGAGGAACTATATTCCATCGCCTATGGTCAGGATGCTCTGACTCCCGATTCCGTTGTTTACCGGATCTCGGATGATTCCGGCGAAGACGAAGCCAACGTCCATGCATCCCTCTCTCTCCCACCGGTTTCTGATGAAGCTCAGCGTAAAATATATGAAAAATGGAGCGGATATGTAAATGAACTTCTGGAAACGGTAGATATAGAGACCTCCGATGACAACAAAAAAGCAATCATTGACGGACTGATGACCTACGGAAGAAAGAATCTCCGCACACTGCTTTACAGTCCGGAATAAAATTAATCAGAATTATAAATCATTAGAAAGATATATAAAAATGGAACTTATTAAACCAAATTTATCGCAACTTGATATTTTAAACCGCTATTTGAAAGGAAGCAGCATTAAAGATTGCGGCTTCTGTACCGGCAATGCAATTCTATGGGCAGAAGAATACCATGTCTCTTATGTAATTCTTTCAGAAATGCTTGTTTTTATAGCTGAAGAAGATGGCAAACCTTCTTCTTTTACCTTTCCGATCGGCATTGGTACAGATTTTATAAAAGATATACAGAACCCGGATTATCTGCTGAATGCGCGTTCTGTATTTGATGAAGTCTGTACCTATTTTCATGCTCAGGGTGTTACACCATGTGTACACTGTGCTACACCGGAAATCTATGAAATTATCACAGGCTGGTATGGAAAGGAATTCCCTTACACACTGGATCCCGGTGATTTTGACTATATCTATACGGTAGAAAAGCTCACATATCTCCGTGGCAAAAAGCTGCACGGCAAACGTAATCATATCAATAATTTCATGCGTAATTACCCGGACTATGAATATTACACGATCACGGACGAACACATAGATGCATGTCTTGCGATCGCCAGATATTGGGTGGAAAAACACGATGTCCTACAGCCTGAGCTTGCCGAAGAACATGCTTATGAATATAATATTATCCGAAAAGCCCTGTCAAACAGGAGAAAAATGCAGATGACAGGCGGAATCATATACGTCAATCACATTCCTTCTGCATTCACACTGGGCGAGCCCTTGACCAATGATACTTTTGATGTACATTTTGAGAAAGCGGACGACAGCATTGACGGCATCTATCCTATGATCAACAAAACATTTGTTGCAAACGAACTTCAAAATTACACATATGTAAACAGAGAAGAGGATCTGGGACTTCCCGGGCTTCGCAAATCCAAAATGTCTTATGTTCCTGACATTTTATACAAAAAAGGAATCATTACCCTAACCGGTCTCTATGATTAGAAAACGGTTTTTAATTTTATTACACAAAAGAATGGAGAATCAAAATGAAAAAAGAAAATTGCATCGTAGCTCAATCCGGCGGTCCAACCGCTGCCATCAACGCTTCTCTTGCCGGAGTGATCGATGGAGTAAAAAAATCCGGCAGCTTCACCCGTATCTACGGTTCTCTCCACGGCATAACCGGAGTACTTGAAAATAATCTGATGGATATGTCTCTGATGGCTCTTTCTCATTTCCCGATGTTAAATACCCTCGAACTGACACCTGCCATGTATCTCGGTTCTTGCCGATATAAGCTTCCGGACTACGATAAAGATCCTGTTCCTTATGAACAGATCTTTGAACGTTTTGAAGAATACGGAATTGCAGCATTTTTCTATATTGGTGGAAATGATTCTATGGATACGGTTATGAAACTCAGTGCATATGCAGAAAGTATTCATTCTGATGTCAGGATCGTCGGTATACCAAAGACGATTGACAACGATCTATATGCAACCGACCATACCCCGGGCTTTGGCTCTGCTGCCAAATATGTAGCTTCCACCATGCTTGAGATTGCACACGACGCTTATATCTATAAGATTCCGGCTGTTATCATCGTAGAAATAATGGGGCGCGATGCAGGATGGCTCACAGCATCCTCTGCACTTGCCAGAACAACTTACAGTCAGGCACCGGATCTCATCTATCTGCCGGAAGTTGCATTCTCAAAAGAGCAGTTCTTAAAAGATGTAAAAAACAAGCTTACCAAACAAAAAACGGTTATCGTAGCTGTCTCAGAAGGAATCCACGATGCTGATGGTAATTATATCAGTTCTGATTCTGCAGTTGCTGACAAATTCGGTCATGCACAGCTAAGTGGTGCCGGAAAAGCCCTAGAATATCTTGTACGTGATGAAATCGGTGTAAAAGTTCGTTCAATCGAATTAAATGTATTGCAGCGCTGTGCAGGTCACATTGCTTCCAGAACAGATATCACAGAATCCTTTGCTCTCGGACAGGCCGCAGTCAAATATGCCGCTGAAGGTAAGACCGGTATCATGGTTACGATCAATCGTATCTCCAATGATCCATATCAATGGATGATCCAGTCGGCTGATGTATCAAAGATCGCAAATGAAGCAAAGTCCGTACCATCAGAGTGGATCCATCCGGATGGAAATGATGTCACAGACGAGATGATCGACTATCTCCGTCCTTTGATCATCGGTGAAATATCCCTCCAGTATAAAGACGGACTTCCAGTTTATCTCCCGGTCGACCATTTATTACATTAAATTTATATATGAATAACAAAGAAACAGTAAAATATCAATATACACAAAGCGAATAAAGCTTTTTTGTTCATATCGCACATATGCACACTTTATGTCAAAAAAAAATTACTTTATATTTTCAAATAGTTGTTTTTATGGTCATAATTTGTTCATAATTATCCGATACTATATAGACAGTTCTTAATTCATAATTTTTTTCTTTGTTGTTGAAGATATTAGATAAGCCCTTTTCTTTTCGAGAAGGGCTTATTTAAATTTATAATAACAGTCAGTCCGGCTCCTGCTCCGGGCACACAACAAAAAGCTCTCCTTCGGATAACAGACTATAACAAGCCTGCTTCTCAAAAGAGAGCTTTTCCCTTTATTTTATGTTACATAAGATTCGTATATCCAACCAGCATGGAATCAACCGCAACCGCTGCCTCTCTGCCCTCATGGATCGCCCATACGACCAGAGACTGTCCTCTGTGCATGTCACCGGCAACAAATACCTTAGGAACATTTGTTGCATAAGACTTCGGACATGCAGTCTTTACATTAGTACGCTCATTTAATTCTACACCAAAGCTGTCTGCTACGTACTTCTGGCTTCCAAGGAATCCTGCCGCGATCAAAACCACTTCACAGTCAATCACATATTCGCTGTCAGGTACTTCTGTCATATTCATACGACCGGTTTTTGGATCTTTCTGCCAGTCAAGCTTTACGCATTTTGCTCCTTTGACATTTCCATCCTTATCCTTTATAAACTCTTTAACTGTTGTCTCATAGATACGAGGATCATGTCCGTATACTGTGATTGCTTCCTGCTGACCATAATCTGTCTTGCAGACTCTAGGCCATTCCGGCCATGGATTATTTTCCGCCCTCTGATCCGGAAGCTTCGGCATCATCTCGAGCTGTGTGGCACTCTTTGCCCCTTCTCTAACAGCCGTTCCTACACAATCATTACCGGTATCACCACCACCAATGACCAGAACATTTTTTCCCTTGCAGTTCACGAACTGTTTATCTGCAAACTTCGAATTTCGAAGGCTCATTGTGGTTGTCTTCAAGAAATCTACCGCAAAATAGATTCCCTTCGCATCTCTGCCTGCTGCCTTGATATCTCTCGGATTAGAAGCACCACAGGCAAGTACGATAGCGTCATATTCCTTTAACAGATCTTCCGCCTTTACATACTTCTGATTTGGATTCTTCAGGTATCCTGTTATCTGATCATCCTTTGGATAAGGTGCCTTCGCCGAAGATTTTCCGGTTGCTACTTCCGTATTTAATACGAAACGGATACCTCGTTTCTCCATATATGCAATCTTGCGGTCGATCACTTCTTTTTCAAGCTTCATATTCGGAATACCGTACATTAACAGTCCACCAGGTCTGTCACTTCTCTCATATACAGTAACCTCATGCCCGCGGCTGATCAACATATCTGCCACAGCAAGTCCGGACGGACCGGAGCCTATCACCGCAACCTTTTTATCTGTTTTTCCTTTTGGAGGCTGATCATTTACCAGACCATTTGCATAAGCATATTCAATAATCGCACGTTCATTCTCTCTTACCGATACCGGATCTCCGTTAATGTTACAGGTACAGGCTTTCTCGCAGAGAGCTGGACATACACGGCTGGTAAATTCAGGGAAATTATTGGTCTTACTCAGTCTCGCATAAGCATGCTCCCAGTTATCGTTATAGATCATATCGTTCCATTCCGGTATCAGATTATTCAACGGACAACCGGATGCCATACCGCCGATCATCATTCCTGCCTGACAGAACGGGACACCACAGTCCATACATCTGGCAGCCTGGATCTTCTGCTCTTCAAGACTTAAAGGTATATGGAACTCATTGAAATTCTTAATTCTTTCTTCCGGAGCGATCTCTATACTGGTTTCTCTTTCATACTCTAAAAATCCCGTTGGCTTTCCCATATCTATTTACCTCCATTTTTAATCCTGTAAAATGCTTCTATCGTTGCCTGCTCACTGTTCAGACCTTTTTCTTCCAGTGCGACAATCGTGTTCATCATCTTTTCGTAATCCTTTGGAATGATCTTCTTGAATTTTGGAAGATATTCATCGAACTTATCCAAAATCCGTTTTCCTACCTCTGAATTTGTATAATTTACATGATCCATGATCATCTGCTTTAATTCACCGATCTCGTATTTATCGGTTACGGCCTCGACATGAATCATTCCCTTATTCAGACGCTTATACAGATCATTCTCTATATCCAATACATATGCGATACCACCGCTCATACCTGCGGCAAAATTCTTTCCGGTGCGTCCAAGAACTACTACCTTACCGCCTGTCATATACTCGCATCCATGGTCACCGACGCCCTCTACAACTGCAGTTGCACCGGAGTTACGAACAGCAAATCTTTCACCGGCTACACCATTGATATATGCTTTACCGCTGGTTGCTCCATAAAGTGCTACGTTACCGATGATGATATTATCTTCATGGACAAATCTGGCAGATCGTGGTGGATATACGATCAGCTTACCACCGGAAAGTCCTTTTCCGAAATAATCATTGCTGTCACCAACAAGCTCCAGCGTCAGTCCCTTCGGTACAAATGCACCAAAGCTCTGTCCACCCGCGCCATTGCATTTTACAAGGTAGGAATCATCCTCCAAAGTCTCTCCATAACGTTTTGTAATCTCTGATCCAAATATCGTACCAACGGAACGATCCGTGTTTGTAACATCGATCTCGATGCTCTTCTTCTGTCCTTTTTCAAGGGCAGGTCCAAGCTTCTTTAACAGAACACGCATATCGATCGTCTTCTCCAGCTGGAAGTCATATGGATGCTTCTCGTTATATTTTATCTTATTCTGAGGTGCATCAATATATGGATTATTGATGATAAGTGACAGATCAACATTTCTGTCCTCTGCGCCCTTACCTGCATATAACAGATCGGAACGTCCTACCAGCTCATCCACAGTTCTGACACCAAGCTTCGACATATATTCACGAAGCTCCTCTGCGATAAATTTCATAAAGTTAATAACATATTCCGGTTTGCCCTTAAATCTCTTACGAAGCTCCGGATTCTGTGTAGCAATACCAACCGGACAGGTATCCAGATTACACACTCTCATCATTACACAGCCCATTGTTACCAGTGGAGCTGTCGCAAATCCGAATTCTTCTGCACCAAGCATCGCCGCGATAGCAACATCACGTCCGGTCATCAGCTTACCATCTGTCTCCAGAATAACTTTATTACGAAGATCATTCTTGATCAATGTCTGGTGTGTCTCTGCCAAACCAAGCTCCCAAGGAAGTCCTGCATAATGAATAGAGTTATTTGGTGCCGCACCGGTACCTCCATCATAACCGGAGATCAGGATAACCTGTGCTCCTGCCTTTGCTACACCGGCTGCAACTGTACCAACACCGGCTTCTGATACCAGCTTTACAGAAATTCTTGCATCTCGGTTTGCATTCTTACAATCATAGATCAACTGTGCCAGATCCTCGATCGAATAGATATCATGATGAGGTGGTGGTGAGATCAGGCTGACACCCGGAGTTGACAATCTGGTCTTTGCGATCCAAGGATATACCTTGCCTCCCGGAAGATGTCCACCTTCACCGGGTTTTGCTCCCTGCGCCATCTTAATCTGGATCTCTTTTGCGCTGACCAAATATCTGGATGTAACACCGAATCGTCCCGAAGCTACCTGTTTGATAGCTGAACAACGATTCTTGCCATCTTTTCCTATCGTTAATCGTTCAATGGACTCTCCACCCTCACCGGAATTGGATTTGCCTCCGATCGTATTCATTGCGATCGCCATGCACTCATGTGCTTCCTGTGAGATAGAACCATAACTCATAGCTCCTGTCTTGAATCGTTTTACGATTGATTCAACCGGCTCTACTTCTTCCATTGGAATCGGATTCTCCGCATATTTGAATTCCATCAGGCCTCTCAGATGGAATGGTTTTGTCTCATCTTCCAGACATGCGGTGTACTGCTTGAACAGGTTATAATCACCACGTCTGGTTGCCTGCTGTAACAGGTAGATTGTCTGTGGGTTATACAGATGTTCTTCCTTGCCGCTTCTGAACTTGTGTGCACCGATACTTGTCAGTGCGAGGTTAGTATCCAAACCGAGCGGATCAAATGCTGATGAATGAAGAGCATCTACCGTCTCCTCGATCTCTTTGATACCGGAACCGCCTACACAGCTTACTGTATTAGTAAAGTATCTGTCGACTACTTCTTTTGAAAGTCCGATACATTCAAAAATCTGTGATCCCATGTATGACTGGATCGTTGATACACCCATCTTGGATGCGATCTTTACAATACCATGCATGATCGCCGCATTGTAATCATCAACAGCCGCATTGAAATCTTTGTTTAACAGGTGACTGTCAACCATCTGCTTGATCGTCTCGATCGCCAGATATGGGTTAACCGCACACGCACCATAACCAAGCAGCGTTGCAAAATGATGAACATTTCTAGGATCGGCACTCTCAAGGATGATTGCAACCGATGTACGCTTTTTTGTTCTTACCAGATGCTTCTGCATAGCCGAAACAGCTAATAATGAAGGAATCGCAACATGAGTTTCATCTACGCCACGGTCTGATAAGATCAGAATATTCACACCGTCACGATACAACTTGTCTGCTTCTACAAACAATCGATCCAAAGCTTTTTCGAGTGATGTATTCTTATAATAAAGAATCGGAAGAACGCCAACCTTAAGTCCCTCTACCTTCATATTCTTGATCTTTAAAAGATCTGTATTTGTAAGGATCGGATTATGGATCTTTAATACATGACAGTTCTCCGGCTTCTCTTCCAGAATATTTCCATCCTTTCCGAGATATACGGAAGTCGATGTTACGATCTCCTCACGAATCGCATCAATTGGAGGATTTGTTACCTGTGCAAATAACTGTTTAAAGTAATTAAACAATGGCTTGTGGCTGTTTGATAATACTGCAAGCGGAGTATCAGTTCCCATCGCACTGATTGCCTCTGCTCCTTTTTCAGCCATTGGATAGATTGTATTTTTAAAATCTTCAAATGTATAACCAAATGCGGTCTGGAGTTTTGCACGCTCTTCATCTGTATATTCTTCTACACGAATATTCGGTATCTTAAGATCATTTAAATGAACCAGATTACTGTCAAGCCATTCACCATATGGTTTTGCTTTTGCATATTTCTCCTTGATCTCATCATCTGATATCAATCTTCCGTTCACTGTATCGACTAACAACATACGTCCCGGTCTCAAACGGTCTTTTTTCACGATCTTAGATGGATCGACCTCTAACACACCAACTTCAGATGAAAGGATCAAATAATCATCATCTGTTATATAATATCTGGAAGGTCTGAGTCCGTTACGGTCAAGCACTGCACCCATGATATCTCCATCTGTGAACAGGATCGATGCAGGTCCGTCCCATGGCTCCATCATTGTTGCATAATACTGATAGAAATCTTTCTTCTCCTGGCTCATAAATCGATCATTTTCCCATGGTTCAGGGATCGTGATCATAACTGCCAGCGGAAGCGGAATACCATTTAATACAAGGAATTCAAGACAGTTATCCAGTCTTGCGGAATCGGAACCATTTGGATCAAGTACAGGCATAACCTTGTACATCTCGTCCTGCATGATCGTAGATTCCATTGTCTCTTCTCTGGCGATCATCTTATCTTCATTTCCACGAATCGTATTGATCTCACCATTATGGCAGAGATAACGATACGGATGTGCCCGAAGCCAGCTAGGAGTTGTATTCGTGGAGAATCTCGAATGTACAAGTCCGATCGCTGATTCATAATCCGGATCCTGAAGGTCGTTATAGAACTTACGAAGTTCTCCAACTAAGAACATACCTTTATATACGATCGTTTTACTGGAAAGTGATGGTACATAGGTATCATCATTACTTTCTTCAAATATTCTTCTGACAAAGTAAAGCTTTCGGTCAAAATCAAGTCCCGTTTTCACGCTGTCAGGTCTCTTGATAAATGCCTGCATAATGCACGGCATAACATCAACAGCCTTCTTTCCAAGAATTCCCGGAGTAGTCGGAACCATTCTCCAACACAGGAACTCAAGTCCCTCTTTCTCGACAATAACCTCAAACATCTTCATTGCCTGTTTTCTTGGCAGTTCATCCTGCGGAAAGAAAAACATACCAATACCATAATCACGTTCTTTACCCAGATCATATCCGAGCTCCGCAACTGCTTTCTTAAAAAATTTATGTGAAATCTGAAGAAGGATACCTACACCATCACCGGTTTTTCCTTCTGCGTCTTTTCCTGCTCTGTGTTCCAGATTTTCAACAATCTTTAACGCATTATTTACGGTTTCATGTGTCTTAATGCCTTTGATATTAACAACGGCACCGATACCACAGTTATCATGTTCGTATTCTTCACTGTATAACCCTGGATTTACTACGTTTCTGTTATCTTCCATGCTCGTTTTCCTTTCCAACTTATTGCCAGTACCTGTAGAGATCTTATAGTCAGGTTATCTGATAGTGATTCTCAAATGCGGCTCTGTGCTTTTTATGATTTGTAATCATACTATCTTTTTTTCCGTTTGTAAACAACTTTTTTCGTCAAATTGTCAGATAGTTTGCAAACTTAATTTTATAAAGTGTTTTGTATAGTCAATATAAATTATTGCAAATCAAAAAGACACAATTGCAATGGTCTTTCCATTGAAATCGTGTCTTTTACTTTTAAAATATATAATCCGCATTTTGTGCGTTTTGTGTTTAAATTTGCCCAATCGGTCTATTCTTTCTCAATAGCAGTATGCTTCATCACCAAAATTCTTCTTACGCTTTCGTTGATCTGAGTCTCCGCAATAATCTGATCTTTTACTGCCTGCTTTATCCCCTCAACTGCCTGTTCCAGATTTTCCGGTTCCAATATCATATCATTTCCTGCAGCCACCGCATAAATCGCAGCATCCCCGGCTGAATATGTATCGGTAATTGATTCCATCTGCAATGAATCCGTAATGATTACTCTGGAAAAACCAAGTTCTGTCCGAAGAATATCTGTCACGATTTCTTTAGAAAGATCGGATGGGATATTCGATATATCGGTTACGATCATATGCCCTACCATCACAAAGTCAGCTCCTGCATCAATTCCTGCCCGAAACGACTGAAATTCATTGTTTTCAAGATCGTCTTTCGTCTCATATACATATGCATTTCCATAATGGGAATCTTCTTTTGTATTGCCATGCCCGGGAAAATGCTTCAAAGTACAGAGCACTCCGCCTGCGTGAAAACCGCGCACCGCATATGGAATTAATTCCGCCGCTTCACTATAAATATTGCTGTAAGCTCTCTTTCCTATGACTGTATTCCCCGGATTTGACCATACATCTGCTACCGGAGCAAAATCAAGGTTAAATCCATAATACGACAGATTATCTCCGATCTGTCTTGCATTCTCATACGCAATATCTCCACCCAGATTTCTGTAATCATACATTGATCCGATATCACCGCCATCTATATTGCCAAGCTTCTGCATTACGCGGCTGACCGTTCCGCCTTCCTCATCTACAGCAAGGAAGAGTGTAATATCAGAATTATCCTGCATTTCCTTCAACAGCTTTTTCAGCTGTTTTTTCGTCTGTATGTTTTTTGATTTCAGCATAATCCCACCGACAGGATACTTCTTAAGCGCCGACTTAAATTCCTTATCCAGCTTGGTCACATCATGACTTAAAACCAGATTCTCAGGATTTACAAACATCATCTGACATACCTTTTCATGCAGTCCCATATGAGCGATATATCGTTCTGTCATACCTGCCCATGCAAGATTCTGTCTTATATCTTTAATCCATTCATGAAGCAATACCCCACGTACAGGGAAGCTGTCATTGGTATTGCGCCTGCAAAATATTTGCTCCGGTAAAATCTCTGTATTTTCTATCTCTATTACTCCGGTTTCATTCGCCCGGACATATTCCATCTGTCTGTATTTCCCGAAAAGTAATACTATCACACATATGATCACTGTCAGCACCGGAATCTTCCCTACGAAAAGTCTCAGACGGATTCTGATATTATTCATTTTCTATCATTCCCGCCGGAGGTGTCGTGATCGTCTGTACTTCTGTTGTCGAACCTGTTTCAGATCCATTTGTTGCCGATTCACTCGAAGCTTCACTGCTTTCCTGTGTTGTAACAGCAGTTTCGCCTGATACCTTATCTATATCAATTGCTTCTGTTGCTGCCACTCCCGTTTCCGATGATACTTCTGTGCTTATAGATGATGCTGTAGTCGACGGAGTATAACCCGATGTTCCATACAGATATTCATGTAAAGCTGTAACATTTGCATTCAGATCCGCTGCTACGATCACACTACCTTTACCATCTAAGGACATCGGTGTATAAGAGAACGGGAATCCAATATTTCCTGTAATCTTATAGTCAGCAATATCTTTCGCCAACGAAGTCACTTCATCCTTTGTAAGACTGGTTGATATGCAGCTAAAGGATACATCGATCAGATTTGATATCATCTTACTGTCTGCATTTATCATTTTATTTACCAGACCAAGTAATACGGTACGCTGTCTCATGGTTCTGGTAATATCTCCTTTACCCGTGCTTCGGATTCTGGAATATGCAACTGCCTGCTGTCCGTTTAATACCTTCGTTCCCGCCTCATGAACGCCCTCGGAATATTTTCCCGAAATACCGATCTGTTCCGCAAGATTCTTGTTCAGATTATTTACCTCATCTTCTGTTACCGTTACCTCTACGCCTCCCAGCGTATTGATTATATCTGCCATAGCATTAAAATCAACGGTAATATAATCCGATATAGCAAGATCCAGATTTGCATTTAACGTATTGATCGACATTAAAGCACCCCCGAGCTGATATGCGTAATTGACCTTATGAGTTGTCTGAGAGTCGCTCTGTATCTGTAACAATGTATCTCTGTATACCGAAACCATCTTAACTTCTTTTGTATCTTTATTGATACTGAGTAAAATGATCGCATCACTGTTTGTTCCTGTATTCAGATTTGAATCTCTGGAATCAACTCCGTAAAGTGCAATCGTGGTATAACCCTTTGTCTGTTCTTTTACACCTTCGTTGACAACCAGATCACTGTTCTTGATCGGACGAATATCCATCTGATTATACTTATAAGATTTATTCGCGGATACATAACCGATCGTAAGGATGAGGAATACTACGAACAATACAATGCCTGTAACCGCCCATTTACCGAGTGTATTCAGTCGAAATGATCGTTTCTGTCCATCATTACCCACTTCTGATATGACAGGCTTCCGGCTTCTGACCTTCTTCTCAGCCTCACCTACTGCATCCCGGACACTTTCTCTCAGATTTGCAAATACATCAGCAACTGTATGTCCATCTTCTTCCGATTCATCCATATCTGCCTCAGATTTCATGGTATCATCCTGCGTCTGTTCTTCATAACCGAGTTTCTTATAAGCAAGCCTTTTCCGTTCTTCGGCTACACGGTCTTCTTTTATTCTCTCTGTCGGCTGCTTCGATTCGGACTTCTCCGCTGTCGCAACCCCAACCTCTTTTAATACCGACTCTAATTTGTCTGCATATTCCTTATAGGATTCCGATACCGGTGTTTCTTTCGCCGAAGAAGCATCTGATACAGAATCTGCCATTTTCTCCTCAGATGTACCATCTGCTTTACCGTCAGCTTTGCTATTTTCCGGTTCATTCTGATTGATGATCGAATCGATCAGCTCATCATCGTCCGTTGTCATTTCCTTATTCCGTTGTAACAGTCTGTCTCTGTATTCCGATAGACGTTTATCATACTGTGTAGTCTTATTATCCATTAGTGAAAGACATCCTCTCTGCAACTAAAAACTTTATTAGAACTTAAATGTTTCCTTTAATCCCAGCCATTTCTGGTCCTTATCACTCAGGTTGAGCGCGGTTCCATCTTCCAGATGATACCCTTCCGCACTTGCGTTTCCCTGATATTCACCAAAGACCTTCGGCCACTCAATACCAATTTCAGGATCATTCCATGCCAGACCGCCCTCATCACCGGGATGATAGAAATCTGTTACCTTATAACAAAATTCCGCCGTATCCGATAAAACTAAAAATCCATGAGCGAAGCCTTCCGAGATATAGAACTGCTTCTTGTTCTCTTCTGTCAACTCCACACCATACCATTTTCCATATGTTTCGCTTCCTGATCTCAGATCAACAGCAACATCATAAACTGCACCTTTAATCACACGTACTAGTTTTCCCTGCGGAAATTCCTTCTGAAAATGGAGTCCGCGAAGCACGCCTTTTGTCGACATACTTTGATTATCCTGAACAAATACCATATTCAGACCATTTTCCTCCATATCCTTCTGGTTATAGGTTTCCATAAAATATCCTCTGCTGTCTCCATGTACTGCAGGTTCAATAATGTACAATCCTTCTATCGGTGCTTTTGTAACTTTAATCTGTCCCATCTTATTTCTCTACCTCTTTTCCACAAATTAACGATTACCATACATCTTCTCATAGTAATTCTGGTATTCTCCCGAGATAATGGTCTCCCACCATTCTCTGTTATCAAGATACCACTGGATCGTCTTCTTTATTCCATCTTCAAACTTTGTCTCCGGAAGCCATCCAAGTTCATTATGGATCTTTGTCGGATCGATTGCATAGCGCATATCATGTCCTTTACGATCGCCAACATGTGTGATCAGAGACTCAGGCTTGCCAAGTTCTTTACAGATGATCTTAACGATCTCAATATTCTGTTTCTCATTGTGACCACCGACATTGTATACTTCGCCAACACGCCCTTTATGAATGATCAGGTCGATAGCCTTACAATGATCTTCTACATATAACCAGTCACGCACATTCAAGCCCTCACCATATACGGGAAGAGGCTTGTCATTCAATGCATTTACGATCATTAATGGTATCAGTTTCTCCGGGAAATGATACGGTCCATAGTTATTCGAACATCTGGATATGCTGACAGGCAATCCGTAAGTTCTGTGGTATGCCAATACCAGAAGATCTGCTGCTGCCTTTGAGCTGCTGTAAGGAGAGCTTGTATGAATCGGTGTTTCTTCTGTAAAGAACAAATCAGGTCTGTCAAGCGGCAGATCTCCATACACTTCATCGGTGGATACCTGATGATATCTCTCAATTCCATATTTTCTGCAGGCATCCATAAGCACTGCCGTACCCATAATATTTGTCTTTAAGAAAATATCCGGATTCTCGATACTTCTGTCAACATGACTCTCTGCTGCAAAGTTCACAATGATATCCGGCTTTTCTTCCTCAAATAACCGGTAAACGGCATCTCGGTCGCAAATATCCGCTTTAACGAATCTGAAATTCGGATTCTTCATTACCGGCTCAAGTGTTGACAGATTACCTGCATATGTCAGCTTGTCCAAGCATACGATACGATATTCCGGATATTTATCAAGCATATGGAATACAAAATTTGAACCGATAAAGCCGGCTCCACCTGTTACTATGATTGTTTTACTCATTTTTATCTTTCTCCTCAATCTATCTTTTATCTTTTTATCTGCAAAAGCTATGCAAGCACATCCAGATACTTACCATCTAATACATCCTTCAGATACTGTCCATACTGATTCTTCTTCAAAACTTCATATACTTCAAGAACTTCTTCTCTGGAAATCCATCCATTCAGGTATGCAATCTCCTCAAGACATGCAATCTTTCTATGCTGATGCTGCTCTATCGTCTTTACAAAGTTCGTGGCATCAACCAGACTCTCATGTGTCCCTGTATCCAGCCATGTGAATCCCTGTCCGAGAAGCTCTACATTTAACTGCTGATGTTCAAGATAAATACGGTTCAGATCGGTGATCTCAAGCTCGCCTCTGGCGGATGGTTTCAGATTCTTTGCATATTCAACAACTTTATTATCGTAAAAATAGAGACCTGTTACACAGTAATTGCTCTTTGGCTTTTCCGGTTTTTCCTCAATCGAGATCGCACGTCCGTCTTTGTCGAATTCAACAATTCCAAACCGCTCCGGATCATCTACGTAATAACCAAATACAGTTGCACCCTTACCGTTTTCCGCATTCTGAACAGCTGCACGTAATCTCTTTTTAAGTCCGTGGCCTGCAAAAATATTATCACCGAGAACCATTGCCACAGTATCATCACCAATAAAATCCGCACCAATAACAAAAGCCTGTGCAAGTCCATCCGGTGTAGGCTGTACAGCATAAGTAAGATTTACACCAAACTGACTTCCATCTCCCAACAGATCCTCAAATCTTGGAGTATCCTGCGGTGTTGAAATGATCAATATATCACGGATCCCTGCATTCATCAGAACTGACATCGGATAATAGATCATCGGTTTATCATAAATCGGAAGCAGCTGCTTCGATGTTACTTTTGTCAACGGATATAACCTTGTTCCAGATCCTCCGGCTAAAATAATGCCTTTCATCTCTTATTCCTCCTGTTAATCAAAAAACTTTTCATTCTTTCACCCGAATTATTATATCTGGCTGTGATTTCTAACTTCAGGATTTCCCATTCACAGTCTATAATAACCAGTATCCACAGTCTATTATATTATATAGCATTTCTACAAGATACTCAAACATTATTCCTATTTTTTCTTATTTCTACTATTTTTTTCTGATTTGTTACAACTTTCTATTCATTATATACAAACCGATGTTTCCTGTAATTCAATGTGTGTGTGTATATTATTCATATTTGTATATGTAATATTCATATTTTATTCTTTTTGTTTCATGATCGTATTTTTTCTTCTATCCCTCTTCTATATTGTAAATTCTGTTTTCTTACATTTTGTTTCTTTTTTATTTTTTCCACTTTTCTATTCAAAAAACACTTGCATAATATTCACTACCGTTATATATTAATTTGCAGACAGGACGATATGTCCTTTATTCAACAAATGGAATTATGATATATCAGAAATGTACATATTCCACACAGACGGATTTTAAGGAGGATTTAGAAATGGCAAAAGACAAAGTTGTTCTTGCATACTCAGGCGGCCTTGATACAACAGCTATCATCCCTTGGTTAAAGGAAACTTATGATTACGATGTTATCTGCGCCTGCATCGACGTAGGACAGGAAAGTGAGCTGGAAGGACTGGATGAAAGAGCAAAATATTCAGGAGCTTCCAAGTTATACATTCTGGATGTTGTTGATGAATTATGTGATGAATACATCATGCCAACCGTTCAGGCAGATGCTGTATATGAGAATAAATATTTACTCGGTACTTCTTTCGCAAGACCTCTGATCGCTAAGAAATTAGTTGAGGTTGCTCGTAAGGAAGGTGCTGTTGCGATCTGTCACGGCGCAACAGGAAAAGGAAATGACCAGTTAAGATTTGAGCTTTCAATTAAGGCTCTTGCTCCTGACATCAAGGTTATCGCTGTATGGAGACAGCCGGAATGGAAGCTGGATTCCCGTGATGCGGAGATTGCATACTGTCAGGCACACGGTATCGATCTTCCGTTTGATGCTGCTCATTCTTACAGCCGTGACCGTAATATCTGGCACATCAGCCATGAAGGTCTGGAACTGGAGAATCCTGCAAACGAACCAAACTACGATGATCTTCTGGTTCTCGGTGTTACCCCTGAAAAGGCACCGGATGAGGATGAATATCTGACACTTGATTTTGAAAAGGGTATCCCAACTGCTATTAATGGTACAAAGATGAAAGTTTCTGATATCATTCGTGAATTAAACCGTTTAGGCGGCAAGCATGGTATCGGTATTATCGATATCGTTGAGAACCGTGTTGTCGGCATGAAGTCCCGTGGTGTTTATGAGACTCCCGGCGGAACAATTCTGATGGAAGCTCACAAGCAGTTAGAGGAGCTGACTCTGGATCGTGAAACCCTTGCATACAAGAAGCTCGTAGCAACCAGGTTTGCAGATCTTGTATACGAAGGAAAGTGGTTCTGCCCTCTCCGTGAGGCTCTTCAGGCATTTGTTGAAAAGACACAGGAGACAGTTACCGGTCAGGTTAAGATGAGACTGTACAAAGGAAACATCATCAAAGCCGGAACAACTTCTCCATATTCTCTGTATTCTGAGAGTCTTGCAAGCTTCACTACCGGTGAGCTGTATAACCATAAGGATGCAACCGGATTCATCAACCTGTTCGGTCTGTCCATGAAAGTCCGCGCAATGATGAACGAGAAGAACAAGAACAACGACAAATAATAGTTGAAATGGAAGCGGCATTCCTGTTATAAAGGAAATTTCTTCCGTAAATCTTTGAAATAAAATGGGAAATACATTACATATTATTCCGCAAGTCGTTCGCACTCTATTTTAACGCAACGGCACTAAGCTCCTCGCCCATGGCGACTCGCTAAGAACCGGCATTAAAAAAGGCTTGCTTCATAATAGTAATGCTATTTCCCATTTTGTTTCATATATCGATTTCCAGATATGTTTCCTTCATAACAGGAATGTAGCTTCCAGATGATGAAAGTTTTATGTAAAAGGGAAGTGGACATTATTATTATGAAGCAAGCCTTTTCGAATGTCGGTACTTAGTGAACCACGGAGTGGTGAACTTTAGTACCGCTACATGAGAAACAGAGCGAAAGCGTCTTGCGGAATAATAGATAATGTCCACTTCCCTTTTTATAAAACTTTCATCATCTAACTACTCACCAAGCGTTGGTTTCTGGCACGGTCGATCACGATTGCAATTGTGATGATGGCGGCTGCAAAGAGCACCTCGATCCCCATATATACGAATGCTTCCGATGGTATCTTTGCCTCATAGTCCAGAAGATCAACGACTTTGACATACCAGTAAGCCGGAAGGAAATGTGCCAGCTTTATGACCCCTTCACCAAGAAATTCCACCGGAACAAAGATGCCGGACAGGAATGCCATACCAAGGGACACTATATTGCCGATCATACTGAAGCCCTCCTCGTTTCGGACAATCTTACTTGCAAGAAAGGCAAGTGCCATAGCTACGAACATGTAGCAAACCATATTGAGCAGATTTCCAAGTCCTGCCGCCGTAAACATTTCTTTTCTGAATACAAAGCACCCTCCAACCGCAAATACTGCGCATCCAAGGAATCCTGTTACGATCGTTCCGAGAAGGATTTCTTTTGTCATATTGGAATATTTATATGCTGAGCTTGCGATCCGTTCTCTTAATTCTTTTTTATCATATACGATCAATACCGGGCTCACACCTTCGATCATCATGACCACAAATATCCATCCCAGATAACTGAAAAATGTATATCTCGTACTATGTTTTCCGCCATGGTCTTCGGTCGTCATCGTTACGTTCGTTCTAGTCTGAAACAATTCATCCACCTGAGCTGCTGCCTCTGCCCGGTCATATCCGGCTGCAAAATATGCATTCAGATAAGAGATATATTTATTTACATCTGCTTCAAACAGTTCCACCTTGCTCCGGTTCGGAATTGCAACGATCTCGATATAATCGGACAGATCTTCCTTATCCAGATGATCCGCATAACCTTTTTTAATGCGGACGATACAGTCTGTATCCCGGTTAAACAGACTGTCCTGCATCGCTTCCGTCGTATCTGTTTTTAATTCAGCATGTTTATGTGCATGATCCAGATACGAAAACAGTTCTTCACTTTCTGCCGTCTGGTCATAATCAAACCAAGCGAATTTACACTTCATGCTTTTATATTCGTCTTCTGTTTTACCGGAATTCGGCAATATAAATCCAAATATAATGCCTGCAAAAATCCCAATATACATCAACATTGAGCCTTTTTTCTTATTTAAGATTTTAAAATAGGATTTAAACACTTGCATATTTATTCCTCCTTAAGATCAGAATACTCGCTCCAAGCAGACAGACAGCCATACCGGTTAAGATCAGGATATTTCTGAAATAACGATCGTAATTATCGTATACATTGAGCGCATAGAGACAGTCCGTTACCAGCACCGCCGGATTGATCCGGTTCAGAATTGGAAGTTTATCTTCAATACTGTTTTTAATTCCATGAACCATCAGATCCGCCATAAAAGAGAAGGTAAGGCTGACCGCTACCGCAATTCCAATCTTTCCTCCATATGAGCATTTTGACCAGGTACCAATCAGCATTCCTCCGGCAATACCGATATTACATGCAATAAAGAGTACCAGTAAAATAGCCGGATATTTTGTTCCAAACTGTACACCGAACAGCCGCATATAGATTACAGTGATAACCTCGGCTGCAAACTGAACCAGCAGTAATGCCAGATACTCCGCCAGAACAGTCACAAGTTTAGGATTCGGTGACAGACAACGACGCATTCCAAGTGCGCTTTCATTTGCCTGCAGCTTATGCATTCTTGTGATTCCGGCAAAGGAAGAAAACAGGCAACTCATAGCAAGCACTGCATAGAAATAATTATAATACTCATTCTGACATCCGTCCGTTGTGGAAATCTCTTCATAATATACCGCATCGCTCTGCACTGCCTTCTGAATGATCTCCGATGCAGCCTCCGGATCCTTCTGCATCAGATTCAGATACATCTGTTCCATCTGCTTATACTGATTCAGGATTGATTCCAGTATCGACTCCTTGATGTCACTCTGCCTCACTATCAGGCTCGCATCCGATGTATAGATCACACCGGTCACTTCTTCATCATTTAACTTTTGAAGTGCTTCTTTCTCACTGAGCACCTCCATGTCGATCCGTTTATTCTCGCCGTCCATAGAAAGCGTAGACAGCACCATCATAAGCGCTGTATCATTCTTACCATCCCTCACAACTGCGACCGGGATATCTTTAAACATCTCATCCTTTTCCATGATATTTCCGAATGCCATGTACATGAATGTGAATAATGCGATCGGAAACAGTATCGTCCAGAACAGTGTATCTTTTCCTTTTATCAGCATTTTACCTGCATATTTAAAATTATGCCAAAACATATCCACCCCTCCTAATCCCGAAGTGTCTTCCCGGTAATCTCAAGGAACACATCGTTCAGACTTGGAAGCTCGGTATATACTTTTCCAAATAATACCGCATGCTCCTTCATATATTCCATAACCCGGATCAGATTGTGATCTCCACCGGAGTAGGTCAGCTTCAACATTCCATCCTGATATGAACTGTCATACACATGTGGAAGCTGTCTCAGCTCCAGCAGTTGTTCATCTGTCAGTGCCGGAGCTTCTATGAAGATACTCTCTGTCTTCTTTATCATTTTTTTCAGCTCTTCCTTCGTGCCAAGAGCGACCTTCCGACCTTTATCCATGATCAATATACGGCTACAGATCTGTTCTACCTCTTCCATGTAATGAGAAGTGTAAATGATCGTTGCGCCCTTCTTATTCAGCTCGACAATTCCCTCTAAGATCTTGTTCCTGCTCTGTGGGTCTACTGCTACCGTCGGTTCATCAAAAAAGATCAGCTTCGGTTTGTGTGCGATTCCACACGCAATATTTAATCGTCTGAGAAGTCCTCCTGACAGTTTTTTCGGCAGGAACTTCTTATAGTCCTGAAGCTCGACAAATGCGATTGCATCCTCTACATACTGTTTTCTTGTCTCTTTATCCCTGATATACAACCCACAGAAATAATCGATATTCTCATATACCGTCATTTCATCAAATACAGCCACATTCTGCATTACAACACCGATCTCCCGTTTCAGATCGTAGCTCGTCGATGTCATCTTCTTACCAAATACGCGGACATCGCCCTGATCGTATGTAAGCAGTGACAAGATACAGTTGATCGTCGTCGTCTTGCCCGATCCATTCGGTCCAAGCAGACCGAAGATCTCGCCCTCTCTCACCTCCAGATCAAAATGTGATAATGCTACAAAATCTTTATATCGTTTCACCAGATCTTTTACTTCAATCGCATATTCCATAACTGTCTCCTCATTCATTTTCTATTCGGATGCTATTGTTTCTTCCGGCATCGCGTCTGAAACTCATCGCATATGTTCCATGTTATGCTGTCATTCTACCATATACCAAAATTTTTGTTCAGTGCCAATCATCACATCTGTAATATGACATTTGTCACATTCTTTTAAAATCCGGAGTTTTTCAACCGTAGTCAATTGACGCTGTATTTCTCAACAGGTATACTAATACCGTCACTTATAAATCCAAGCCGGTTCACGCAATTACCTGACACCCGCGTGACCTGTCTACATACAAGGAGAAGTTATGAAGCAAATCCTGACTCGACTGCTTATATTTGCAATATGCTGTATTATGTGTATTCACACTTTTTCTATATGTACGCGCAGCGTAATATATATTCTGCTTGCGATCATACTTGCTTTTGGCACAATGCTGATTGCTGACAGGCTCTCACCCACAGCTCCGGTACTGATCCACGTAGGCATATTTATTCTGTGCTGTCTGTGCCTTAAGTTTGTTGTATTTCTTCCGCTTTTCTGCTTCTATCTGAGCAGACGACCGGTTTGTTTTACTGCACCCATCGGAGTTCTTTCCATCATTCTGGCATCTGCAAAACTTCCGATGGATACTTTACTTCTGATAGGTGTCCTCTGTCTGTGCAGCATATTATACGGATATCTGACTACAGCGCTTACCACCCTTCATCAACAGATGAAGCACCTTACAGATACATCGAAGACAAACGAACTTCTGGCAAAGGAACGAATCCGTATGATCCGGAAGGAACAGAATAACATGATTTATACTGCAACCCTGAAAGAGAGAAATCGTATCGCCAGAGAGATCCATGATAATGTCGGTCACATGCTTACCAGATCCATTCTTCAGGTTGGTGCGATCCAGACGATCAACAAAGAACCGATCCTTACAAATCCGCTTTCCGATCTCCGCGCTACGCTGGATACCGCCATGAACAGTATACGATCAAGTGTCCACGACCTTCACGATGAATCCATTGATACGAAAGCTGCCATTCAGGATATGTTGAATGATATAACAGGCTTTCATACTTCATTTGAATATGATATGGGCAACATTGTTCCGAAGGATATCAAATACTGTCTTATCAGCATTGCCAAAGAAGCGATCACCAATGCTGTAAAGCACAGCAACGGCGATCAACTCTCGATTCTGATCCGGGAACATCCGGGCTTCTATCAGTTGACGATCCGTGACAACGGAACAGGCATTCACCTTACAACCTCCCCCGGCATCGGACTTACCAACATCCAAGAACGAGTCCAATCCTTATCCGGTACTTTACAGATATCAACCGAATCCGGATTCCGCCTGTTTGTCAGTATTCCAAAATATACACAAAAAGGAGATAGAACTGCATGAATATTATAATTGTTGATGATGATGCATTTGTCAGTGCATCTTTAAAGATCATATTAGAATCCTGCTCAGACATTACCGTACTTGCAACCGGAGCAAATGGCCACGATGCCATCTCCCTGTACGATACATACAGCCCCGATGTTCTGTTAATGGATATCCGTATGGAAGGCATGGATGGTCTGACCGCAGCGAAAGAAATCATCACCGGACACCCTGACGCAAAGATTCTGTTACTTACTACCTTTGCCGACGATGACTATATCATCAAAGCCATCCGGACCGGCGCAAAGGGATACATCTTAAAACAGGATTTTGAGACAGTTGCATCTGCGATCACTGCCGTACACAACGGTCAAACTGTCTTCGGGAATGAGATCATGAACAAGATCCCTACCCTGTTACAGACTGATGATCGTTTTGATTACCTGTCCTACAATCTTACGGAAAAGGAATTTGAACTGATCCGACTGGTTGCAGATGGTCTGAACAACAAAGAAATTGCGGAGCAGCTCTTTCTCTCGGAAGGAACCGTCCGCAATTATCTCAGTAATATCCTTATGAAGCTTGACCTGCGCGATCGCACTCAAGTTGCCTGTTTTTATTATAAGAATTTATTATGATCTGTTTTTCAATATCTGCATTCTTATAAGCTGATAATTTGTGTCCGTTATTTATTGGACGATTTTTTTCTGCTGATCATCACATATCCTGCCAATATTAATATTCCTATCACAGACAGGCATATGCCCGCCATCAGATATGGTGTATTGTAGGTCAGTGTAATCACATGTTCCCCTGCTTCTACAGGAACACCCATCAGGCCGGTTCCGATCTTTACAGGAGCTACTTTTTTGCCATTAACAACTGCCGAAAATCCCTTATTGTACGGAACCGCCAGATATAAAATACCGGATTCTTCTGTCGTTATGTGACCATTTAAAGTATTATCGGTCCATCCGTCAAATGTCATTTGATGTGACTCTGTATATTCTTCAAATGCTTTCACTACATTCTGATCTAAGGAATACAGCGCAAATGCTTTCGTTCCCTCCTGATCTTTAACTGCCGTTGTATAAAGACGAATTCTTATCGCATACATTCGAATCTGTACAGCATCCCCTTCTTTTACCTGACCTACATGATAAAAATCCGCTGAATCCGTGTAATTCGTAGACACTGTTACTTCATCATTCACCTTTACTTCGATACACTGAGGCTTCGTGTCCGCACATTCCAGATACAGATCTTCGTCTTTTTCCGCAGTAAGATTCACCGTGATTGCTGAAAAAACATCATTGGTACTGATATAGGAATACTCACCGTTCTTCTGTCCGGTAATATCCATACCGGCACTTGTTACTGCATCCTCCGGTATATCAATTCTTGTAAAGGCATTCTGCGTGATCTTATGTCCGGTCACAAGCTTTACCAGTTCATTCTGATTCTCTGCCATGCTGCCTTTCTCGAATACATCCGATGTATCTTCCGTTTTCGCTGTTCCGCTCCAGTCAAGAACATCTTTACTCATCAAAAATCCCATGCCTGCCAGATTATCCGCTTCGTAGAAATCAATCTTCTCATTTTTCCGGTCGATCAGACGATACCCACCTGCAACCCCTGTTTCATCAGTCACAACATACCGTACATTAAAGAGCTGGCGACTGATCGGAGTTACCCCTCTATAGGTATATTCAATATTCTGATATCTTGATATTCCAAGGCTGGTAAACACATCTACTATACTGCCATTTGCCACAGATGAATACCAGTTTACGTCTGAATACGGCATATAGTTCTGTGACACCAATGCAGTCTTTCTCTCCCCTTCTGCAAGCTGCAACTGCTCATAATCTGTTAACCAGTCCGAAGCAGATATCTCGCTCTGAAGCCGCTCATCATTATACTTCTGCGGCATCTGAATCCATGCATTTGCAAAGATCTCTATACACAATAATACTATCATCCACACATAGCAGGTCGTATAACGAATACTCTTTCTGACATACAAGATCAATAAGATCAGATATGATATACCAAAGAGCAATACAGCCGCATAGGAATAGGAATTCGCATCTTCCTTATTTAAGAACAGCTCCAAAAGGAATATAGTAATACCGATACCTGACATACTGATTATCTGCCATACCTTTACCTGCTGTAATCTGAGCATTCCGATATAACCTGCCATCAAAATGAAAAAGACAAGGATAAATGCAAAACGATTTCCGAGTCCATGCGTAATCGTAAAGCCATGCAGGACATAATTTAATCCGACCATGTTCAATCCAATAGTCAGGAATAAAATAACGGCCGTATATCGAAGCTTAAAACTACATTTGATTCCCGCTCCGAATAAGAAAAGCAGAAAGAACATAATCACCAGAATACCGCAATAATTATTGTGACTGAACAAATATCCCGTCGATATCTGTCGCAATGGATAAAATGAATTAACAAACATTCCTAGATTACTGATTCTATACCATGGAAGACTATAGTCCCCGTTTCCACAGGATGACAGATTCATAATGGCATAAAGAGACGGAAGAACAACCATTCCCGCAATCGATACCGCCATAACCGACCATCCGAAGAAACGACATACACCGGACCATAAATTCTTAGCATTCTTCCAATCCTGCATAAAAAAATAGCAGACTATAAACAGGCAAATATAAAATGCAAAATAATAATTAAACAAAAATGCACAGGCTAATAACAACGTATAACGGAGCTGCCATTTGCCTTCCGCCAGATGCTCAACTGCAATCGCAATAAACGGAAGCAGAATCAGTCCGTCCAGCCAGAGCACATTATGATTATATACCACCACATAACTGTTTAACGCATACAGGAGTCCGAACATCATGGAAATTACAGTTATATATTTCTCTGACAATCCCTTTTCCGCAAATCTGCGAATCTTTGAATGCCTGAAAAAGAACAGTCCTGCCGGAGCCAGGCATGATGCTTTGAGTACGATCATCAATGTCATAGATAATTCAACACGATCCGGACCAAGTACTATGGCTATAATATTAAACGGGCTCATGCAGTAATAGAACATGTTCAGAACAATATCGATTCCAAGCCCCCGTTCCCATATAAATGAACCTTTATCCCCTGAATGCAGCCATTCAAGGAAAATTTTCAGTATACCGGGATATTGATCACATGCATCCTGATACAGAAAGCTTCTGCTGCCAAACGGATATACATGTTCTACAGCCATATTTATCATGTAAAATCCAATACATATCAGAAACAACAAAAGATACATCCCGCAACTGCGTATGTATCTTCTGTTAAATCTGTCATTGTTTATCGTTATCGTTGAAGTAACCGGATCTGTATCGAGTTCCCGCTCCCCATGAATATTTTCATTTATCTTCATAAGCTTAAATCCATCTTTCAAAAACACTTTAGTAGAAACAATGATTTCCAATAATCTGATAATCAGATAAAGAATCTGTATCAATATAATTCTTATTTAAGAAGCTCATAAAACTTCCAATGTTGTTGTTACCGGCCAAGGCATCATTTGCTGCCTGCTGTGCTGTTGATAACGGACCATCCTGCAAGTATCCCTGCATTACGCTTCCCGTTGCACAAGGGAACTGATTCGGTGCATAAATAACTGATGAAATAGAACTTCCCCATTTACCACTTCTTACACGGTTCAAAACGACATTTGCTACTGCCAACTGTCCTTCATAGGATTCATATCCTGCTTCCATGCTGACCAGACATGCCAACAGATAAGCATCATCATACTGGGATGCATCAATCTTAGAACTATCATCCGACTTCTCCTCTGTTGTTGCTTCTGTTGTAGACACTTCTGTATCCGCTTCTGTTGCTCCCTCAGTTGTCGGAGTCTCAGTTGTTGCCGTCTCGGTTGTTTCTTCATCTGCCGTCATTATATCTGCACTGTCATCAGTTGATACCACTTCATATGCTTTCTGCTGTTCAGCTTCTACCATAGCTGTGTAGTCATCAATCGACATTGCATACTCATAAGTTTCTTCTACTGTGATATAATCCGCAGCTATATAACCATCTGTTCCGTCATTCATTGTAACTTCTACCCAATCCTTATCCTGTGTCTTAACAGAAAGAACGGTATCCTTCGCTACAAGTCCAAGGATATCTGACTGTGTAGACTTATCTGCACGTACACGAACCGTATCATCTGTTACTGTTCCAAGGACTTTCTTGTAATCTTCTGCATATGTCTCAGCATCCTTGCCGGTCAGAATATAATCACTGTTTACATACCCGATTACATCTCCCGATGAAATCTTTGTCCATTCACCGGATGTCTCCAATACATCACCTACATTACCGTCAAACAGCTTACCTACGATGTTGGAATCTGTCGTAGCTTCTTCTCTGATATTTAATGTATCATTGATCTTTGCGATAAACTTACCATCAAATTCGGATTTCTCCTCTGCTTTTGCCACTACAGTCTTCTTCTGAGCAGCCTTCTTTGTCGTGCTGGTCTGAAGTGCAGCCACATCAACAGTGGCAGCCTCCTCAGTAGTTGTCCCAACAGATGCAGTCTGAGCAGTCTGGCTGTTCAGATATGCCGGGCTGTGATCCAACGCCTCTCCATACTTTACAACAAGTCCAATTCCCGCTGCTGTAACAATCGTAGCTGCTGCCACAAGCAGATTACGTTTTATGTATCTATAACTAAACAAACCTCTTCCCACATGGGAAAAACGATTATTTCTTCTAATTCTCATCTTTTCGTACCTATTTATTAAAATCCATGACAAAATGTTACATTTCTGTTAAAAATAATACTCTAATTCAAAGTTTCTGTCAATACGCATATGTCTTCCAACCAAAGTTTTTATGGTAAAATGTATTAATTTTCCGTAAATAAACGCTGGATTTTTTTGTTTATTTTATATAATCTGCTGCAATTTTATTTCACAAATGGTCATTTAACATTTTCGTCATAAATGTTGGTTTATTATAATATTTTCATACAATATCACCTGTTTTCCGAAATTAACTGAATTTGTTCTCCAACATCAAAAAAATCCATGCTATAATGATGGAAAATCTCTTGGATACAAGCTTTTTTTCGAATAACTAAAACACCAAAGGCAGGTATATACTATGCGAATCGATAAATTTCTGGCAAATCAGGACATCGGCTCCAGATCCCAGGTAAAACAATATATAAAAAAAGGAATGATCTCGGTAAATGGAATCGTCTGCAAATCTCCCGAACAGAAGATTGATGAAAATGCAGATCAGATTTCTTATAACGGAAAGGTGATTGGATACCAAAAGCACCATTATTATATGCTGAACAAGCCCTCGGGCTGTGTCAGCGCAACAAACGATAATCTACATATAACAGTTCTGGATCTGTTAAAAGCTTCCGTTCCTGTAAAGAATCTTTTTCCTGTCGGTCGTCTGGATATCGATACAGAAGGCCTGCTGCTTATCACCGATGACGGAGAACTATCCCACAATCTCCTGTCGCCGTCCAAACATGTAGCAAAAACATATTTTGCTCGCATCGATGGTCTGGCAACAGAAGAACACATAAAAGCATTTAAAGAAGGGTTGGACATTGGCGATGACAAGCCAACCAAACCGGGTACTTTAGTCATAAAAAATACCGACCTAAACACACAGACTTCGGAGATTCTCCTGACGATCACTGAAGGACGCTACCACCAGGTCAAACGCTCCTTCGAAGCCCTCGGCATGAAGGTCACCTACTTAAAACGCCTGTCCATGGGAAGTCTGACGTTGGACGAAGCCCTCGCTCCCGGCGAATTCCGCGAACTGACAGATATCGAGTTACAGGCATTAACCCGAAAATAACTATGTAGCAATACATGATTATAATGTAATATGCATTAACCAACAGATGAATAACTATCCAGTCTGACATTGATCTCCAAAGAGAATGATCTAATACTGAAAATCTTTTTAATTTAGTTTTGCGCAGATATTGTTATTCCGTATAAACATACAGAAGGAATTCTGCCCCGGATACAACCAACCACTATAATATGACATAAGCGAGGATTTCGAAATAAGATGCACATTGCCAGTAAATGCGGGCGCTTGTTCGAGCCAAAGGCGAGTTAGCGCAGGAGCATTTACGAATCGGGCATGTGCAGCGAATCGAAACCGCAGCGAGTCATTTATAGTGGTTGGTTGTATCCGGGGCAGAACCCCTTCTATATGTTTTGTAATAAATAACAATATCCGCATAAATTACAAAAAAGATTTTCAGTATTAGATCATTCCCTTGATGTACAGAATGCTGCTTGTAATTCTTCCACCGGAATGTTTTACATAGTCACGGTATTCTTCGTAGCTGATGTAGTATTTTTTGCCCCAGGATGAAACGATCAGATACTCATGACCTGATATTTCTTCTACCCCTGTCACAACTACATAATGACTGTGAACATTCTTTTTCATGGATGCAAGCATACGTCCATCCTTTTCCACATACATATGGATTCCTTTATCGCCAAATACATTCGGGATATTCGGTCCGATTGATAATACAACCGGTTTATTCTTACGGATCAAATGCCGGATCTGCTTCATCATTTCCTCATCTGACAAAAACAATCTCCATCTTGCACGAAGTCCGATGTCATTCAGCATAAAATATCGGTTCAATGTATTCATTAACGTCACACCTGTCATTCCTTTATACCACAGAAAAAAAACATAATGCTTATAGAACCATTTTACATATGCAAGATAGTCATTTTTATTATATAAGCCCTTCGGCTTGTTGATTTTGCGAATTGCATCTGTCATAAGCCCCGGGTTCTGTTCTGCAAGATAGATTGATATATCTGCCAAAGCAATTACACCACATCCTACCTTCTGCATCTTCTTACTCCTGCACCATGACTGATTTCCGCCATAGCTGATTGTATTCATATTTTTTATTCTAATATATTCTTTATTTAACAGATAATTATTCTCCATATATTTCACCCTCTTATATCAAATCTTTGACAATATATATTATCAGGCTTCTATAGAGAGATTATAACACCCATCTGCCATCACTTCAACAATTTTTTATACCATGAGAAGTAGTTTTTAAAACCATGTTTTTTGTTTCTTTATTTTCCCCTTTACTTTTTGTGTTCATTCTGCTATAAAAGTAATGAGCTGGACAAGTGATCGCGGCTGTCATATGACAGGTGAGGAAAGTCCGGGCTTCGCAGGGCAGGGTGCCGGATAACGTCCGGTGGAGGAAACTCCCAGGCTAGTGCAACAGAAATAAACCGCCATGTACATGGTAAGGGTGGAAAGGCGAGGTAAGAGCTCACCGCTGCTTCTGGTAACAGAACAGGCTCTGTAAACCCCACTCGAAGCAAGACCAAAAAAGCAGCTTCGGCTGTGAGACGAATGGCTGCCCGTCAAGTCTCAGGTAGGTCGCTTGAGCTTTATGGTAACATAAAGCCTAGATAGATGATCACTCTCGACATAACCCGGCTTATCGTCCAGCTTTTATATGATGACGATAAATGGGCTGGCTATATATGTATTTCACAGAACGCTCGCGTTCTATTTTCTACATAGCGGTTCTAAACTCTCCGCTTTTCAAGCGGCTCGTTAAGTACCGACGTAGAAAAAGGTCTGTTTCATACATATATAGCCAGCCCATTTATCTGTTCATTGACTTATACAAAGTGAGAGATAACTTACATATCCCAATAGTAATGTTATCTCCCATTTTGTATACAACAGATTATATGCTATTTATATAAAGAAATACGATAACTTCTTCTCTGTCTTTGATTATAAATATTTGTTTCTTAAAAGCTCTTTCTTCATCCTCAGACTTTAAAACAGCCTCCGCCGATAAACTCACGTAAAATCGAGTTCAACGGAACAATGGTATCTTCCAGAGTTACAAAACGATCAGTCAATTCTTTCAGGCGTAATGCATCTGAATAAAACGGCGACTTCTCCGATACCTCCGTCAGTAATGGATTTATATATTTTTTTAATACAGAATATTCATACAACAACCCGGAATTGAACATAACATCAGCATTACTCTCATATGGAAATATATACCGTTCTTCACCCTGTCTGACAGATTTCCACATTGAAAGTGTTCGTTCTATATTGTGCCCGCGAGTTCGGTTATCTCGAACGATCCTGCGGATCAAACGACTGTCTATGGTAGATATCTTATCATCTGTATCGATCGTCAACTGGTTTAACGGGCTGATATATATACGATATTTATCCTCATCGGGCAATGCATATAACATCTTCGGATTCAATGAATGGATTCCCTCAAGCACAAGCACATCCTGATCTCCGATCCGCAAATTATCTCCCTTATACAATCTTCTTCCATTTAAGAAATCAAATTCGGGAAGTTCGACCGTTTCCCCCTGAAGCAGCATCTGCATATCATGGTTCAACAGTTCCACATCCACCGCTTCCAGACATTCAAAATTGTAGTTTCCATTTTCATCCTTTGGATTATCTTTCCGATTGACAAAATAATTATCTACTGCAATCGGATGCGGATGCAATCCAAGTGCCCGAAGTTGTATACTAAGGCGATGCGAAAATGTCGTCTTGCCGGCAGAACTTGGTCCTGCGATCAATATGATCTTTTTCTTTTCTTTGCGTATGTTTCTCGCAATATCATAAATCGTATTCTGCTGCATGGCTTCACACACAAGGATCAACTCCATACCTTTACCCGCTTCTACGATCTCATTGAGCTTCTCTACCGAATCAGCGCCTACACGAATCGCCCATTTCTTTGCAAGCTCCTTTAAAGTCAGCACGCTGTTATGTATCGCTTTTTCGCTCATATCCTTAATAAACCTCCAAAACATTCTGTTAACAGAGTATGCCGACATTTAAATGTCCGGCTCTCTGTTATCCATCTATGCTGTACACCTGTTTCAAAACTGCACAGATGGTCTTTTGTTCTGCTTTTATTGTTTTCAGACGTTTTGCGGCATTCTCCGTATTCTTACCACTCAGGCTGTCAATCAACCCTGCTGTTGTATCTCTCTGTTTTACCAGCCACGACCGCAAAACCGGATCTTTCTTTCGCAACAGGTTTCCACCATACATATAGCACCAGTCCTCTGCAAAATCTAAATTATCTGCCTTATCTGTCCACGCCACATCTGCAGGTTGTTCATCGTGTTGTGGTAAATCTCCATTCCACACATCAGGCTGTGGCAAATCGATCATACATTCATCCGCCTGTAGCATCCTCTGAATCCGTACATCCAAAAGATTATAATATTTTCCGGCATCGATCAACATTTGTTCATCTGCAAGATGGTACCCCTTTTCTGCCAGATATCGCCTGACCTTTTCAATATCCGACTGTGGTTGAAGCACAAGCTGATCACAACGTGTGACCACCTCTTCGCCGCGTTCCAGAATGTCGATCATCAACATACCGCCCATTCCAGCCAGAACAACAGCATTTACCTCGCCCGGTACGATTGTATCAAGCCCGTCGCCCATACGTATCTCTATCTGATTCGCCAGGTTCATTGCCTCTATATTCCGTTTTGCGATCGTGATCGGTCCTCGTCTGACATCGGATGCGATCACCCGTTTTGTTCTGTGCTGTTCTATCAGATATATCGATACAAATGCATGATCGCAGCCGATATCTCCGACTGCATCACATGGCTGTATCATATCCGCAACCGACTGCATCCGTTTCGACAGTTCTATCATATGCTCTCCATCCCTATTTTAGTATATATAATCTCTCAGTTTTCTGCTTCTGCTTGGATGTCTTAACTTCCGAAGAGCCTTTGCCTCGATCTGACGGATACGCTCTCTGGTTACGTTGAATTCTTTACCAACCTCTTCCAGCGTTCTTGCCCTGCCGTCTTCAAGACCAAAACGAAGCGTAAGCACCTTCTTTTCACGTTCGGTCAATGTATCAAGTACCTCTACCAGCTGTTCCTTCAATAAGGTAAATGCAGCAGCATCTGCCGGAACAGGCATATTATCATCCGGAATAAAATCACCCAGATGGCTGTCTTCCTCCTCACCGATAGGTGTCTCTAAGGATACAGGCTCCTGTGAAATCTTCAGGATCTCACGTACACGCTCAACAGGAATATCCATAACATCTGCAATCTCCTCCGGCTGTGGTTCTCTTCCAAGCTCCTGTAATAACTGTCTGGATACACGGATAAGCTTATTGATTGTCTCTACCATATGAACCGGAATACGGATTGTTCTCGCCTGATCCGCAATTGCTCTTGTGATCGCCTGACGGATCCACCATGTTGCATATGTGGAGAACTTATATCCCTTTCTATAATCAAACTTCTCTACTGCCTTGATCAGGCCAAGATTTCCTTCCTGAATCAGATCGAGGAAAAGCATACCACGTCCAACATAACGCTTTGCAATGCTGACAACCAGACGAAGATTTGCTTCTGCAAGCTTCTGCTTTGCCTGCTCATCTCCTTCTTCCATACGTTTTGCCAGTTCGATTTCTTCCTCAGCACTCAGAAGCGGTACTTTACCGATCTCTTTCAGATACATTCTGACAGGATCTTCAATACTGACCCCATCCGGTACAGAGATATCGATTTTATCTACATCTACATCCTCTTCCAGATCATCCAGCAGAAGTTCCTCATCGTCATCCTCTTCTGTGATTGTCAAAATATCTACATTATGGCTCTCTAAAAATGAAAAGATCTGTTCCATCCGTTCCAGATTCAGCTCAATTTCTTTTGCATCATTAAAGTAACGGATAATCTCTGTATCTTCAATTACCATCTTTTTCTTTTTTGCCATCTCCAGTAAGCCCTGAAGCTTCGCCTGAAATTTCTCTTCAATCTGCTCTTTATTCTCTTTTGATTCCATAAACCATGATCCTCCATAAATATATAATAGTTTATCCACTTTATAATGAAATATGCAGCTTCGTAAGATCCGCCTTGGCACGTATGAGATTCTGCATCTCTTTTATATCATTTGTCTTTGCCAGTTTATCTTCTATACTGCTTAATCTTATCTTTTTCACAACATCTGTCACCGCATTGTTGATTTCTTCCTGCGTCATGTCAATTCCGATATTCGTCTGAAGCATCTCTGCCACCAGACGTTGTTCCTCTATCGACTCAAATGTTGTTACGATACTTGCCGGTTCCACCTTCCCGTTTTCCCGATATTGTGAAAACAGCTTGTCTGCCACCACACGGTAAACGCCATCTTCAAAACTGGTTTCATCAATGATACCGTCCAGCTTCTGAAATAAGCCCGGTTCATTGACCATCCATGTCAAAAGCAGCTTCATCGGCTTATTCTTTGCCGGATCGGCAGCTCTGCTTTCATGCTCTGCCCGTCGTTCTTCCCGTTCTACGATCTCCAAACGCGGAACACCTGCAATTCCATATTTGTGTACCAGATCTGTAAGACCTGTCTTATCAATATGGTATAGATTCGATACTGCTTCGATATAATTATTACGTTCCAGCACTTCTTCTATCTGTGCCAGTCGTTTTGCTGTCTCATTGTGGAAGGAGGTTCGCTCCTCCGGATCATTCAGATTATACTGTTCAGACAACATCCGCACCTCAAACATGATCGCACTCTCTGCCTTCTGTATCCGTTCCTCAAACGCTTCACTTCCAAGTGTCTGAATAAATTCATCCGGATCTTTATGCGGTCGCATATTGATGACTCTCGCAGATATTCCTACCTCTCGCATAATCGAAATAACCTTTAGCGTGGCTGCAACACCCGCACCATCACTGTCATATGCCAGATATACTTCATTCGTATATCGTTTCAATATATTCGCATGTCCAAAGGTAAATGCTGTTCCCAGCGACGCTACCGCATTATCAAATCCTGCCTGATGCATGGATATGACATCCATGTAGCCCTCGCAGCAGATAAACCCTTTTCGTCGGCTTCTCCTGGCAATATTCATTGCAAACAGATTCCGACTCTTATCAAATACAACTGTATCACTGGTGTTGATATACTTTGGCTTTCCATCACCCATAACTCGTCCGCCAAAGCCGATCACCTTGCCATTAATATCCAGAATCGGTATCATCGCACGATTCCAGAATTTATCCGATCCGCCATTTTTCTCATCGATCACTACCAGACCGGAATCCTTTAACTCAGAATCGGAATACCCTTTACCTTTCAGATATCGATACAAGTCATCCCGGTAAACATCGGCATACCCAAGTCCAAATCGATCGATCGTTTCATCCGAAAGTCCTCTGCCTTTAAAATATTCATAGGCTTTCTTTCCATGTTCAGTATGCCTCATAATATAGTGAAAATACGCTGCCGCTGTCTTATTCATATCCCGTAGCAGTATTTTATATTTTTCTCTTGATGCATCCTGTCCTGACTGACTGCTTTCAGGCAGTGTCATTCCTGCCTTATCAGCCAGATACTGTACTGCTTCCGGGAACGACATATTCTCATATTCCATGATAAATGTAAATACATTTCCCCCGGCACCACATCCAAAACAGTGATACAGCTGCTTGTCCCGATCCACCTTAAAAGACGGTGTCTTTTCATGATGAAATGGGCAACAGGCTTCAAATGTCCTTCCTTTTTTTCTGAGGCTGACATATCCCGATATCACATTCACGATATCATTTCTGGATATCACCTCATCTATGACCTCATCTGAATAGTACAACGACTACCCTTCCTTTCCAATTAAATAATTTTCCATCTATCTGTTCGTTATCCTAATATAAAACGTAATCATATACAGATTACAGGGATTAACTCTGTCACCACACCATTCGCTCTCGTTGTAAACATATATATTGCAAACTTGACAATGATGTTATCTCAAATACCCTTCCACGCACCCGGAACATAGATCTTCTTAAATGTTTCGATCGCATAATTATCCGTCATACCTGCTATATAATCACAGATTACGGTCGTAAGATCCTCCCCCATATAGAGCATTTCTATGCTTTCATTATTCAGCCTCGATTGATCTTCTCTGTAATAATCAAATAATATCTCTAGTAACTTTTCTGCTTTTACTTCTTCTCTTTTTGCCACAGGATTCGTATACAGATATTCAAACATATATCTGCGAAGCGCTGATAACGCCTCACCGATCTCTTCTGACATCCGAACTGTATCCGTTTCATAACTGGTATCAATCACATCATGGATCAGACAGTCCAATCGATCTCTGGTATTGTTGCCAAGTACCTTAACGATACTAACCGGGAGATCGGATTCTTTCATAATTCCACCTCGAATTGCATCATCCATATCATGATTTACATATGCAATCTTATCTGCCAACCGGACGATTTTTCCTTCCAATGTTGCCGGCGTACAGGATGTCTTATGATTCAACATTCCATCTCTGACTTCCCATGTCAGATTCAACCCTGCTCCCCTTTTCTCCAGTTTTTCCACCACACGCACACTCTGTTCATTATGCTGAAACGACCTGCCGGAACATCTGGACAATGCCCGTTCTCCTGCATGTCCAAATGGTGTATGCCCCAGATCATGACCAAGTGCGATTGCTTCTGTCAGATCCTCATTCAGACGAAGCGATCTTGCGATCGTTCTTGCAATCTGCGCCACCTCAAGGGTATGTGTAAGTCTCGTTCTGTAATGATCATCTCCCGGTGACAGGAATACTTGTGTCTTATGCTTCAGGCGACGGAACGCCTTACAGTGAATGATCCTATCTCTGTCCCTCTGATAGACCGTCCGAAGATCACACTGTTCTTCCTTCTTGTCCCTGCCTCTGCTCTGATCACTGAATGATGCATATGGGCTCAGGATCTCATGTTCTTGTCGCTCCTGTTTTTCACGAATCAGCATATTTTACCATCCTCCATGGTCAATATAACGAATATAGCAAAAAAGTCCGTACAATTTTATTATTCTACAGACTTTTTCATTTTCCTTTATTTTATTATTAAAGAAACTATTTTGTTTTTCTTTTATTTTCCCTCTTCATCCACTGATTCCGATTCATCCGGTTCAGCTTCCTTCGCTGCTTCTTCCGCAGCTTTTCTCTCCTTCTCTGCAGTATCAATGATTCTTTGTTCATTCAACCGGAATATCTTTCGTATCGTATGCGTTGTTCCCCACGCAATTGCCCCAAACAAAAGTAACAGCCACATATACCAGATACTCACAAACACAACCGGATATTTCACACAGATAAATATCGGAACAAACCATGCGATAACGACCTTTACCCATGACCACAGGTAGGTTATTGAAAGTACCATTGCATTTCTTACCGTGATACTCAACGCATTATTATACCTTGCAATTAACGGAAATAAAAACGGTACAACAAGTGCAACTAATACTGCCTCAATTATAAGCACAAATGTATAAAATGTTGAAATAAACCCTGTCACCCGCTTGATCATAATATATTCAGCCAACATTACAGCAACTGCAACGAGCAACAGTAAAAACGCAATCGTAGATTGTTTGAAACTACGCTTAAACTCATGAATGAAACCAGAAACAACAGTTTCCTCTTCATCTTCCTGAAGTCGGATGCACATTGCATACAATGCAGTAAATGATGCACCAATCGTAAAAATCGGAATACATCCTATTACAAAACAAATATTCAGTGCAAACATTGTTCCAAATGCATCCATTGCGCGTCTCAAAAACGGTTCTTTATCCCTTCCGCTATTCTTGTTGTCTTGATTGTTTGTCATTTCATTCATCAAATTTTCCTCATAAACAAAAATATAGAGAACCTGCTACAGCAGCTTCTCCTCACTTATTCAGTATATATAATGTGGGTATCGATCGCCCATGGCTTCCGATACCTACATTATATTTTATAAAAGACCTCTTTACTCCTTTACACCACCAAGTGCTACACCTGCGATAATGTACTTAGAAAGGAAGAAGTACATAACCAGAATTGGAAGTACTGTAGTGAAAAGTCCACAGTAAATCTGACCCCAGTCTCTTGACTTATCATTTGCCTTTAACGCTGAAACGTACATAGGCATTGTCTGCTTCTGTCTCTCTGTTGCAAGAATAATTGAAGGTGTATACAGGTTATTCCATGATGCAACGAATCCGAAGATCGCCTGTGTTGCCATAGCCGGTTTCAACAGCGGAAGTACAATCGTATTGAATGTATGAATTTCTCCCGATCCATCGATTCTGGCTGCTTCAACGATCTCAACTGAAAGACCTGTTTCCATGTACTGCTTCATGAAATAAACAGTAGTAGGAGCAGCGATTGCCGGAATAATCAGTGATAAGAATGATCCGTATAAGTGTGTTAAGTTACAAATCTTAATGAAACCAACGATTGATACCTGCTGAGGAATCATCATGATCGCATATATAAAGCCCCATGCAAACTTCTTTAACTTGAAGTTATATACTGTAACTGCATAAGCTGTTAATGATCCGAAATAGATCTGCAATGCTGTAGCCGGAACAGTAACCAGTAAAGAGTTTAACATAGCCTGAAGTACGTTAACACCACTTGTTTTTTCACTACCTGCTAACAAACCTTTGAAGTTTGTAATAAATTCTCCACCCGGTATTAATTTAATACCTGTAACAATTTCTGTTGACTTTAAAGTAGAGTTAATGATCAAAATATAAAATGGCAATATTGACAGGAAACAAAGCAAGATACAAACGACGTATCTGACAATCTTGCCTCCTGATACTTTTGATTCTGTCTGATCCACTTTGTTCACCTACCTTCCATCCTTTGATGATTTTTCTGCTGTTAATCTGTAGAACAGTAAGCTGATAATCAGTGTGAATGCAAAAAGCATAACTGAATATGCAGCGGCTTTACCATAATCCTGTGTACCTCCGGCACTTACATACTTCTTAATCAGCATTACGACTGTTGTTGTTGAATTAACGGATGATCCACTGCCTGTTACAACTACAGGACCGCCCTCATTGAACAACTGAGGAATATCGTACATCTGTAAACCACCGATAGCTGATGTTACAAGTGTATACTGTAAGATCGGCTTTAACAATGGAAGTGTAATCTTGAAGAACTGCTGTTTAGATGAAGCACCATCTACGCTTGCAGCCTCATACAGGGATGGGTTAATACCTAAGATACCTGCACAAAGAACGATCATTGTATTACCATACCACATCCAGAACTGAATGAAAGCAATGATGATCAATGATGCCCAGCCATGATTTAAGATACCACCCTTATCACACCAGCCAAGGTCTTTGAAAATAGTCGTGATAGGACCATTAACCTCGAACAGACCGTAGAATAATACGGCGATTGTAGCTGCTGTAATAATGTTAGGCATATACATGATAACCTTGTAAATACCACTTCCCTTTAACTTGATCTTGATGTCTGTAAACCATGCAGCAAGAAGTAAAGCCAATAAAATCTGTGGAATGAAGTTTAAGATCCACAGAACAACTGTTACCATTAATGACTGCCAGAACTCGCTACCAGTCTTTGCAAATACATAGTTTGTAAAGTTTCCAAGACCAACTGTCTCAGTTACATATCTACCATTTTTAGCGGAATAGATTAATGAATTATAAAAAGTATAAAGAAGAGGATACAGCTGAAAAACTAAGAATACAAGAAAGAATGGAATGAGAAACAGTAATCCATATTTTCCATATTCAACTGTCTTATTCTTTTTCATTGTGTAAGAGCACCCCCTAAAAATTAATTGTTTATAGTACACACGCACCAGCAACTTTCATTACTGATGCGTGCAAATTGTGTTACTTAATCAGTTTTTAGGGATTATTCAGCTGAAATACCTAATTCTGATGCACACTTATCCTGGATATACTTAACAGCTTCATCAACTGATTTGTATGTTCCTGAATTGTATGCTGTAGAAGCTTCATCAATAAATGCCTTGATTGAAGCATCCTGGTATGTTAAGTTGCTGAGGTTAATACCTTCTGCTGATGCTGCCCATACTTCGATAGGATTCTGACCACCAAGGAATTTAGCTGCTGCATTGTCAGCGCTAAGTTCGCCAGCGATAAGTCTAGCATTAGCTTCTTTGTTGTTTACACAGTCACCTGTCTTGTTTGTGATTTCAACACCTACGTCTGGATCACATGTTAATTCGTAAAGAAGGAATGCAGCTAACTCAGGGTTATTTGTATCCTTACCTACACATACATATGTACCGCCCCAGTGATAAGATGTAGGGCCTGTAACAGCTCCCCAGTTACCATCTGTAGCACCATTACCCTGCATTGAACCAATGAACCAAGGACATCCGAAGTAGCAGAATACCTTAGAATCATCCTTCATATCTGCTGCCCATGAATTATCCCACATAGATGTGTTGTTTGAATATTCACCATCGTAAATCTTCTTAGCTGTCTCAAGATACTCTGTAACTGACTTGTCAAGTGTAAGAGTTTCCTTTGAACCATCATCTGTTACCCAAGGCTGTGACTGAGTATCCCAGATAGCATACTTAACATCAGGAGCACCAGACACGATCTTGTATCCAGCAGCCTTTAATGTCTCAGCTGTCTCGAAGAACTTATCCCATGAAGCAAGTGCTTCCTGAACCTTTGCAGGATCATCTGTTCCAAGAACTTCCTTAGCGATGTCTCTTCTGTAGTATACAGAACCTGCTGTTGCCTGCCATGTTACACACTTAAGCTCGCCGTTTGTTGTACCATACTGCTTAGCGAAGTCGTATGAGTTAGCAAGCATCTCATCTGTGAAACCTAAGTCATACAGATTAGCCGTCTTTGAATCATCCTCTGACCAGTACTTAGCTACATCGTTATCAGCTGGGATAAGTGTAGGATACTTGTCTCCGCTTGTAAGAGCTGTATCAATAGCTGTCTTGTAGTCATCTGATGTTCCACCAAGACCAAGTGTTACGAACTCAACGTAATCCTTGTACTCTGGGAACTTGTCAAGAACGATGTTCAGCTTCTTTGAGAAATCTTCATCCCATGAATAAGCGTAGATCTTCTTGCTGTCATCCCATCCATCTGTGCTAGGAGCTTCAATCTTAGCTGCTCCTGAAGCGTCCTCTGATGATGCTTCTTCTGATGATGCATCCTCTGATGATGCTGCCTCTGATGTTGCTTCTGATGATTTTGGCTCTGTTGTTGAATCATCCTTGTCACCACATGCAACAAGTGATAATCCCATAGCAAGTGCTAATGAAAGAGCCAATGCTTTTTTGATTTTTCTCACAAAAAAACCCTCCTTTTAAAATATGTGTGCTATTCCTTTCATTCATACTTCTGCGGATTGACATCTGCATCTGTATTATTTACTGGAATGCCTGCCACTTTTATACATGATCTGATTAACTTATCATTTACACAATATGTCAAACATGATTATGTATGTGGCTTTCTTAAGATATTATTGACAAATTTCCTTGTCAACATAGGCTTATTATAGGACATATTATCTAATTTGGCAAGTCCTTTTTTATTCTTTTTTATCTTTTTTGTACATTTTTAAATTTTCGTTAAAAAAAATTTACCAATTTGCGACATGGGGTATTTATACTATTTCTACAATTTTAGCTCAATTGACATACAATTTAAACTTTTTCTTTTCCTTTGTCTCATTTTTCACATTGTTGCATTTCTCTTTCTATATAACTCTGTCTGTACACAATAGTCAATGCGTATTTGTTAAAATGTATACGTTTTTACCACAACACACATCGCCAATTCTGTTTTTATCAGGTACTCATCTTTATGATCTGCTAAATACATATTCTTTATATTTCATTTCTTATATTTTCATTCTTTTTTCATACTCTTTACCATACCTGCTCCTTTTTATCCATTTCCATCTGTGTTATACTTATCATTATTATATAAGAAGAAAAGGAAACAATATGGGCAACAGTAAAAAGAAAAAGAAGAAAAGCAACAATGTCGCCGCAAATTCTCAGGCGCAGGTAAAAAAACAGACTGCTGTACAAACAGCAAAACCGGCTAAGGCACAAAATATCGAAACCAAACAGGAAACTGTCAATACTCAGACTGCCGTCGAAAAGAAGGAACCGGCAAAAGCACAGAATATTGAAAACAAACAGGATCAGCCGCACGAGTTCAAAGATCCCCGCAAGGTTCCACCAAAGGAAGATCTTAAGATTGAGGACAAACTGGAATTTGCAACGATGTCCCGTAAAGAGCGCCGGGCAGCAAAAAGAAAACGATTAAAGGAAACTACCGAAGGAATGACCTTTGTGCAAAAGTTACAATACTTTTTATATGCATATAAGATGGAGATCCTGTTGCCGCTGATCGTGATCATCGCAATCAGTCTGATCGTAGTTGCATTCTTCCGTGGCAACAAACCGATTGCACTCTCCTATGCAGTTGTAAACTGCGAAGATCTGGAAGCACTTGATTCCTCTGTCATAGAAACTGATTATTGGAACTACTATGGTTTTGATGACAATTATCAGTTTCAGAAGGTTCTGGATCTGAAGTATGATCCAAGCACCAGCACCAATGAAGTATCCAAAGATGCCGAAAGCGGAAACTACATTGCATTTCCTACTCTATGTGATGAAAACTACTACGATATTATCATTACAAATAAACGCGGGTTGGAATACCTAAGTGAAAGTTCGATCATTCATACACTGGGTGAAGCCTTACCTTCCGATCTGTATGATATTTTCACTGCTGATTATAATGATCAGATCACAACTTCTCCTGCTTACACAGGAAAGAGTGCTCCATACGCGATCAACATCAGTGATACCGACTTTGCAAAGAAGTTGAATCCGGGCTACGATGATGTCTACATCTGTTTCCCCGGCGTATCCGAAGACAACCAGAAGCGTGTCAAGCAGATCTGTAACTTCATCTTCGATCTCGGATTGGAGCTATAAATAATACCTATATAGAAGGAGATCACACAGGGCTGTCTCCAGAGCGATCCGTTATATGAATATACCCACTATAAATGACTTGCTGCGGTTTCTGCTCGCAACACATGCCTGATTCGTAAATACTTCTGTGCTAACTCGCCTTCGGCTCAGACAAGCACCCGTATTTACTGGCAATGTGTTGCTTGCGACGAAATCCTCGCAAACGTCATATTATAGTGGATATATTCATACAACGGATTCACTCCGGAGGCAGCCCTGTGTGATCTTCTTCTATTCAGCTATATTCTGTTTTGTTTCTTTTCTATTATAGTAAAACATTCCGAGGACTAAGACTACTGCCATCACGATGGTTGCCACAATGCTGCCCTCCATGCCGAATTTACCGCCCGTCAGGAATATATTTCCCGGTTTGATCTCAGAGGAAAGAACAGCACTTCCTACATTGGTTCCGCTGACAGAGATTCCATAGAAGGTTCCCTGCACAAAATTCCACATACTATGGTAGCCTGCCGCACCCCAGATATCATTTGTTTTTATCACATAGAGTGACAGGAATATTCCGATCAACATCAGATTGAAGAAAGCAAGAACTGTAAGTCCGGGATTTAGCATATGGCAGAATGCAAATGCCAGTGAATTCACAAGAACAGCTTTTACTGCCGAGCTTCGTTTCATCAGACTTATCATAAAATATCCGCGGAATGCAATCTCCTCACTGAAGCCCTGTACCAGAAATCCGATAAAATATAAAAGCACGATCAGCAGATTGCAGTTCTGATTCCATCCCTTAATATCTACAAATCCAAGAGCAACACCTGCAAGTACGCAAAGAGAAAAGGATATCGCACCAACAAGCAAGCCCTGTACATAATGCTTTGCTCCATCTTTCTTAATAATTCCCATGGAATAATAGGAGCGCTTTTCTATCTTATTACAATAGACCAGAACAGAAATGATCAGGATCAGTGTACAGAATAATGTAAGTATATACATTCCGTCTGTCATATTGGTTGCCAATTCCATCATATCTGAAAATGATGAATCGTCATTTAAAAACAGCCGCTGCAGTTGGTCGAACATTTCCACATCCGACAGAAACAGATACATTTCATATATCGCAGGGATCAAACCTGCAATAAAGCTTCCGATCAGGAATACCAGAATAAACCGCCATATTTCCTTGCCAAACGAATAAATCTTTCCTTCTTCGCCTGCCCGTTTTGCAATCTCAGGCTTTTCTAATCTCATCTTCATATGAAACACCCCTGTCTGCCATCTTTACTTCTATTCTTAATCTTCTCCATCAACATCCATGTTCATGATCTGACGTTTTCTTGCAAGCTCATCATTTGCCAGATATTCATCATATGTTGTCTGCTTATCGATCAGACCTGTATTGGTAAGCTCGATAATACGATTTGCTGTTGTCTGTACGAACTGATGATCCTGTGATGAGAACAGAATAACACCCGGGAACTTGATCAGTCCATTATTCAATGCTGTAATAGATTCCATATCCAGATGGTTTGTAGGCTCATCTAAGATCAGGCAGTTTGGAGCCATGATCATTAGCTTGGATAACATACAACGAACCTTTTCTCCACCGGACAGAACCTTTACCTTCTTAACACCATCGTCGCCGGCAAATAACATTCTTCCAAGGAAGCCTCGTACATAAGTTGCATCCTTTTCTTCCGAATACTGTGTCAGCCAGTCTACGATGATCAGGTCATTATCGAATTCCTTTGTGTTGTCCTTCGGAAAATAACCCTGTGAAGTTGTAACGCCCCACTTGAAGCTTCCTTCATCCGGCTTTTCTTCTCCCGCAAGGATCTTGAACAGCATTGTTGTTGCCTTTGTATTTGGTCCGACAAATGCAATCTTGTCATCATGTCCTACTGTAAACGATACATCATCTAACAGTTTCTCGCCTTCTACTGTCTTTGAAATATGAGATACGGTCAATACTTCATTTCCGATCTCTCTCTTTGGGCGGAAATCAATATATGGGTATTTACGGCTGGATGGCTTGATATCATCCAGTTCGATCTTTTCCAGTGCTCTCTTTCTGGAGGTTGCCTGTTTGGACTTGGAAGCATTTGCCGAGAATCTCTGAATGAATTCCTGTAATTCCTTGATCTTCTCTTCCTTCTTCTTATTTGCTTCTTTCATCTGCTTGATCATCAACTGACTGGACTCATACCAGAAATCATAGTTACCGGCATATAACTGGATCTTTGCATAATCGATATCGGCGATCTGAGTACATACCTTATTCAAGAAATAACGGTCATGGGATACCACGATAACGGTATTCTCAAAGTTGATCAGGAATTCCTCCAACCATGCGATCGCATCCATATCCAGATGGTTCGTAGGCTCATCGAGAAGAAGAACGTCAGGATTGCCAAATAACGCCTGCGCAAGCAGTGCCTTAACCTTCAGTCCACCATCCAAATCTTTCATCATCATATAATGATATTCTGTATCCACACCAAGGCCATTTAGCAAAGTCTCCGCATCGGATTCTGCTTCCCATCCGTTCATATCAGCAAATTCGCCCTCAAGTTCGGAAGCACGGATACCATCTTCATCTGTAAAATCTTCTTTTGCATAGATCGCATCTTTTTCTTTCATGATCTCATACAGGCGCTTGTTTCCCATGATAACAGTATCGAGTACTGTGTATTCATCGAACTTGTAGTGATCCTGCTGTAATACAGACAGACGCTCCCCCTCATCCATTGTGACATCACCCTTTGATGGTTCGATCTCTCCTGAAAGGATCTTCAAAAAGGTTGATTTACCGGCTCCGTTTGCTCCGATCAGTCCGTAGCAGTTACCCGGTACAAATTTAATATTTACATCTTCAAATAAAGCTTTCTTTCCAAATCTTAATGTTACGTTATTTGCACTTATCATCGATACACATACCTTTCCATTTTTCTAATCTAAAAGTATATCAACTAGTTGAATATGTGTCAATTATGAAAAGAACGTATGCACCTGAAAAAAGCCGGAAAAGGCTAATTTGGCAAGTCTTTTCCGGCTGACCGGTCAGGGGTGAACCCTTCTGTTTTGTTTTCCTGTTATTTCAGATTCTTTACAATCGGATCATAAAGATCTAATTTGCAATGTTTGTCCTTACTGAAATGGGAACAGTTTAAGCAGCTCTTTTCACCATCCGCTTTGTTGGTCATGCTGTTGCAATGGCATGTCTTTTCATAAGCACTGCAACGTTCTGCTACCTCATGATAGGTTTCTGTTGAACTTCTCATCGTTCTTACCTCCTTGACATTTGTCAGTCTTTATCGCAGATTTCATAGATCCGGTCATGCAACAACAACATCAGGCAATGGTATCTGCATAACTGTCTATTATCATCTACATGCATTAGTATCTGCATCTTCTCCTTCATTTATTCCGAACACTACCGGATAGTCTAATGTTTATATAAAACCACCATTTCTTAGTCGTTCTGTTCTTGACAAGCTTTTCTCTATTCTGTACAATCAAAAGCAAAAATATTTTTAGGAGATGATTTTTTTGCACCCCAGTACAATTATCCAGTTAATTACAATTATTCTATTAATCCTGTTATCGGCATTCTTTTCTTCTGCCGAAACAGCTCTTACAACTGTCAATAAATTCACCCTGCGTTCAATGGCTGATAGCGGGAACAAACGTGCTGCCCGAGTTCTTAAACTGATCTCTAACAGCGACAAACTGATCAGCACAATATTAATAGGTAATAACATCGTGAATATTTCAGCTTCCGCTCTTGCAACAACACTTACCACTAATTTATTCGGAAGCAAGGCAGTCGGAATCGCAACCGGAATCCTCACCCTTTTGATCCTGTTATTTGGTGAGATCACACCGAAAACGCTTGCCCAAAATAACAGTGTTAAAATGTCAATACTTTATGTGGACGTCGTACAGTTTCTGGTATATATCTTTACCCCATTTGTATTCATCATAAACAAGATCTCTCATGTTATTTTCTGGATCTTACATATGGATACAAACGAAAGTGCCAAATCCATTACCGAAGATGAACTGATCACCATGGTAAACGTCAGTGAGGAAGAAGGTGTCATCGAGAACAAGGAAAAGGAAATGATCACAAACGTAGTGGACTTCGGAGATTCCCGTGTTCGTGATATTATGATTCCCCGTACCGATGTGACCATGGTTCCTGTTACCGCTACTTATGATGAACTGCTGAAGCAGTATATGGAGGTTCCTTACACCAGACTTCCTGTTTATAAGGATTCTCGTGATAATGTCATCGGCATCCTGCATGTAAAAGATCTGTTCTTTTATAAAGCAACCCATGACATCAACAATTTTGACGTAACAAACATCGTCCGCGAACCATTCTATGTTTATGAATTTCAAAAAACAAATGATCTTTTGGCAAACATGAAATCCAGTTCAAATTCCATCGGTATCGTGCTGGATGAATATGGCGTCTGTGTTGGTCTGATCTCTATGGAGGACTTGATCGAAGAAATAATCGGTGATATCAAGGATGAATACGATGATGCAGAGCATAATAATATTGTGAAAATAGATGATACACATTACAGCATTGATGGCGGAATCAAATTAGACGACCTGAACGATGCGCTGGATCTGGATATCGAATCTGAAGATTATGATTCTATCGGTGGTTATATCATTCAGTTATTAGATCACCTTCCATCCGTTGGAGATACAGCATCTGATGGTGTGATATCCTGCAAGGTAACAAAATTAGATAAAAATCGTGTTTCACGAGTTCTGCTCGAAATTCTACCAAAGCCGAATACTGATATTGATAGCAACAACGAATAATCCAATCTGTTCTTAAAAACTGCCATCTAAAAAGAGCATCATAACATAGACACACATACGTCTGTTCAGTTTGAGTTTTTAATTTTAAAAATTCTGTCAAAATGCTTGTGTTGTGATTTTTATTCCTATATAATAGAATACTAAGGTTATAAAGTCCTGTATTTCATATCGTTTACATGAAAGCAGGACTTTCCTATAGAATTCATACAGATTTGGTTATGTTTGGGAGAGATTCTAATGAATAAAAATATTACTCGCAGAAAAAAATTATTACAGATTGCAACTTCTCTGAGTTACATCGATCCGGATGATATACCTGAGATCGATCTGTATATGGATCAGTTAACAACCTTTATGGAGGATAAGCTGAACGCTAATAAACGAAGTGACGATGACAAGACCATGACAAAGACCATGATCAATAATTATACGAAAAACAACCTTCTCCCGCCACCCGACAAGAAGCGTTACTCCAAGGATCATCTGATCATGCTGTTGTATATTTACTACCTCAAGAACTTTGTAAGTATCACTGATATTCAGACACTTCTTGCCCCGATGAATAACAACGACTGCTATAACGGTGAATCACCGGTCAACATCGAAGAGGTCTACCGCAAATTATTCAATTACGAGATCGATAACTATAATGACATAATCAAAAGCATCTTATCCACCTATGATAAGGCATCCGATATGTATGATCCGGAAACAGACGCTTATCTTCACGATATGTGTATGGTCTCTATGTTGTCCGTTGATGTCTATGTTAAGAAGAAGTGCATCGAGCACCTGATTGATGACATGCATTCCGTTCAGGAACAGACATTAAAGAAAAATGAACAAAAAATAAAAAACACAGAGAAAGCAAAAGCTGCAGAGAAAGCCGCCACAGCCGGAAAGACAAAAGCAAACGATACATCTGTCAGCTTCAAGTCAACTAATAAAAAGATAAAATAAAACTTTCAGATTGTACTATAAAGAAATACAGCAAGCCACGCTTGCTGTATTTCTTTATAACTAAAATGAATGAAAAAAGGCTCTGTTGCATCTGTCCAAGTGTCTTTGCAGGATCCCAGTAATTGTTACCAACACGCTGTGGTGTAGCATATGCTGCCTGTGCTGCAAGTGCTGCGATAGCCGGATCTGCCTGTACTACATCTGAATTTGATGCTTCGATGTTAGATGGTCCAAGGCCTCTTGCTTCATATCTTGCTATCTGTGAATCATAGCATGTTTATACATTTTGATCAGTTTTTTAACCTATTTTTATGTGCTATATTACAAATACATCTATCTATTCAAACAGATAGTTGCGTGTTTTTAATAGTTTTTTCCAAAATATGGTGCAACAGTTTGCGCAAGTAGCAAATAAGTCTCTCTTTCTGAGAAATACTTAACTAATATAAGCCCGGCTACCTGTCTGATTATATAAAAAGCAATAACATTCATGCAGTTTCGTAATGAGATGCACTCTAACCGTCAGCGCCAAGCCCATGTCTGAACCCGCAGGGTGAGTTTGGGCGACTGCTGATAAATAGGTGAGTGTATCGAATAGAAACGAAATGAGTCATGCGTTTATATAATCAGACAGGAAGCCGGACTTATATCATTCTAACCCAACACAAAAGAGAGCCTTATCATCAGCTTAATAAGGCTCTCTTTAAAGGAGGGGGGTATTTATGTTCACGTTAAAACCTCAAGGTTTCAACGGTTTGCATACATTCTATATGCCTGATCTATTGCGTAGATCCTTTCAGTGTCACTTCATATCCTAATAAAATCCGGTCTGCGATATCTTCACCTTCGATCATCCGAAATAGTGTCTCTCCGGCTGTTTTACCAAGTTCTTTTGGGTCATACTGTAATGATGTGATCGCTGGGCGGTTATTTTCAAACAGGGCGCTGTTATAAAAAGAAGCAACCTTAATCTATTTCGGAACAGATATGTCTTCTTTTCTAAGCTTGTCCAGCACCCAGTTACAGATACCATCATCCATGCAGACAATACAGTCGACCATGTGGCGCATACTGTCTTCTACTGCCATCTCGACATTTGATCTGTCAACGCAATCCATATATACTTTCATATCTTCTATCATAAGTCCGGCACCGGTAATACCTTGTTCAAAGCCTTCTCGCCTTGTCCGGTTGACTACATGATTGCTGTCCCCACCAATCAATGCAAATTTCTTCATTCCCTTCATAATGAGAATGGAGGTTAATTCCCGGCAGGCTGCGATATGATCGTTATCGATCTGCGCAACATTCGGTTCTTCCGTGCTTCCAATCGCTACAAATGGAAGATCCGTCTGTTTTAAATATTTGATTCTATCATCCCGGATCAGTGTCCGTCCAAGAATCAATCCATCAATCTTATGATTTTCAACTGCTCTCTGTAGTTGTGACATATCATCCATTGTATTCACTTGTTCTCTCTTAGTGTAGCGCAATGTTTTGCGCAACTCTTGTATTTAAACAAGCAACTTTTGCGCAATTTATCAATCATTTTTTAAATTTTATTTTTCTGTGTATTCCATACAGGATTCCCTGACGATGAGATTACATGGGATCTCAGCCTTTAACGGAGTACGGATACTAAGGTTTGATGCAGCGTAGATCAGGTTTGCTCCATGCTGTCCCATATCATATGCCGGAGCATTTACCGTTGTAAGTGCAGGAACTGTATACTCACTAAGCTCTGTATTATTAAAGCCAACAAGTGAAATATCCTCCGGCACTTCCATATCCGCTTCCTTGAATGCCTTTAATGCTCCTACCGCAAGTGCATCACTGGCTGCAAAGATTGCACTTGGACGTTCGTCAGATCCTGCTATCACTTTTCCCATCTCATAACCGGAGAATGTATTGAAGTTTCCCTCATACAGATATTTCTCGTATGGAAGATCCTTTTCTTTCATATATGCAATGTATTCTTCCAGTCTTGGATCAACCAGAAGCTCATGATTTCCCACATACTCTTTACCACCCATAAATCCAATCTTGCGATGTCCCAGATGGTACAGATAATCAAGCACATCCCTTACTGCCTGTTTAAAGTCCATCGTTAGGGAAGTAATATTATAATGCTCCACCTTCATATCCAGAAATACAATATTACTGCATATCTCTATAAATGATTTTACTTCCTCCTGCGCAAACTTACCCAGGCAGATAATTCCATCACAACCACGCAGCATGTCCAGATAGTTGCTGTCATTCCGAAATACCCGAACCAGTTCAATCGACTGGCTGATACAGAAATCCTCGATTCCCTTTCTTGCGGACAGATAATAGCTATCTTTCATCTCATCTTCTGCAGAGAACCAAAGCACAAGCCCAAGCTGGAATGATTTCTTTAATCTGGCTGACTTTTTCTTTGTATAATGCAATTCTTTCGCTGCCCGAAGGACTCTTTCCTTTGTCTCCGGTAAAACATTTAATGTCGGATCATCGTTCAAAATTCTTGAAACTGTAGCCGGTGACACATTTGCCCATCTCGCAATATCCTTGATTGTCGTCATAATATACCTCTTTACTCCATATTTATTGGATAAATTTACTATATTTTTACCAACCTAGTGTAACAGATTTTTTTTTATTTTTCAATTACTTTTTCAGTAAATCTTTACTAAAGTATTGTTGACATTTTACTAAACATATGTTATCCTGTCACTATAAAGAACAAACAGACTTAGAAAAACAGACACATCTGTACAAGTAAACACACATTTACGCACCGTACAGATATAAGCACATCAATTATCATGTATGATCAGGAGGATAAACATATGAAACATGCATCTGAACTAATAAAAGACTTTGAATCAGAACAGTACAATGAATTATTAACCGATATCTATGTCGATGAGCATCTGCTCGCTTATCAGAATGGCAGATATATCGCCGCTCTTCAGGAATTCATCAAAGATTTCGGAGACACAGAGGTATCTATCTTCTCCGCTCCGGGCAGAAGTGAAGTAGGTGGAAATCATACTGATCATCAGCACGGTCAGGTACTTGCCGCATCTATCAATCTGGATGCGATTGCCATCGTTGCAAAGACTTCCGATGATAAGATCCAGGTTATCTCAGACGGATATGATCTCATTACAATCGACACATCCGACCTCTCTCTTGTAGAAAGTGAAAAAGAAACAACAATGGCTCTGATCAAGGGTGTTGCTGCCGGATTAAAGGAACGCGGACACGCTGTTGGCGGCTTCAAAGCATATATCACCAGTGATGTACTGATCGGTGCCGGTCTTTCATCTTCTGCAGCATTCGAAACAATCATCGGAACCATCCTGTCGGGACTTTATAATAATGGTTCCGTATCTGCAATCGAGATTGCGATCATCGGCCAGTATGCAGAAAATGTATACTTCGGAAAGCCTTGCGGTCTGATGGATCAGATGGCATCTTCCGTCGGAAATCTTGTACATATCGACTTTGCAGATCCGGCCGATCCTATTGTTGAAAAGATCGACTTTGATATGGCAAAGAGCGGTTACAGTCTCTGTATCACTGATACAAAGGGCTCCCATGTAGATCTGACTGCTGACTATGCTGCAGTTCCTGCCGAGATGTGTGCCGTTGCGGAGATGCTTGGCAAACCGGTATTAAACGAATTAAGTGAACAGGATATCATCGACCACATGACTGATATCCGCACCAAACTCGGCGACCGTTACCTGCTTCGTGCCCTTCACTATTTTGAAGAAGTAAAACGGGTAGAAATTCAGGCTGCTTCCCTGAAAAAAGGTGATATGCCGGCATTTCTCGCGGCTGTTAAAGCATCCGGCGATTCTTCTTTCAAATATTTGCAGAACGTATATACAAATAAAGACATTCAGGCTCAGAATGTATCTGTTGCTCTGGCTGTCAGTGATATCACACTTGGAAGCCACGGAGTAAGCCGTGTTCACGGCGGTGGTTTTGCCGGAACCATTCAGGCATTTGTAGAAAATGACACTGTTGAAACTTATCGTCAGGCTATGGATCATGTATTTGGCGAAGGCTCCTGTCATGTACTGAAGATCCGCAAATACGGCGGTATGCAGGTACTGTAAAACAGACGACATGATATAATGAACGCAAAATTACTTGCTTGCAAGGGGCTGATTTTGCGGAATGCATTGAGTGAGCTAAGCTCACGATATAATGAACGCAAAATCACTTGCTTGCAAGAGGGCTGATTTTGCGGAATGCATAGAATGTGCGAAGCACATGATATAATGAACGCAAAATTATTTGCTCGCAAGGATGCTGATTTTGCGGAATGCATTGAGTGAGCTATGCTCACGATATAATAACAAATTTTATGGGAGGTTACGATTATGATAGAAACATATATCAAAGAATTAGTTACTTATGGTTTAAATAAAGGACTCGTAGATCCCGCAGACGAAATATATGTTACAAACCGTCTGTTAGAGTTATTCGACATTCAGGAATACACCGAACCGGCCGAGATCCCATCCCGTCCGCTCGTTGATATCCTAAACGATATGTTAGATTATGCATACCGGCATAAACTGATGGAGGATGACACGATCACAAACCGTGATCTTTTCGATACAAAGATCATGGGTATGCTCACTCCTGCTCCATCCGTTGTACGGAAAATATTTGCTGATAAATATGCTGTATCCCCAAAGAAAGCAACGGATTATTATTATGCTTTCAGCAAGGCTACAAACTATATTCGTGAAGACCGTATCGCAAAGGATGAAAAATGGGTTACGGAAACGGAATACGGTCCGATCGATATTACGATCAATCTGTCCAAGCCGGAGAAGGATCCAAGAGATATCGCAAAAGCCGGAAAGGCAAAGAAATCCGGTTATCCAGCCTGTCTGCTCTGCCGTGAAAACGAAGGCTATGCCGGACATTTCTCACATCCTGCAAGGCAGAATCACAGAATCATGCCTATCACCTTAGATGGACAGGCATATTTTTTACAGTACTCCCCTTATGTATACTATAACGAGCACTGTATCATCTTTAATGCTAACCATACTCCAATGAAGATCGACCATGCCGCATTCGTGAAGCTGCTTGATTTTGTCCGACTGTTTCCTCACTATACAGCCGGATCCAATGCCGATCTTCCGATCGTTGGCGGTTCCATTTTAAGCCATGACCATTTTCAGGGTGGCGGCTATACATTTGCAATGGCAAAGGCTCCATATGAATCAAACTTTACCTTACCTGGTTACGAAGACCTGACAGCCGGTATCGTCAAATGGCCTATGTCTGTTATCCGTCTTCAGGGTTCCGATCCTGCACGTATCGCAGATGCAGCAGATCACATCCTGACAGCATGGAGAAATTATACGGACGAAGCTGCTTATATCTACGCTTACACAGATGATACTCCACATAACACAATTACTCCTATCGCAAGAATGCATGGAGATCTGTTTGAACTGGATCTGGTACTTCGTAACAATATCACAACCGAAGAATGTCCGATGGGACTCTACCATCCACATAGCCAGTATCATCATATTAAAAAAGAAAACATCGGTCTGATCGAGGTTATGGGTCTGGCTGTTCTTCCTGCAAGATTAAAAGGCGAAATGGCAGAGCTTGAGGATGCAATATTAAACCACAAGGACATCCGCGCAAATGAAACCATCGAAAAACATGCAGATTGGGTAGATGAATGGATCGGAGCTTATGACATTACTCAGGAAAATATCCATGGAATCATCCAGAACGAGATCGGCAAGGTATTCTCAAAAGTTCTGGAATGCTCCGGTGTATACAAAAATACCACAGAAGGCAGAGAAGCATTCATGCGCTTTATAAATACCCTTTAAATCCTGCTCCGCTTCCTAATACCAAATATATATGGGATTTTCTTCCCGCATGGTCGGGCAGACCAATGTCTGTCCGATCAATTTTATGTCTGCGCAGGCACTACGGCAAACAGGAGTACTGTGTAAATGACTCGTTTCGATTTCTATAAACTGCATATATCTGATTCGCAAATATTCCTGTGCTAACTCGCCTGACGGCTCAAACAAGCACCCATATTTGCTGATATATGCAATTTATTACGAAATCTTCGCTTGATGTCATTTGGCACAGTACTCCTGTTTGCCGTAGTGCCTGCGCAGACATAGGTTGGTCGTAGGACAAACAAAATCCTCCGGGAACGGATCGTCTTGATCCATTCCCGGAGGATTTCCTGTTTTATATGTTGTTATTCCGAATCTTTCTTCTCTTTATCCAGATTCATTCTGCTGAATACAAGTTCATAACCATCTTTACCATAATTAAGAGATCTGTTTACTCTGCTGATCGTTGCTGTCGATGCGCCGGTCTTCTCGGCAACTTCCAGATAAGTATTATCCTCTTTTAACATCTTCGCAACCGCAAATCTCTGGGCTATGGACAACAATTCATTTACCGTACAAACATCTTCAAAGAAATTAAAACATTCCTCCTCTGTCTCCAATGTCAGTATTGCTTCAAACAGATCACGGACTGCTTCTGTATGCACTGTCTTTCCCATAACTCATACTCCTTTGCCACTCTTATGCTGTGAAAATCCGGATCATCCTCAGACTTTCATGCACTTTTACAATCTAAAGTATTAATATGATAACTCAATTTCTTATAATTTGCAATCTTTTTTGATCCAGACCGCAAGTCCCTGACGGTTTACATAGAATTCGCCACAGCCTTCTTCATCGATACGGATATCATACTTTGCATTTCCCATTACATCTGCGAAATGGCAGCCTGCGAACTGTCTGCCGACATACATACGCTTTGTTCCGCCGGTCCCATCTGACATAATAACTGCCAGACCGGAATTCTCATGCTCTGCATCTCCTTCTCTGGTGAAGCCGACAACATCCGGATGATCAAAGTAGTCATGCTGTGTTCCGTATGCATATTTCTTACGAAGCTTTAACAGCTTGTTCATAACCGTCTTTCTGGACTTGATCTTAGCCGCAGGAATGCCTTCATAATCACCCATGAACATACAAGGATATCCCTGTTCTCTTAATAAGATAATCGCATATGCCAGTGGTTTAAACCACTCTGCTACAGCAGATTCCAGCACACCGCCCGGCTGTGATTCATGATTCTCTACAAATGTAACTGCCTTTGCAGGATTGCTCATCATCATGGAACCATCCAGTAACCGGCTCAGATCATATTCTCCTTCTGCAACTGATGCATCATGGAAACTGAAATGCAGCGGCACATCAAACATAGATGGCTGATTGTCCGCAGACGCAATGTAATCATTGATATAGTCACATCTCCAGTGCCAGAAGTCTCCTACCGTAAAGATCTCTTTTTCTTCTTCTCCGGCATTCGAAGCAGCTTCTGCAAAGTCTCTGATGAACCATCCCGGAACCTTCTCTGCTTCCTGAAAACGGAATCCGTCCACTCCGGTCACATCCTCATACCACTTTGCCCATGTCATTAATTCATCATATACTTCCTGATTATACAGATCAAGTTCACTGCCAATGATGTAATCATACTTGCTGAGTTTATATTTCTTCTCCGCTTCTTCCTCTGTCATACCTGACAGCTCGCAGACACGTTTCTTAAAATCATCCTGTTGCCAGTCAATTCCGGCAAAATGATTCCAATTCCATTTGAACTTAGAATACTTACTTCTTCTGCCCGCGAAGGTGAACTTCGACAAGGCTCCTACTATCTTTTTATTACCGATCATCTGTGGAATATCCTTGGCATTAAAATCCGCTGCCGTAACCTTCTCCACAGAATCTGCACCTAACTTCTGTCTGACTGCAATATCTGCATATACATTGATTCCCTGTGCCTTCATCGCGTCAATTGCTTCCAGATATTCTTTCTTTGTACCATATCTGGTTCCAACCGACCCTTTCTGGTTAAATTCCCCCAGATCATACAGATCATATGGCGCATAACCCATATCTTCTTTTCCCGCTGCCCCTTTAGTTGCAGGCGGAAACCATACTGCTGTTGCACCGATTTTCTTCAATGTCACTGCATCTTTTGCTGCTTTTGCCCATAATGTCTGATCAGCAGGTGTATTTGCATTAAAATACTGCACTAACAGCCCATTATCTTTCATCTTGCTACCTCCACAATTATATAGTTAATTGCACCCCGCTATTATAACGCTTTAATTCTCTCGATCGCTTCTACTGTATTCTCATATGTACCAAATGCTGTCAGTCTGAAATACCCTTCACCGCTCGGTCCAAAGCCTGATCCCGGTGTACCTACGACATTTGCATTTGCAAGCAGATAATCAAAGAACTCCCATGAAGTCATCTTATCCGGTGTCTTTAACCAGATATATGGTGCATTCACGCCACCGGATACAGAATAGCCTGCTGCCTTTAATCCATCATAGATCACCTTGGCATTATTCATATAATATGCGATCTGTGCCTTTGTCTGTGCCTTACCTTCTTCTGAATATACAGCTTCTCCTGCTGCCTGAACAATATATGGAGCACCATTGAACTTGGTTCCATGTCTTCTTGCCCATAAACCATGAAGTGCAACACCATTTGCATCCTTCAGATCCTTTGGCACAACTGTAAATCCAAGACGAGTTCCGGTAAATCCTGCATTCTTCGAAAAGCTTCGAAGCTCGATCGCACAGGTTCTTGCACCTTCACACTCGTAGATGGAATGTGGTACATCGTCTTCGCTGATATATGCTTCGTATGCTGCATCATAAATGATCACAGCTCCGATCTTATTTGCGTAGTCAACCCATTCCTGAAGCTGTGCTTTGCTGATGGTTGCTCCTGTCGGATTATTTGGGAAACACAGATAGATAATGTCCGGCTCCTCCTTCGGGAATTCCGGTGCAAATCCATTCTCCTCCAGACAAGGCATATAGATCACATCGCTCCAGAGTCCGGTCTCTTTATCATAAGTTCCGGTTCTGCCTGCCATTACATTTGAATCTACATAAACAGGATAAACAGGATCACATACAGCAATCTTGCTTTCCGGTGCAAAAATCTCCTGAATATTTGCAGAATCACTCTTTGCACCATCACTTACAAAGATCTCATCAGCAGAAATATCAACTCCATGGTCAATATAGTCATTCTTTACGATGGTATTTCTTAAGAATTCATATCCAAGATCCGGTGCATAACCCTTAAATGTCTCTGCTACCGCCATCTCATCTACAGCCGAATGAAGTCTCTCAATAATAGCAGGAGCAAGCGGCTGTGTTACATCTCCAATGCTCAAACGGATGATCTTCTTATCAGGATGTGCCGCACTGTACTCTCTCTGTTTCTTTGCTACTGTTGAAAATAAATAACTTCCCGGAAGCTTCAGATAATTCTCATTTGCCTTAAACATGTCATTTCCTCCTAAAATCTGTCAGTCTCGCCGTCAAAAACTACCCTGGCAGGACCTGTCATGTATACTTTATTGTTCTCTCTATCAAAGCGGATGATCAGATCGCCGCCTAATAATTTTACGGTTACCTCATCATCTGTCTTGCCATTTAATACACATGCAACGGCTGTTGCACATGCTCCGGTTCCGCATGCCAGTGTCTCTCCGGTTCCTCTCTCCCATACACGCATCTTTACAGTATGACGGTCGATCACCTGAACAAACTCCGCATTCACACGGTTCGGAAATACTTCATGATGCTCGAATAACGGACCAGCTTCCTCCAACGGGAAATGTTCTGTATCGTCTACGAACATAACTGCATGTGGATTTCCCATGGATACACAGGTCATATGATAATCCACACCTGCTACTGTGATCTTCTCATCAATCACCTGCTCTTTATCTGAACGCACAGGCACCTGATCTGCCTTGAGGATCGGTGCACCCATGTCAACTGTTACCATATCAACCTTGCCGTCCTTTATCACAAAATCCAGATATTTGATTCCGGCAAGTGTCTCTACAGATATCGACGTCTTATCGGTAAGTCCATAGTCATATACATACTTTCCTACACAACGGATACCATTTCCACACATCTCAGATCTGGAACCGTCTGCATTATACATATCCATTGTAAAATCTGCTTTATCGGATGGCTTAATCAGGATCACTCCATCACTTCCAACACCAAAATGCCGGTCACTCATGGCAATCGCCAGTTTCTCAGGATTTTCTACCTTCTCTGAAAAACAATTTATGTACACATAATCGTTTCCAAGACCTTCCATCTTTGTAAACTTCATATTCGTGCCTCCTTAAAACAGTGCTGTATGTTCCAGTATCATATATGCCATTTCAACAATATTGATACCATTATCCATGCTCTTTTTCTGCAGATACCGATGAGCGCCCTGCTCATCAAATCCATTATCATCCATTAATTTCAGTTTTGCAGCCTTAATTACCTTTTTTTCTTCTTCTGTACGTTCCTTTGGTTTTGTCTTGCGTTTCTTACGCTCCCACAGAATATTTTCAACCATCAGTGAAACAGTATTGATAAAATCCTGTGTACGAAGTGGCATCGGCAGGCATGTAATTCCACTTTCTCTACACGCCTCGTAATGCACACGAGATGCAATCACAAGCATATCAAAATAATCCGGTATATTTGCCGCCAGCTCCGAAAATAACATATCCGGATACTGGTATCCGCATATAATAAGACCATCATCACACGCATCTGCTGCCTGCGCCGCCTGTGCTCCGGTCGTACATACCTGAGTTACATTGATTCCATGTCGAACCAAAAGATTTTTTATGCTCTTTGCTTCTTCTATTTTTGCAAATAGTACAATTACATTTACCAAAACAGCAACCTCTCACCCGACCAGTTTCAGTTCCTTATATTTTCATGGAACAAATTGATTCTATAATATAGCAACACAGGCACCCATAAAATGGGTGTCTGTATTACTCCTTGTTCTTCTTCGGTTTTACTTAAACATACCGGCTTCTGATCAGACTTTGTAAAGGTAATTGCTGATCTCCCAGTCAGTGACCTGTCTGGTATATTCGTTCCACTCATCTAATTTTGCTGATGTGTAACGTGTAAAGATATGCTCACCAAGTGCTTCCTTCATGAAGTCACTGTCTCTCATACATAAAACAGCTTCTCTTAAGTTTGCCGGAAGGCTCTCGATGTGTCTTGCTTTCTTTTCTTCTCTTGTTAATTCAAAGATATTGCTGTCAACACTTGGTACAAGCGGAAGCTGTCTCTTGATTCCGTCTAATCCGGCTTTTAAGCATACAGCCATTGCCAGATATGGATTTGCTGTTGGATCCGGGCAACGAAGTTCTACTCTTGTTCCTGCTCCTCTTGCACTTGGGATACGAACCAGTGGGCTTCTGTTTTTTGCTGACCATGCAATATAAATTGGGGCTTCATAACCAGGAACCAGTCTCTTATAAGAGTTTACTAATGGGTTTGTGATTGCTGTCATCTCTCTCATATGTTCCATGATACCTGCGATGAAGTAATATGCTTCCTGGCTTAAACCAAGCTTATCATTATCATCTGCAAATATATTTTTGCCATCCTTTGATAAAGACATATTCATATGCATACCGGAACCACATACGCCATACTTTGGTTTTGGCATAAATGTAGCACACAGACCATGCTTCTTGGCAATTGTCTTAACAACGAGCTTAAATGTCTCGATGCTGTCGGCAGTCTTTAATGCCTCGCCATACTTGAAATCTATCTCATGCTGTGCAGGAGCAACCTCATGATGGGAAGCTTCAATCTCAAATCCCATCTGTTCCAGTGTCAATACCATATCTCTTCTGGCATTCTCACCGAAATCAAGTGGTCCAAGATCAAAATAGCTTGCACGCTCGTAAGTATTCGTTGTTGGTAAGCCATTCTCATCTGTCTGGAACAGGAAGAACTCACATTCTGGACCTACGTTCATCATGTAACCCATATCAGCAGCTTCCTTCAATGCTTTCTTCAGAACATATCTTGGATCACCTTCAAATGGAGTGCCATCCGGCTTATAAACATCACAGATCAGTCTGGCAACCTTACCCTGCTGTGGTCTCCAAGGGAAAGTCTCATATGTATCATAATCTGGATAGAGATACATATCGGATTCCTCGATTCTTGCAAATCCTTCAATAGAAGAACCATCAAACATAATCTTGTTATCCAGTGCTTTTTCAATCTGACTTGAAGTTATAGCAACATTCTTAAGGTCTCCAAAAATATCTGTAAACTGAAGTCTGATAAACTCTACATCATCTTCTTTTACCATCCTTAAGATATCTGCTTTCGTGTACTTACCCATAATATACTCCTTTTCATTACTTAATGTTGATATAATGCAGCGTCTGGTTATATAAAAGTATTCCACTGTTGCATTCTTTCCTGTGGACAGACTCCATCCACATTAAAGTTCTTAATAATCATAAACGCATCCCTTTATTTTGTCAACGAAAACCACACTTTATCATAAGGCTTATCGGTCAAATATCTTCACATAGCCGGCAGCGTTCATTTTCTATTTTTATCTTTTTTTCTTTGTAAATACAGTATTGCCAATAAACACCGCAAGCCCGCCATAGCCGACCGCTTCTATCAATCCTGTTATAGTTTCCCGCACAGTTGTATCTGTATGATCGATATAGGCAAACTGTTCGATTGCGGATAAGAGCCAGTACTTGCGGAGAAACACATCTCCATCAGCAAGAATCTGATCCAGACCTGTTATCACTGTTGAGAATAAAAGTACAATAATGAGATTCACCGCAACTGCCATTCCTGCATTTTTTACATTCATCGCAACTGCCATATAGATATAGGAAGAAACTACATACATAACAAGCATTAAAAGAAACACTCGGATAAATCCTGTCACATCCTCGCGTTCGATCGTTCCATGCCAGAATATCGCCCCGGCAATCAACGATACTGCTACATATAAAAGATAACTGATGCCCGCTATCACCGTTGTCTCATATAATTTACCCATATAGATCTGACATGCCTGATATCCGCGTTCCAGCATCAGCGAATAGATCCCATTCCGTTTCTCCGCCCCTATCATAATCGTGATCACAATCGCATATAAAATGGAAAGCACCTGCATCAGTGAAGCAGCAATTCCCGCACAGTCAAACAGATTTAAATCTGTAAATGCATTAAGATCCGTATCGTATCCACCTGCTGCTTCCATCAGTTCTCCGGATATAATATGTGTTGCAGCATAAAATAATCCAAATCCAACCAATACCATCCCAATGATCACAATGCATGCAATACGAAATGTCTTATTCTTCCTGATTCTGTAATTCTCTGCACGAATGATCTGATTCATCATCTGTTTCCTGCCTTTCCGTCTTACCTGTTATTTTCTGTACAGCTTGTTATTCAAATCTCTTGTTATTCAAATCTCCTGCCATTTAAACCTATTGTATTTATTTTATTATCCGAATCTACCATAGTTATTTTTTTATAATATTTGATATTCTATTTCTACACTTATGCTATTTGTTTACATTGATTTCTGGAATCGTGTAATAATATAATTCTCAACTGCTTCCTCGCTGCCTGCCTGTTGAAGCAGTTCTTCCCTTGTATATTCCATACAGATTCTGCCATGATCCATAACCAGATACCGATTGCAAAGTTTTACCAATTCGCCGATCACATGGCTGCTGATCAATATTCCGATTGACCGATTCTCATGCATTGCCAACAGACGTTCTTCCAGATCCTGCATCCCCTGTACATCCAAACCATTTAATGGCTCATCTAAGATCAAAAGCCTCGGATCACCGAGCATTGCAACCGCTATGCCAAGTCTCTGTTTCATTCCAAGTGAATACCTGCCAACCAATTTCTTTCCAGCTTCTGCAAGCCCCATCTGCTGCAACAGGCTCTCATATACCGTTTCATCCTCTACCCCAAATAATCTGCCGAAATATCGAAGATTCTCGATTCCTGACATATCGGTATATATATTCGGATTCTCAATCAGCGTTCCTACATCCTGAGTTCTTCGTTCTCCTGAAAAAATGATTTCTCCCGAATCAACCGGAATGCTTCCTGCAATCGCCCTCATCAATGTCGTTTTACCTGCTCCGTTGCCGCCCACCAGCCCAATGACATCTCCTATCCGTATAGACAATGATACATCATCCAATACTGTACATTCCTTATATTTTTTTGTAATATGATCTATCTGTACGATCTTCTCTACCATAGAGGTCTCCTTGCATTCTTTTTGTGCTATTCTCTTTTTCATATTCCTGATTATTCATTTGTTTTTTATCTAATAATATTACTATATCTTCTATATTATATAATATCTTTAATCAAAATTAAATCCCGGATGGTTCAAGACGTCAATATTTCGTTAAACGAGTCAGGCATAGATTTTCGTGTAAATACAAAATCTATGCCTTGCTTATTTAATGTAAAAAAGGATGATTGTGAATCACTTCACAACCATCCTTCATTTTTTCAGATTGTATGCACCTTACGGTGTAACCAATGAATATAGATTAATCTACTACGTATGGTAAAATTGCAATCTGTCTTGCTCTCTTAACTGCTACAGTTAAAGCTCTCTGATGCTTAGCACAGTTACCGGTAATTCTTCTAGGAAGAATCTTACCTCTTTCAGAGATGTATCTCTTTAACTTGTTTGCATCTTTATAATCGATAACAGCAGTCTTATCTGCACAGAATACACATACTTTCTTTCTTCTACGAATATTTCTTCTCTTCATTGGAGCGTCTGCTCTATCTGTCTTTGTATAAGCCATTGTATTTACCTCCTTCTTTACTTGAATGGTAAATCATCCTCTATACCTTCCGGAATACTCATAAAACCTTCTGCGCTTGCATTTGCAGGTGAAGGTCTGCCAGCTGGCTGATAACTTCCGCCATCTGATGAAGAACTTCCTTTGCTCTCAGCAAATTCCTGATCTTCGATAACAACATCTGTTGTATATACTTTGTTTCCATCTTTATTGGTATAACTGCCTGTCTGGATTCTTCCAGTAGCCACAATCTTTGTACCCTGTTTCAGATACTTTTCAGCAAATTCTGCTGAACGGCCAAAAGCAACACAGTTAATAAAATCTGCGGTCTGATCACCATTTCTGTTAAAACGTCTATCTACAGCGAGAGTGTATCTGGCAATTGCCATCTGATCATTCCCCTGAGAATATCTGATCTCTGGATCTCTTGTTAAACGACCCATTAAAATTACTTTATTCATACGGAATTCCTCCTATTACTCAGCGTCTAAACGAACGCAAAGATATCTGAGAACAGGCTCCATGATACGAACATTAGCTTCAAGCTGTGCTGGTACATCAGCTTCTGCATCGAACTGAATGAAGTAATAGTAAGCTTCGCCCATCTTCTGGATCTCATAAGCAAGCTTCTTAAGTCCGCAGTCTTCAACATTAGTGATAGTTGCATTAGCTTTCTCGATGTAAGCCTTTACTTTCTCAACTGCTGCTGTTCTAGCATCCTCATCAATCTTTGCATTAACTACTAAAGTTAACTCATACTTGTTCATGTAATTGCACCTCCTTATGGTCTCTGGCCCATATATGATATATGAGCAAGGAAATATATGATTATTAACACATCACAGAACAAAATAATATCATAAAAATTCCCGGGTTGCAAGGATTTTTTCTATTATTTCAGCATTATTTCAATACTTTTTTGCTATTCTATAAAACCTTTAAAATTCTTTTCAACCAGTTTTCTCGATACCATCACCTGATGATCACACCCTTTACATTTTAAACGAAAATCCATACCAACGCGAAGGATCTCCCATTCATTTGCACCACATGGATGCGGCTTCTTCATCTTAATTACCTGACCAACATTAAACTCCATACTGCACACTCCTTATTTATCAACATCTGAATCTGATTTTCTTTCAATCTTTTTACAGATAAAAGAAAAAGCTGAAATCGTTATGATTTCAGCTTTTCAAAGTCATGCCCAAAGCTGGAATCGAACCAGCGACACGAGGATTTTCAGTCCTCTGCTCTACCAACTGAGCTATCTGGGCATATTACATAATAGTAGCGGGGACAGGATTTGAACCTATGACCTTCGGGTTATGAGCCCGACGAGCTTCCAGACTGCTCCACCCCGCGATATAAATAAAAAAGAAATGGGCGGAGGTGGATTCGAACCACCGAAGCATTACGCAGCAGATTTACAGTCTGTCCCCTTTGGCCACTCGGGAATCCACCCATTTTTTGCTTTTCAGCAAAAAGCCGATGATCGGACTCGAACCGATAACCTGCTGATTACAAATCAGCTGCTCTGCCAATTGAGCCACATCGGCATATTAAATTAAATGACCCCAACGAGATTCGAACTCGTGTTACCGCCGTGAAAGGGCGATGTCTTAACCGCTTGACCATGGGGCCTTATAAGATTAGCTCCCCGAGTAGGGCTCGAACCTACAACCCCTCGGTTAACAGCCGAGTGCTCTACCATTGAGCTATCGAGGAATAACACCTGGTATACCACGGCGTACTCATCAAGCCTAACACAGATTCAGGTTGATGTCAATACTTTTTATTTCATGTACCTTCAGAATTTCATACAGAAAGTCTTGCGACTTCATTCTCTCCAATCTCTTTCTCGCTTATCTTTCGAACCTCTCAGGATAAGTCTTCGACCTATTAGTATCTGTCAGCTGAATGCGTTACCGCACTTACACCTCAGACCTATCAACCTCGTAGTCTTCAAGGGGTCTTATTTCTTTAAAGAATGGGATATCTAATCTTGAGGGGGGCTTCACGCTTAGATGCCTTCAGCGTTTATCCCTGCCGGACTTGGCTACTCTGCCATGCTGTTGGTCAACAACAGATACACCAGCGGTCCGTCCATCCCGGTCCTCTCGTACTAAGGACAGCTCCTCTCAAATATCCTACGCCCACGCCGGATAGGGACCGAACTGTCTCACGACGTTCTGAACCCAGCTCGCGTACCGCTTTAATGGGCGAACAGCCCAACCCTTGGAACCTGCTACAGCTCCAGGATGCGATGAGCCGACATCGAGGTGCCAAACCACTCCGTCGATGTGAACTCTTGGGAGTGATAAGCCTGTTATCCCCAGGGTAGCTTTTATCCGTTGAGCGATGGCAATCCCACGTTATACCACCGGATCACTAAGTCCTACTTTCGTACCTGCTCCACCCGTCGGTGTCGCAGTCAAGCTCCCTTCTGCCTTTGCACTCTTCGAATGGTTTCCGACCATTCTGAGGGAACCTTTGAGCGCCTCCGATACCCTTTCGGAGGCGACCGCCCCAGTCAAACTCCCCGTCAGACATTGTCCCCCAGCCGGGTCACGGCTGCAGGTTAGAAACCCAGTACTGTAAGGGTGGTATCCCAAGGTCAGCTCCATGACAACTGGCGTCATCATTTCCTAGCTTCCCACCTATCCTGTACAGACAGTACCGAATCCCAGTATCAAACTGGAGTAAAGCTCCATGGGGTCTTTCCGTCCTGGCGCAGGTAACCAGCATCTTCACTGGTATTTCAATTTCACCGGGTGTGTTGTCGAGACAGTGCCCAAATCATTACGCCTTTCGTGCGGGTCGGAACTTACCCGACAAGGAATTTCGCTACCTTAGGACCGTTATAGTTACGGCCGCCGTTTACTGGGGCTTAAATTCAAACCTTCGCTTGCGCTAAGCTCTCCTCTTAACCTTCCAGCACCGGGCAGGCGTCAGCCCATATACCTCACCTTTCGGTTTTGCATAGACCTGTGTTTTTGCTAAACAGTTGCTTGGGCCATTTCTCTGCGGCCACATCTCTGTGGCACTCCTTCTCCCGAAGTTACGGAGTCATTTTGCCGAGTTCCTTAACAACACTTCTCCCGCCGGCCTTAGGATTCTCTCCTCATCCACCTGTGTCGGTTTACGGTACGGGCACATACAAAACAATAGCGGCTTTTCTTGGCAGCTAGCTCACCAGCTTCGTTACTTATAGTTCACTCCGCATTACGTCTTCTCCTTGCAAGGGGGATTTGCCTCCCTTACGGATACCTCGCTTGCACCGGCTTTTCCATTTCCGGCTCTGGCTTTCTCTCTGCGTCCCCACAATTCTGTTTGTATGTGGTACAGGAATTTCTACCTGTTATCCATCGACTACGACTTTCGTCCTCGCCTTAGGCCCCGACTTACCCAGGGAAGATCAGCTTTACCCTGGAAACCTTAGATATTCGGCCTTTAAGATTCTCACTTAAA